>NZ_JBHUMF010000030.1:0-352733 GCF_042684945.1 Bacillus seohaeanensis | reverse complement strand
TAGAGCGTTTGACTACGGATCAAAAGGTTAGGGGTTCGACTCCTCTCGGGCGCGCCATTATAACTATAAACTATTATAAACGGGAAGTAGCTCAGCTTGGTAGAGCACTTGGTTTGGGACCAAGGGGTCGCAGGTTCGAATCCTGTCTTCCCGACCACTTTCAATATGGGGCCTTAGCTCAGCTGGGAGAGCGCCTGCTTTGCACGCAGGAGGTCAGCGGTTCGATCCCGCTAGGCTCCACCATATTTAACTTATACAGAAATACTTTGGCGGTGTAGCTCAGCTGGCTAGAGCGTACGGTTCATACCCGTGAGGTCGGGGGTTCGATCCCCTCCGCCGCTACCAACTAGGACCTTTAGCTCAGTTGGTTAGAGCAGACGGCTCATAACCGTCCGGTCGTAGGTTCGAGTCCTACAAGGTCCACCATTTATACATTACGGAGGAATACCCAAGTCTGGCTGAAGGGATCGGTCTTGAAAACCGACAGGGGTGTTAAAGCCCGCGGGGGTTCGAATCCCTCTTCCTCCGCCATATCTTTCAAATGATAATCTATATTAGCGCGGGGTGGAGCAGTCTGGTAGCTCGTCGGGCTCATAACCCGAAGGTCGCAGGTTCAAATCCTGCCCCCGCAATACCAGATTTTCACTTTATAAAAAATTAAATTTGGTCCGGTAGTTCAGCTGGTTAGAATGCCTGCCTGTCACGCAGGAGGTCGCGGGTTCGAGTCCCGTCCGGACCGCCACTATTTAATTAAAAATTATGGCTCAGTTGGTAGAGCACGATGAATCAGATTCATTGAAAAAGCATCAGCGTACAGCTTGAGAAACATCTTGAATAACCTTTCTGAAAGCTGGACGATGGACATAGCAATATATTAGTTAAGATACATTTTAATTATGGCTCAGTAGCTCAGTTGGTAGAGCAATGGACTGAAAATCCATGTGTCGGCGGTTCGATTCCGTCCTGAGCCACCATTTTCCTTAATACAATAATTTATATGGCGGTTGTGGCGAAGTGGTTAACGCATCGGATTGTGGCTCCGACACTCGTGGGTTCGATTCCCATCAATCGCCCCATATAAAAATAAAAATAGTGCGGGTGTAGTTTAATGGTAAAACCTCAGCCTTCCAAGCTGATGTCGTGGGTTCGATTCCCATCACCCGCTCCATGGGCCTATAGCTCAGCTGGTTAGAGCGCACGCCTGATAAGCGTGAGGTCGGTGGTTCGAGTCCACTTAGGCCCACCATGATTTTAAATGTTCCGCAGTAGCTCAGTGGTAGAGCTATCGGCTGTTAACCGATCGGTCGCAGGTTCGAATCCTGCCTGCGGAGCCATATTTTGGAGAAGTACTCAAGTGGCTGAAGAGGCGCCCCTGCTAAGGGTGTAGGTCGGGTAACTGGCGCGAGGGTTCAAATCCCTCCTTCTCCGCCATTTTAAGGCCCGTTGGTCAAGCGGTTAAGACACCGCCCTTTCACGGCGGTAACACGGGTTCGAATCCCGTACGGGTCATAAAAGAGACTATCAACATGATAGTCTCTTTTTTTATTATCAATAATATAACACTTTTTAGAATTACTATTCTATTGAAAATATTTATCTGTTCATCAGTGAAGAGGCAACTAGTCAGAGGGCTATCATGTTGTCCTGACTTCCTTTTGTGACTTATAATTGCTAGACTTGGTATTTCCCGTTTTAAATATGTTTTCCTACTCTCTCTTATTGCAATCTACTAGTCTTAAAAAGAACTATTATACCCCGTATTATCTACTAATTATCCTTTAAATTAATTATTTTAGAATACTCTACTTGAATATTTTTCGACATACTTCTCTATATACTTCACTTTGCAAACCCTTTCATTTTATTGATTTTTTGTTTTCTAGTTATTCTAGCATCCTTTTGTAAAAACGTGTCGTAATTACGGGTGTAATTATAAGAGGGATTTCTAATTCAAGGTAGAAAAGTATTAACTAGAACATCACGTAGATAGGATGATGAGTACGATGAGCATTTCTAGTTATGATAGCTATTTATTCCACGAAGGAAACTTACAAGAGGCCTATCGTTTTATGGGTTCTCATCTTCGTAATATTTCTTCCACAACATTTACAGAGTTTTGTGTATGGGCACCAAATGCTGAAAGTGTTCAACTCGTTGGTTCTTTTAATCAATGGAGTGGAGAGGGATACGAATTAAAAAAATTTAATAATGAAGGATTATGGACTATTACCATTGACCAAAACTTATACGGTGAGACATATAAGTATAAAATTTTGTCTGCCAATGGGAATACATATATGAAATCAGATCCCTACGCATATTTTGCTGAAAAAAGACCACAAACAGCAAGCATTGTCTACGATTTAAATAGTTTCTCTTGGCAAGATGAAAAGTGGCTGAAGAAACGTTCGGCAACACCTCATTATGAAAATCCATTATTTATTTATGAGTTGCATTTAGGAACTTGGAAAAAAGAAGATGGAAGCTTCTTATCCTATTTAGAATTAGCAGATCAAGTTATTCCGTATGTGAAAGAGCACGGTTTTACTCATATTGAGTTGCTACCTATTACGGAGCATCCATTTGATCGTTCATGGGGGTATCAAAGTACTGGATATTATGCTCCTACGAGTCGATATGGGACTCCCGAAGATTTTATGCATTTTGTGAATAAATGCCACCTCAATGATATTGGAATCATTTTAGATTGGGTGCCAGGACATTTTTGTAAAGATGCGCATGGCCTGTATCAATTTGATGGTTCTTATCTTTACGAATACGAGAATGAAAGAGATAGAGAAAACTATACATGGGGAACTGCTAATTTTGATTTAGGAAAAGGAGAAGTGCAAAGTTTTCTTATTTCCAATGCGCGTTTTTGGATGGAAAAATACCATATTGATGGATTTCGAATTGATGCTGTAGCCAATATCATTTATTGGGGAAACCAAGATAAATTGGTGCCAAATGAAGGAGCACTAAGTTTTTTAAAGAAATTAAATCATGCGGTTTTTGAATACGAGCCTTGTGCGTTAATGATTGCGGAGGATTCTACTGATTGGCCACAAGTGACAGCACCTGTTCATTATGGCGGCCTAGGGTTTAATTATAAATGGAATATGGGTTGGATGAACGATGTATTAGAGTATATGGAAACAGAGCCTTCTAAACGAAGGGATGTTCACTCTCTTATGACATTTTCCCTCTTATACGCCTTTTCTGAGAACTATGTTCTGCCTTTTTCACACGATGAAGTAGTGCATGGAAAAAAGTCACTATTAAATAAAATGCCGGGAGACTATTGGCAGAAGTTTGCTCAATATCGCTTGCTTCTTTCCTATATGATCGCACACCCAGGGAAAAAGTTATTATTTATGGGAAGCGAACTGGCTCCCTTTTCTGAGTGGAAGGATTTAGAGGAGATAGACTGGGGGTTAATGGATTACGAAATGCATCACAAATTCAATTCATATTTTAAAGATCTAATGCATTTATATAAAGGTACTAATTCTTTGTATGAGTTAGATCATCGTTCAGAAGGGTTTGAGTGGATTGATGTAAATAATGCAAACCAGCAAATATTTTCTTTTATTAGGAGAGGAAAACAAAGAGAAGATTTCTTAGTGGTTGTTTGCAATTTTAGTAGTAAAGTATATCACCACTATAAGGTTGGAGTTGAAGAAGCATATGTTTACGAAGAGGTTTGGAATAGTGACGATGAACGTTATGGTGGGTCACATCAAATTAATCCAATACCACTGACTGTACATGAGGAAAGTTATCATGGTAGGCCATGTTATGTGGAAATGACAATTCCACCGTATGCTGCCGTTTATTTAAAACCATCGAAGGCGGAAGGAGAGGATAGAGAATGGCGAAAGAAAAATGTGTAGCAATGTTATTAGCAGGGGGAAAAGGAAGCAGATTAAATTCATTGACTAAAAGTTTGGCTAAACCAGCTGTACCTTTTGGAGGAAAGTATAGAATCATTGACTTTACATTAAGTAACTGTACCAATTCTGGAATTGATACTGTAGGGGTGCTGACACAGTATCAACCGCTTGTTCTAAATTCATATATTGGAATTGGAAGTGCTTGGGATCTTGATCGTAAGAATGGTGGAGTAACGGTTCTTCCTCCATATGCGGAGTCATCTGAAGTTAAGTGGTACACGGGAACGGCATGCGCGATTTATCAAAATATGAACTATATTGAGCAATTTGATCCTGAATATGTCTTAATACTTTCGGGTGATCACATTTATAAAATGGATTATAGTAAGATGCTTGATTATCATATTGAGAAACAAGCAGATGTCAGCATTTCTGTTATTGAAGTGGGATGGGAAGAAGCAAGCCGTTTTGGAATTATGAATACGAGCGAAGATATGAGAGTACTAGAATTTGAGGAGAAACCGGAAGAACCTAAAAATAACTTAGCTTCGATGGGGATTTACATTTTCAACTGGAAAGTTTTAAAGGAATATTTGAAAAGAGATAACCTCAATTCTAAATCTAGCCATGACTTTGGTAAAGATGTAATTCCTTTATTACTGGATGATAAGAAAAAATTAATGGCATATCCGTTTGAAGGATATTGGAAAGACGTCGGAACGGTAAAAAGTTTATGGGAAGCAAATATGGACTTACTTGATTCAGATTCCAAACTAAATCTATTTGATTATGAATGGAGAATATATTCTGTAAATCCGAATGAACCACCTCAATTTATTTCAGAAGATGCAGTCGTTGAAGAGTCTCTTGTTAATGAGGGATGCACAATTGAAGGAAAAGTTGTTCAATCAGTTTTATTTCAAGGAACAACAGTAAATAAAGGAGCCTATGTTAAACGGTCTGTTGTTATGCCTGATGCAGTAATTGGCCCGAATGTTTATATTGAACAAGCGATTGTTTCTTGTAATGTAACGATTCCTGACGGTGTATGCATTATGCCTGAGGAAGGTTCTGATGAGATCATTTTAGTCACAGAAAAGTTCTTAAAAACATTATTAGACCAAGAGGAAGTAACCCGGGAAAGTTACTAACAACTACACACTTCTTATATTGAACAAGGGGGAGAATTATGAAACAAACAATGCTTGGAGTAATTGATGCAACTAGCTACCATGAATCTTTGGAGGATTTATTGCTGCACCGTTCTTTAGCGGCTGTTCCGATAGCAGGAAGATATCGGCTTATTGATTTTGTTTTATCTAATATGGTTAACACAGGAATCAATTCGGTTGCTATCTTTCCGAAGTTTCAATACCGTTCGTTAATGGATCATCTTGGATCAGGGAAAAATTGGGACTTAAATAGAAAAAGGGATGGTCTCTTCTTTTTTCCTTCGCCCGATTTACAAGGTAGGGAAGATGGTGTAGGCTCGTTTAATCATTTTGCTTATCATTTAGATTATTTTTATCGAAGTAAACAAGAGTATGCACTTATCAGCAATTGTTATACTCTTTGCAATTTCGATTTTAAACCAGTATTAGATAGGCATAAAAGAATCGGTTGTGATATAACAGAGTTGCGTAAAGATGGGAAGCCGCTTGAAATGTATATTTTAAAAACATCTTTGCTGATAGACCTTATTGAAAATCGAAAAGCGTCTGGATATATGTGTATGAAGGATGTTGTCGAGGATTTGCAAAATACATATAAGGTTTGTGGCTATGAACAAGATGGTTATGTGGAATCTATCAATTCTATAGAAAAGTACTACAGTACGAGTATGAATCTGTTAACCCCTGATAATTGGAAACAGCTGTTTCAAAAAAATGCACCTATCTACACGAAAGTAAAGGATGAGCCACCAACACGTTATGTGTCAGGTTCAAGTGTTAAGAACAGTATTGTAGCAAATGGGTGTTTCGTAGAAGGAAATGTAAGAAGCAGTACGGTATTCAGAGGGGTAAGGATAGGGAAAAATACTACCGTCTCCAATAGTATTATTATGCAAAAGAGTCAAATTGGAGATAATTGTGTATTAGAGAATGTCATCCTTGATAAAGATGTAAAGATAGAGGATGGGGTCAAGTTGATAGGAGATCCTATGGCCCCAATTGTTATCCGAAAAGGAATGACCCAAGGAGCGTTGATGAATTCGTGAAAGTATTATTTGTTGTTTCAGAGTGTGTGCCCTATGTGAAATCTGGAGGATTAGCAGATGTTGCAGGTTCTCTTCCAAAGGAATTAAAAAGTCTTGGTACAGATGTGAGGGTTATTTTGCCTAAGTATGGTCAAATTTCCGATTCCCTCAAGGCAAAAATGAAAAAGAAAAAAGAGTTTACAGTGTCTATTGGTTGGAGAAATCAATATTGCGGTATAGAAGAGGTTTTTGAAGATGGAATAACCTATTATTTTATAGATAATGAGTACTATTTTAACCGCGAAGGATTATACGGTTATTTTGATGAGGGAGAACGATTTTCCTTTTTTACAAGAGCTGTGCTAGAAAGTATAGGAGAAATTGGTTTTTACCCAGATATCCTTCATTGTCATGATTGGCATGCTGGGATGGTACCTTTCTTATTAAAAATAGAGTATCAAGATCGGCCAGGGTATTCATTTATTCGTACGGTATTCACCATTCATAATCTTCAATTCCAAGGGATATTTCCAAAAAGTGTGATGACAGACTTACTAGGGATTGACGAATGGTACTTTCAACCAGAGTACTTAGAATTTTACGGTAATATTAATTTTATGAAAGCAGCTCTACTGTCTTCCGATTATATTACAACTGTCAGTCCAACCTATCGCAATGAAATTTTAACTCCATATTTTGCAGAGAAAATGGAAGGGGTTTTAAACAGTCGAAAAGGAGATTTGATAGGAATTATTAATGGTATCGATGACCAACTTTACTCTCCTCTGGATGGGGAAGAAAGAATAATTCCTTTTGATACGGGAGATTTAAAAGGGAAGACAGAAACGAAAAAAGGTCTACAAAAGAGCTTAGGT
The DNA here is from genome assembly GCF_042684945.1 of Bacillus seohaeanensis. NCBI lineage: Bacteria > Bacillati > Bacillota > Bacilli > Caryophanales > Bacillaceae > Bacillus > Bacillus seohaeanensis. Next base: position 345,768 of record NZ_JBHUMF010000030.1, on the reverse strand, counting down.
TTACAAGTTGATGAGGGTATTCCGATCGTATCAATTATTTCGAGACTAACAAAACAAAAAGGGCTAGATTTAGTGCGATGTGTTTTTCATGAAATGATGGAAGAAAAGGTCCAATTTGTATTATTAGGTACGGGGGACTATGAGTTTGAGCAGTTCTTTCGAGAGATGGAGAGCCATTATAAAGATAAGGTCCGTGTAATTGTCGGTTTTAACGAGCAACTGGCAAAACAAATATATGCCGCTTCGGACATATTTTTAATGCCTTCTAAATTTGAACCATGTGGTCTAGGGCAGTTGATTGCGATGCGGTATGGTGCGTTACCTCTCGTTAGGGAAACAGGTGGCCTTAACGATACAGTCGATTCTTATAATGAAGTGACAGGAGAAGGAACAGGATTTTCTTTTAGTCATTTTAATGCACATGATATGCTGTTCACTTACAGAAGAGCGCTTTCTATTTATACTAACGAAAAGGAAACATGGGAGAGTATTGTTCGTACGGCCATGAGCAAAGATTACAGTTGGGCAAAATCAGCCTTCAAATATAATAAGCTTTATGCAAAGCTCACATCAAGGAGTGAGAGCCATGTTTTCTGATAAAAATGAGTTTAAACAGGGGTTTCTCCAAAAGCTTGAGAGGATGTATGGAAAAACGTTTCCTGAGTCTACCGTACAAGATCAATATTTTACACTTGGACAAATGATTCGCGAATATATAAGTACAAATTGGATCCAAACGAATGAGCAGTACCGTTTTTCAGATTCAAAGCAAGTATATTATCTTTCTATTGAATTTTTATTAGGGAGATTACTACGACAAAATTTAATGAATTTAGGTATTTATGATGTAGTGCAAGAAGGACTGAATGATCTTGGGATAGACTTTCCTGAGATTGAAGAAGTAGAACATGATGCAGGACTAGGCAATGGGGGACTAGGACGTTTAGCTGCCTGTTTCCTTGATTCATTGGCATCTCTTAACCTGCCAGGACACGGGTATGGAATTCGCTATAAACATGGTCTTTTCGAACAGAAAATAGTTAATGGTTTTCAAATGGAATTGCCTGAACAATGGTTGAGGCATGGGCATGTATGGGAAGTAAAAAAACCGGACTTAGCTGTAGAAATACCTTTTTGGGGGAAAGTCGAATCCTACATGGAAGAAGGTAAAATGAAATTTCGCCATATTCATGCAGAAGTAGTTTCTGCTGTTCCATATGATATGCCGATTGTCGGTTATAAAACAAGCACAGTTAATACGTTGCGTATGTGGAGTGCAGAGCCAGCAGCTTACAAGGCTGGAAGGGATTTGATGAAATATAAACGGGAGACGGAAGCGATAACCGAATTTCTATATCCTGACGATACACACGATGAAGGAAAGATTTTACGTTTGAAGCAGCAATATTTTCTTGTATCGGCGAGTTTACGTTCCATTATTGGTTCCTATTTATATCGATTTGGCGATTTGCATGAACTTCATAAGCATGTAGCAATTCATATAAATGATACTCATCCTGTTTTGGCTATACCAGAATTAATGAGAATATTGGTAGATGAATATGAGTTTGAATGGGAACAGGCCTGGACTGTAACGAAAAATACGTTTGCATACACGAATCACACAACTTTATCAGAGGCACTGGAGAAATGGCCAATCCGGATATTTCAGCCGTTACTTCCTCGAATCTATATGATCATTGATGAACTAAATGAACGATTTTGCAAAGAATTGTGGAATGAATATCCAGGGGATTGGAAGCGAATTGAGGAAATGGCGATTATTTCACATGGTCAAGTGAAAATGGCCCACTTAGCTATTGTTGGAAGCTACAGTGTTAATGGAGTCGCTAAAATTCATACTGAAATTCTAAAACAAAGAGAAATGAATTTATTTTATCAATATTATCCGACTAAGTTTAACAGTAAAACAAACGGTATTACACATAGAAGGTGGCTCTTAAATGCCAACCCTGCATTGACCGAACTAATTACTTCTGCAATTGGAAAAGAATGGGTTCACACGCCGAGCAACTTGCAGCAGTTGACAAAGTTTAGCGATGATGCCGCTTTTCTTGAAAAGCTCTATGAAGTAAAGCAAAAAAATAAACAACGTCTAGCCGATCGAATATTTAAACAAAATGGTATTAAAGTAGATCCTCACTCTATATTTGACATTCAAGTAAAACGATTGCATGCATATAAACGCCAGTTGTTAAATGTGCTTCATATCCTTTATTTATATAACCGTTGCCAGGAAGACCCGAATTATGATTTTCCACCAAGAACCTTTATTTTCGGTGCAAAAGCATCTCCAGGTTATTTCTATGCCAAGAAAATAATTAAACTCTTACATACTATTGCAGATCTTGTAAATAATGATCCTATCGTAAATGGGAGAATTAAATTAGTATTTTTAGAGAATTATAGAGTTTCTTTGGCAGAAGAAATTATACCAGCAGCTGATATATCTGAACAAATCTCTACTGCTAGCAAAGAAGCTTCGGGCACAGGGAATATGAAGTTCATGATGAATGGGGCAGTTACACTTGGTACACTTGATGGTGCAAATATCGAGATTCTAGAACAAGTCGGGCCAGAAAATATTTTTATTTTTGGCTTAAATGCACAAGAAGTTATGAAATACCAACAAAATGGTGGGTATTATTCCATGGAGTACTTCCATCACGATACGAGAATTAAAAAAGCACTGACTCAGTTAATTGATGGCACTCTTCCAGGTGCAGATGACCACTTTGAAACAATTTATGATTCATTATTAGCGGAAAATGACCAGTTTTTTGTACTACGAGATTTTGATTCATATGTGCGTATTCATGAAGCGGCTGGTAATGCTTATAAAAGAAGAGATGATTGGAATCAAATGTGTTTAAATAACATTGCATATTCGGGCTATTTTTCAAGTGACCGAACAATTACAGAGTATGCAGAAGATATATGGAAAATAAAGTGACGGTGCTGTTGTTCCTGGCACAGGACGGATATAATGTGTCAGGAACAAATAAGGAATGTATAGCAGAAAGAGGGGTCTTCTCCATAAGTTCGACTTATGGAGAAGACCCCTCTTTGTTTATAATCTGATCCCTAGAAGAGATCATAGAAGGGGCAAAAACGCCTTTATAGTATCCTGAGCTCATGCTTGTTAGGGTCATTCAAAATACCGCCGCTGTTATTATTAATATATATCAATGTATCCACTAGATAAATCAAGGTCTATCCTGTTTTTACCTGAGCCATGTGTACCTTCAATTGATTTATTTCCGCTAACCTTTTTTGTAATTAGTGGGAAGTTACAGTTAATATCGCCGCTACTTACCTTACCTTTTAAATGAAAATCTGCATTTGATGGCAAGTCGAGTTTGGCGGAACCAGAGCTGACATCTATTTGAATTGGATCGGATAATTCATCCATTTGAACTTTTAAAAAACCAGAGGATACTTTTGCTTTTAATGGTCCTGTGTAACGACTGATTTTTATATCCCCTGAGCTTACGTCAATTGTTCCATCTGTTGTTATTAAACTATCTATGTTGATATCTCCTGAAGAAACTTCTTGATCAAACTGTTTTGCAGTAATATTTTTAAGGTTTGCTTTTCCAGATCCAATTTCTACTGACAATTCATTTAATTTAAATGGGGTGTTTTGGGATTTACCAGAGAATTCTAGGTTGCCTGATCCTAGCTCAATTTCCATGTCTCTTTCATAGTCCTCGGGAATATAAATAGTAAGTTGCGATTTATTATTGAATGAAAACCATTGAAACCACTTTTTCTTCACTTTTACCTCAATGCTATCTCGATTTTCTTTTACGATTAGTTTCCCCTTGCCATCTAATGTAGCTTCTAAGTCGTTCCGATCTTCAGGAATAATTTTTGCCTTTACACTCGATACATCAATTTCAATTAGTTCCGTATTTTTATTTACAGATGCCTGGTTGTCATGGTCACCAAAGGAAAACCAAGAGAATAGATTTGAATTATAGAAAATGATCCCTAGACCGATAACAATAAATAATAATATAAATAGTGAGTTTTTCATTTTCATTCCTACTTCCTTCTTAATTTTTTTTAATCATAATTAAAATAGGGATAATCAACAATGTTCTTTAGATTTAATTTTTACTAAGTCTGGAGGCTGAGTTGATCTAGGATGTAAATAAAAAATAAGAAAGGGGGCAAGCAAAACAAAGATGGGGATAAATATTAAAGTGTCTTTTCATTTAAAAATCTTGTTTGCGTATAAAAAGGGATTAAAATAATAACGACGCCTATAAATAAACTGGAAACTGTTTCACCGAATGGCGTGTAAGTGATTGGTAAAGGTCTACCAGTATAAAAATAGTCTACTGCCATACAAACTATACCTACAATATACCGTTGATGGTTTGACTCTGTTTCGGACGATAACGCCACTGATACCAACATATTGCTCATTATCTAATCCCTTTACGTAGTCATAGTATTCGGCACTTTTTTATTTTGAAGAGGAGTGCTTATGACTCGAAGGACTAGCCGTCAGAAATAGACATTTCCTTTCCAAATTAAAGTTTAAATAATGGGGAAAAGTATCAATCCTTTTTCACAACCTTATGAAGGTGGAACTTTTCAATCTAAGTTGCTTTGTTTCTCAAATGAGAAAAAACGGGTTATTATATAATAAGGATAGAAGTGGAGTATTAATATTTTATCTGCGTTGACAGGCTTATTTTACAGGTGTATCTTAAAATAAGTTTGTAAATTGCTATGTGATTATTTGGGGGAATTCCATTGGTTACGATTCATAAAACCAAAACAGAAAAAGCATTTGATACAGCCAAACGAAAGGCGAAAAAATTAAATCATATGGTTCTTCTTAGTATAGTAGAAGAAATTGAAAATATAGACCCGTTAGCATTTTTTCATATTGGTCATTCTTTGTATGGTGGGGAAAGATTTTTATGGAAAGACCGAGATGATTCAACGGTTATAGCGAGTTTAGGCGTTGCGTATAGTTTAAAAAGCAATAGGGAGCATGATTGTTTTTCGCATGTTGAAAAAGAATGGAAGCGTTTAACAGACGAAGCAGTCATTTATTCGGCAGAAAAATGGGAAGGAACAGGGCCATTATTATTTGGAGGATTCACTTTTGATCCACTAAATAATAAAGGAGAAGAATGGGAGGCTTTTTCCCATGGCACATTCCGCCTTCCGAAGTTTATGGTAACAAAGGTTGGTAAAAAGTGTTATTTTACAATAAATGTTGTTTGTTCGTCACAAGGAGAACAAAGCTCTCTCTCTTCGCTTGAAAAGGAAAAACAGGAAATTTTCGGACAGTTAAGAAAGAATATTACCTTTAGAAAACCTGAGCTTCATTCCAGTAAAGATGTGAATCCAGTAGGTTGGAAGCAGTCTGTTTCAAATGTTGTTTCCCAATTGAAAAAAGGTGAAATGGAAAAGGTAGTACTTGCACGAAAATGTGAAATGACTTTCCAAGAAGATGTCTCCATAGACTATGTGGTTGATAATCTTTGGACGCAACAGACAGATAGTTTTATCTTTTCATTAAACATTGAAAATAGTTGTTTTATTGGTGCAACACCTGAAAGATTGGTTAGAAAAAGTGGAGAAAATATACTGTCAACTTGTTTGGCAGGTTCTATTGCAAGAGGAAGCAGTTTAGAGGAAGACGAAAAGCTTGGTCTTTCGTTACTATCTGATCAAAAAAATCGCTATGAACATCATCTTGTAGTGGAGAAAATCCAGGAGGCTTTAGCACCTTATTGCCACGAAATTGAAATGCCCAAAACGCCTAAATTGATGAAAATGAAGGACATTCAACACCTGTATACCCCTGTTATCGGTAAAGCATCAAAGCATGCCTCGCTTCTTGAAATAATAGAAAGAATGCACCCTACACCTGCTCTTGGAGGTGTTCCACGAGAAAAGGCAATGGAAACAATTCGTAAAGAAGAAGGAATGGACAGAGGATTCTATGCTGCTCCGATAGGATGGCTAGATTCTTATGGGAACGGGGAATTTGCCGTTGCAATACGCTCAGGATTAATTAATAAAAATTATGCTTATTTATACGCAGGCTGTGGAATTGTAGCAGATTCAGAACCTGAAAGTGAATTTCTAGAAACGGAAATGAAATTTAGACCGATGATAAGAGCAATAGGGGGCAATACAAAATGATGTCTGATTATCAAAAGGAAATAACAGCTTATTTAGCTGCGTTTATAGAAGAGTTAGCAGGAAGTGGAGTAGACGAAGTTGTCATTAGCCCTGGCTCTCGTTCTACTCCTTTGGCGTTATTATTTGCCCATCATCCTAAAATAAATGTTTATATTAATGTGGATGAAAGGTCTGCTGCTTTTTTTGCATTGGGAATAGCAAAAACAAAAAGAAAGCCTGTTGCATTGCTTTGTACGTCAGGTACGGCAGCAGCTAATTACTATCCAGCTATAATAGAAGCGAAGTACTCAAAAGTTCCACTAATCGTTTTAACAGCAGATAGACCTCATGAATTAAGAGAAGTAGGAGCACCACAGGCAATAGATCAGATTAATTTATATGGGAAACATGTCAAATGGTCTGTGGATATGGCTTTGCCTGAAAGTAGTCCAAGCCTTCTTCGCTACGTAAAATCGGCAGCGGCACGCGGTATAGGTATTGCGACTGGAAATCCGAAGGGACCAGTACATTTTAATTTTCCTTTCCGCGAACCACTTATCCCTAATCTTACTGATGATCTGTTTTCAAAATCTAGTAATGGTTCTAAATCAATGCAAAAAGATGTTAAACATGGAAAGAAAGAGCTTCCTTTTACAGCGACTGCCTCATTGCAAGCTGTTTTGAGCAAAAAGAAAAAAGGCTTAATTGTTTGCGGTCCAAATATAAATCCCGAGGCGATTTCGGAAATTGTTACGTTAGGTGGTCAGTGGGGATTTCCAATTATTGCAGATCCGTTATCACAGATGCGAAGTGGAAGCCACGATCAGAAGAATATTATTGATACTTATGATACTTTTTTGAGGATAGAAGAAGTAAAGACAGAGCTTCAACCAGATATTATTATCCGTTTCGGAGCAATGCCGGTATCGAAAGCATTAACCTTATATATGAAAGATCTTCACGAAACGGACTACTGGATTGTTACACCTGATGAGGACTGGCTTGATCCTAATGCCCAAGTTACTGAAATGATTTACTGTGATGAAAGTGCTTTTTGTCAGGCCTTTCCGAAAGAAAGTGACAATAAAGATAGTACATGGATAGAAAAATGGAAGCTTATCAATGATCAAACTAGAAAGCATATGGAGAAGACAGAATATGAGTTAGATGAAGGGAATGCAGTCCGTTACTTTCTTCAAACACTACCTGAGAATTCCTCTGTGTTCGTTAGCAATAGTATGCCAATTAGGGATATTGATACATATTTTCATAACAATCAGCAACAGGTTTCTATTATGGCAAACAGAGGAGTAAATGGAATCGATGGTGTTGTGTCGACTGCATTAGGAATGAGTACTGTTACAAAGCCTTCCTATTTGGTAATAGGGGATTTGGCGTTTTTCCATGATTTAAACGGTCTGCTTGTAGGGAAAAAATATAGCTTAGATTTAACTATCTTTGTATTAAATAATAACGGTGGTGGAATATTCTCCTATCTCCCGCAATCTTCAGAAGAAACCTATTTTGAATTATTGTTTGGGACACCGATGGATTTAGATTTTGCTCATGCGGCTAACCTGTACGGAGCGAAGTATTCAAAGGTTACAAGTATGGATGAACTTCAAATTTGTTTAGAAGAAGGACGTCAAGTAACAGGGTTGAAGATTGTAGAAGTGATGACGGATCGTGAAGTAAATGCTGTAAATCATCGAAAACTGTGGAATTCTGTTTCCCAGGAAATTATCGAAATACTAAATGGTGACGAATGATGATCATAACAGCTAATAATGTTAATTATTTTGTAGAAGTAACGGGAGAAGGACCACCGGTGTTATTTTTGCATGGATTTACGGGAGATAGTACGACATGGGAGGCAATTACTTCTAAGCTACAACAAAATTTCAAATGTATTAGTGTTGATATTATCGGCCATGGAAAGTCTGATGCACCTGTTGATTCGACGCGTTATGCTATTGAGAAGGTTGCAGAAGATCTCAAATATATTTTACATGAGCTTGATGTTCATTCCGTTTCCATTCTAGGGTATTCGATGGGAGGGCGTCTCGCATTAACATTCGCTATCTTGTTTCCTAGTTATATTGATAAACTAATATTGGAAAGCTCTACACCCGGCTTGCGCACCGAAGCAGAAAGAATAGAGAGACGTGAAAAGGATAAAACACTATCAGACATGATTGTAAAGGAGGGGCTTTCCTCATTCGTAGAATATTGGGAAAGCATTCCACTATTTTCTTCTCAAAAAAGACTGCCGCTATCTGTTCAAAAGTCAATTAGAGATCAGCGGCTAAGCCAAAATCCTAAAGGACTTTCTGCTAGTTTAGCAGGGATGGGAACAGGAGAGCAGCCTTCCTGGTGGGAGGAATTTAAACAACTAGATATATCAATACATGTATTAGTAGGGGAAGAGGATACTAAATTTGTTTCTATCGCAAATGAAATGAAAAAAGTGAATGAGAAAGTTGAAATTTTGACTTTTCCTCACGTAGGACATACAATTCATGTGGAAGAACCGCGAAAATTTGGTACAATGGTAGAGGAGATCTTGAAAAACTCATAGAGGAGGCAATTACATATGGCTATTGAATGGGTATCAGGAAGAAATTATGAAGATATTCTGTATGAAACATATAATGGGATTGCTAAAATTACGATTAATCGTCCTGAAGTAAGAAATGCTTTTACTCCAAGAACGGTTATGGAACTAATTGACGCTTTTGCTTATGCACGTGACGATTCGAGTGTTGGGGTAATCATTTTAACGGGTGCTGGCGAAAAAGCATTCTGTTCTGGTGGAGACCAAAGTGTACGTGGACATGGTGGATATGTAGGAGAAGATGAGATTCCTCGTCTAAACGTACTTGATTTACAACGATTAATCCGTGTTATCCCAAAACCAGTTATTGCGATGGTTGCAGGGTATGCTATTGGTGGAGGACATGTTCTTCACGTTGTGTGTGACTTAACTATTGCTGCAGACAATGCAATCTTTGGACAAACGGGTCCTAAAGTTGGAAGCTTTGACGCTGGTTATGGTGCAGGCTACTTAGCTCGTATTATCGGACATAAAAAAGCAAAAGAAATTTGGTACCTATGCCGCCAATACAATGCACAAGAAGCATTAGAAATGGGACTTGTTAATACCGTTGTTCCTTATGAGCAATTAGAAGCGGAGACAGTTCAATGGGCAGAAGAAATGTTAGAGAAGAGTCCGACAGCACTGCGTTTCTTGAAAGCATCGTTTAACGCTGATACAGATGGACTTGCAGGTCTTCAACAACTTGCTGGGGATGCTACACTACTTTATTATACAACAGATGAAGCGAAAGAGGGTCGTGATTCTTTTAAAGAAAAACGTAAACCAGACTTCGGTCAATTTCCTCGTTTCCCTTAATAGTCTAAAGCTTGATGGTACTCGACAAACACCATCAAGCTTTTTTTACTTAATGGGTAGTAACTTTTACGAAATCGATCTATTTTTAGTAAGTATGCTACTGAAAAATAGGCTATTTTCCGTAAAGCTTATTGTTTTTAACGGAAATCAACGGGCAGAATGTATAAGTGAAAACAATAATCTATGAGAAAAGAGCCAAAAAATAACAATGACAGGAATGGAGCTTAAAGGATGGAAAATGGAAGTACACCTAACTGGTTAAAACAGCGAGCTTTTCTTACACCGAATCGAATTGCATTAATCAGTTCGATAAAACAGTATACTTTCCAAGAGTTATGGGAGCGGACGAAATCAATAGCAGGAAAGATCAAAACTGCTACACTACACGCAGAAAGCTGGTGTATGGGCTTACTCATTAAAAACACCGAACAATCAGTACTGCTCATTCATGCTTTACAACAACTTGGAATATCAGCAGTACTTTTAAACAATAAATTGAGCGCAAAAGAATTAGATTTCCAACTGAATGATATGGGGCTTAAGATGGTTATATATGATGAGTCATTTCAAGGGAAAATAAACGAATTAGCGTCATGGAATTCCAATGTAAATATGCTTTCCATTTCAACGCTGCAAACATTTAACGAAACTCCTTTTGAACAAATTGAAACTTTTTCATTTGAAAAAGTGTGCTCTGTCATGTATACCTCGGGTACAACAGGAAAACCAAAAGGGGTATTACAAACCTATGGAAACCATTGGTGGAGTGCTATCGGTTCTTCCTTGAATCTTGGGCTTCATGAAAAGGATATGTGGTTATGCGCTGTCCCTCTTTTTCACATTAGTGGTTACTCCATTTTGATGAAAAGTGTTATTTACGGAATGCCAGTGAGGTTATATGAAAGTTTTGATGTGAGTGAAATCAATTATGAATTGAAACAGGGAAAGGTGACAATTATGTCGGTTGTCACAAATATGCTAAATCGTATGATGAATGAACTAAGAGCTGGTGATTCATACCATGAAAATTTCCGCTGTATGCTTTTAGGTGGGGGACCAGCGCCATTACCATTACTTGAAACGTGCAAGGAGCGAAACATTCCCGTTTTTCAAACATATGGGATGACGGAAACTTCCTCTCAAATTGTTACACTTTCGCCTGAATATAGTATTTCAAAATTAGGATCTGCCGGAAAACCCTTATTCCCTGCAGAAATTAAGATAATGAAAAATAATAAAAGAGCCTTACCGTATGAAGAGGGAGAAATCTATGTGAAAGGTCCCAATGTCACAAAAGGATACTATAAGAGGGAGGAAGCAAATGAGAATAGCTTTGTTGGAGAGTGGTTTCAAACTGGGGATATTGGTTATGTAGACGAGGAAGGTTTTTTATTTATGCTTGATAGGCGTTCTGACCTAATTATTTCAGGAGGGGAGAATGTTTACCCCGCACAAATAGAAGAAACATTACTAAGTTATCCAACAGTAATGGATGTAGGTGTTGTAGGAATTCCTTCTTCTAAGTGGGGAGAGGTTCCTTGCGCATTTGTCGTTACAAAACAAAAAAATGTTTCAGAAGAAGAGCTACTTCTCCATTGCAGGCAACACTTAGCTTCTTATAAAACACCGAAGAAATTTATTTTTGTTGATGAGCTTCCACGAAATGCCTCTAATAAATTATTAAGAAGAGTACTAAAAGATTGGTGGAAAAAGGAATTGAATCAAGAATGATGGACATACAAAAAGTTGTCTTACACATCGTCCAAATGCCGCTTAAAAACGCCTTTTCCACACATCTTGGGACAGTTGATATACGGGATGGGATTATCATTGAAGTTATCGATGGGAATGGAATGAGCGGCTATGGAGAAGTTGTAGCTTTCACTACACCTTGGTACACAGAGGAAACAGTAAAAACCTGTCTGCACATGCTTGAAGAAATCCTTATCCCACTTGTTTTTTCAAAAGAAATAAAACACCCCAAAGAAATTATTACACTTTTTAATAGCGTTAGAAGAAATCAAATGGCAAAGGCTTCACTTGAAATGGCCATTTGGGATTTATTTGCCAAACAACAAAATAAGCCATTATGGCAAATTATCGGTGGATCAAGACAAGAGGTATTATCCGGTGCTGTTGTCAGTGCTTCTTCAATGGAATTGATGATTAGGCAGACAGAAGATCTTGTTCAAGAAGGATATACTAGAATAAAAGTGAAAATTTCTCCTAAACATGATTATGGAATTTTACAGAGTTTAAGAAAAAAATTTCCCCATTTAATGATAATGGCTGATGCTAATTCAGCATACAGCCTGCAAGATAAGGAAGAATTAAAAAAGCTTGATGAACTAAAACTTGAGATGATTGAACAACCACTTGCTGTTGACGATATCGTGGAACATGCTATATTACAAAAAGAACTTCAAACGCCAATTTGTTTAGATGAAAGTATTACAAGCCCAATGGAAATGAAAAATGCAATACATCTGCAAAGTTGCAAAATGGTTAATATTAAGCTTGCTCGCGTTGGAGGCTATTCTAATGCACTTGACATCTATAAATTGTGCCAACAAAACAATATCGGTGTCTGGTGTGGTGGAATGATTGAGTTTGGTGTTTCTCGTGCTCATAATATTGCCTTGGCAACACTTAGTGGTTTCTCCTTTCCAGGTGATATTGTTTCTTCTACACGGTATTGGGAAGAAGATATAATTGAACCGGAAATTACGGTTAAAAATGGTAAGATAAAAAGAATAAATAGTCCAGGCATTGGTGTTACTATTAACTGGAAAAGAATGATGGAAGTGACGAAAAGTAGGAAGGAATACAATGCGTAAAACAAAGAGCTGAACAGGTAATTATGTTCAGCTCTTTACTTAATCCACGAATATAAAACTAATTACGAATTCTGGGGAATCGATTTAAATTCGGAAATTATTCAATATGGGTCGAAGCATTCAAGATTTTTGCCGTAAATATTGTTTATCATTCATAAACAATCTCCAGAAGTAGAAAAAGCCTGGAAATAATATCAAAAATCCGACAATATAGGTTATAAATACTGCTTTAAACGAATTTGGATCAGTAAAACCAGTTTGTATTGTTACAGCAGGATAAATAATATATGGTAAATGAGCTTTTCCATATGTAAAGCTTGCAAGCATATATTGAAGTGTAATTGCAATTACTGCTACACGAGGGTGCCCTTTTATACCATCTTGATCTGTTGGAAAAAATAATGCTATACCCGCAACTAGAAATCCAATAAGAGAGATTAGAAGAAGAGGCAAGTCATCCATCATATTATTGTAAATCCAGCGCGCCTCTGTCCGGAGTGTCACCATAAGGAATAATGCCATAATAATTACAAATGGTCCAATTATCATAGCATCCCTGCGATAAACCGTGTAAGCACTTAGCTCTTTGGACGTTTTTGCATAATCAGCTAGCAGTAGAGAAGAAAGAAAAAGGGTACTTGTAATAGCAAATCCAATAAATGCATATGCATTAGGACTAGTAAAAAGTTTGCCAAGTTGAAGAGTCTGTCCATCTGTAAAGTCTACATATTCACCATGTGAAATCGGCAATACACTAATGAGTAAGCCCGGGATAATTAAGCCAGTAATTCCAGAAACATATGTTAATATCTTTCTATAGTCATCTGCCACATGAGAAAACACAAGAAATGCACTTCGAATCGCGAGCAGTAGTAATATCATGCTACCGGGAACTAATAGCACTGTTCCTAAAGAATAAGCGGCTCCTGGAAAAAGACTGTACACAGCAACAACAAGGGCTACGATAAAGGTATTGGTTACTTCCCATGTAGGTGATAAGTAACGATTTGCGATATTGGTTGCTCTTGTCCTTTCCTTATTAATATAGAGCATAGACCAAAAGCCTGCACCAAAATCCATTGTGGCCATAATTGCATAGATGAACACAAACCCCCATAGTATCGAAATGGCAATAAGTGCTTGAGTCAATGATATTACCTCCGTAGTAAAAAAATTATAACTTATGTTGATAATGGAACATTTTTATTTTCAGATTTATTGAGGTCATTTTCCACTGTATTTCTCTTGAAGTAATAAAGTAATACGAGAACAACTGCGATTGCTAAGATGATATAAACGGCGACAAAGAGAGTGAATAAAGTGCCAAGGTTTCCGGATGACGTTACAGAGTCTTCCGTACTTAATATTCGATAAATCGTCCATGGTTGTCTTCCTGTACAAGCAAATATCCAACCAAATTCAATCCCCAACACAGCCAGTGGACCACTAGCTACAAAACTCCACATCATCCACTTAGGAAATGTATCTTTTTTCAATATTTTTTTCCAAGCAACGGCGATAAGAGCAAGAAGAATAAGTAGGCTTCCAATAGCGACCATTCCATTGAAGAGTGTATGTATAAATAATGGAGGCCAATATTCTTCGGGAAAGTCATCAAGCCCCTTGACTTCCGTATCAAAGCTATTTCCTGCGAGAAAGCTTAACGCCCAAGGAATTTCAACTGCCCATTTTACCTCTTTTTCTTCACGATTAGTAAAACCTCCTATAGCAAGCGGGGCATGTGTCTGTGTTTCGAAAAGCCCTTCTGCCGCAGCTAGTTTTTCCGGCTGATATTCATGAAGCATTTGTGCGGAAGCATGGCCATTAATAGCAGTGAGAAAGGAAAAAATCCCTCCAACGATGACACTGGCCATAAGTGCTTTTTGATGAAACTTATATACCCTCGTCCCAAAGGGGGTACGTAACATCTTGAATGCAGCGACTGCTGCAATTGCAAAAGAGCCGACAATATAAGCGGATAACGCAACATGTGTTGCAGTAACTAAAAAGCTAGGGTTGAAAAATGCTTCCCATGGATTAACATTAACAATCTCGCCATTTACAACCTCAAACCCTGCTGGTGTTCCTTCAAATGCATGTACATTAGTAATCAGAACAGCTGATGCAAGTCCACCTATTGCAACGAGAATCAAACTAACTATTCTCATCCATGGGGCAATTCTATTAGCTGCGTATACATAAATGGACATAAAAAGGGCTTCAATAAAAAATGCGTAAATCTCAATTTGAAAAGGTAATGCCATTACTCTACCGATTACCTCCATAAACCCTGGCCATAATAGGGAAAGCTGAACACCAGCAATTGTACCAGTGGGGATTCCGACTCCCAATAATACGGCGAAGGTCTTTGTCCATCTTTTTGCCATTACTGCATAATCATTGTCATTGGTCCTTTGATAAAGAATCTCTGCTACTAGTATCATTAAAGGAATTCCAACACCTAATGTGGCAAAAATAATATGGAATGCCATAGTGGTACCAAACATAGACCGTGCTATTAACAAATCGTCCATTCTCATAATTCCTCCATTCGTTCTTTAACATTTCCTTATTGTCCACAAAATGGTAATAAGTATGCAGAAATTAAAATAATGAAGCTTTCCCATCACGCATAGGTAAAAAAAACGAAGCAACCCTTTAAAAGGATTGCCTCGTTGATTATTGTAAAGCCTTTCTCAATGTTTCAATATTTTGTTTCATGAGCGAAAAATAGTCCTCATTATTCTTTTCATCCTTTTCTGTTAAAACAGAAAGGTTATGAAGATATAGTGCTTTTGCATTTAATTCTTTTTGGACGACTTCTGTTAGACGGGACGAAATATTTTGTTCGAATAAGATATATTGAACATTATCTTTTTCTCCCTGATCGATAATTTGCTTTAGTTCCTTTTGTGACGGTTCGTCCGCTGAATTGAGACCAGCTATTGCTTGTTGATTAATTCCGTACCGTTCCTCCCAGTAGCTGTATGCTGCATGGGAAACATAAATAGTATCGCCGGAAACATTCTTTGTTAATGTATTAAATTCAGTATCGAGTTCATCAAGCTGTGTCTGTAATTCGCTAAGATTAGACTGGAATTCTTTTTTATGCTCAGGCAGTTCTTCTGCAAGGGTATTATAAATAGATTCCGCCAGTTGTTTACTGTAGACTGGGTCTAACCAG
Source organism: Bacillus seohaeanensis (assembly GCF_042684945.1). Taxonomy (NCBI): domain Bacteria; kingdom Bacillati; phylum Bacillota; class Bacilli; order Caryophanales; family Bacillaceae; genus Bacillus; species Bacillus seohaeanensis. Next base: position 330,161 of record NZ_JBHUMF010000030.1, on the reverse strand, counting down.
ACATGAGGATTTATATCATGCGAATGTCCTTCATCCCCATGAGCGTGATCTTCATGATCTGTTTCATTATCAGCATGATCTTTTTCAGAATCAGCTCCATGCGATAAGGAAATATTTTCTCCCGTAGCTACAACATTTACATCTTCTTTTTCCAAAATTTCATTTGCTTGGTCCACAAAGCCTTCAAGTCCTAAACCGATGTAAAAAAAGATATCCGAATCGGACATATCCATCATATCCTTTTGGGAGGGCTCAAAAGAATGCTCATCAGCTCCAGGGGGATAAACACTTGTTACTTCAACGTATTCCCCACCAATTTTTTCAGTAAAGTCTTTTAAGGGGAAGACAGTAGTATAAATGTTTAATTTGCCATTATTCTCATTTGGTTTAGATGGATTTGTACTACAAGCTGTTAATAAAAAAATTAGAAAAATAAAGGCTAGTTTATAGGTTATTTTCAAAAAATCACTCCTTTTTTATAATAGAGCTCTCACGATTATAGTAGAACTGCGAGTAGTATAATAAGGTTCTTTTCTCACAGATTGTTGTTTTACTTATGAATTTTGCCCGTTGATTTCCGCTACGGGCACAAGACTCCTCGGGGAGGAACGGGGGCCTTCTAGAAAAGCGGAAGCGGCTTGCCCAGCTCGTGAAGAAAATAGGAAAATTTCCTAAAGGCGCTTTTTGCCTTTTGGGGATTTTATCTTTTTCACAGCGAGCTAGCCGCTGGAGCTAGACATCGGCTTCGCCTGCGGGGTCTCCCACTTCCCTCTCTTCCCACAGGAGTCAAGTGCCCGCAGCGAGAATCAACTCAGTAGGTTAAACTTAGTTTTTCGTTAAAAAGCAACAATCTTTATGAAAAAAGCCTATAATAATAAGTTAATTGTAATGATTACGATTTGAAAGCCAAGAGTTATTTTACTACCGAATGAGAGAATAAGCAAGATATAAGAATGAAAATTGATTGTATAATTATATACATTTTTTTGCAAAATCCACACAATTATACAATCAATGAAAAAAGCCAGTTATTTTTTATTTTTCTGTTTGGAAGGTGGCCAGTTTTCTGGAACGTAATCGATACCGCCAGGATGAAATGGATGGCATTTCATGATACGCTTAATTGTGAGGTATCCACCGCGAATTGCTCCATATTTTCGAATTGCCTGTAATCCATATTCGGAACAGGTGGGATAAAAGCGGCAAGTTGGTGGCTTTAATGGTGAAATAACTAGACGATAAAATTTGATAAGTGCTAAAAATAGTTGTTTCAATATGTAAAGGCCTCCATTTATCAAAGGAATATCCTTATAGTAAAACAAACTGGAGTATTAAACAATTTTTTCATATACTCAATAATCGCATTAATTTGATGAAAAAACTCGGGATTTATTGTATAATAGATATAGATTCTCGATAGGAGTGATATTTAATGCCTTCAGTAGAAAGCTTTGAATTAGATCATAATGCAGTAAAAGCACCATATGTGAGACATTGTGGAGTTCATAAGGTAGGAAGCGATGGTCTTGTGAACAAATTTGATATACGTTTTTGCCAGCCAAACAAGCAAGCGATGAAACCAGATACTATTCATACGCTTGAACATTTGCTTGCTTTCACTATTCGTAAGTATGCAGAGCCTTACAACCATTTTGATATTATTGACATATCTCCAATGGGATGCCAAACAGGCTACTATCTTGTTGTAAGTGGCGAGCCTACGGTAGAAGAAATTATTGATCTGCTAAATAACACAATGAAAGAAGCAGTAGAAATAACGGAAATTCCGGCTGCAAATGAAAAGCAATGCGGTCAGGCAAAACTTCATGACCTAGAAGGAGCAAAGAGATTAATGCGCTTCTGGCTTGGTCAAAGCAAAGAAGAATTAAAACAAGTATTTGCTTAATATAATGTTTAGGCATAACAAAAGAGAGCAGGATTTGCTCTCTTTTGTTATGCCTTGTTTTAGCTTACATGATTATTTTTGTCTTCTTCCGTTTTTTTGTTCTCTAAGTGCGGATTGTTTTCAATTGGATCAATTGTATGTTTAACAGATGTATATGCTTTTGAGGTTGTGAGTACAGATACTGCTATAGTGACAATACAAATAATAACCGCAAGTATCATTACTATTGTTAAGGCCATGCTTTTTCCTCCTTTTCTACTGGAAATGGATTTATATAGTTTGCGTATATTGTGCTACTTCTACTTTAGCTTTTCTTTTTATTTTATCATGATATCAGGAAGGCAACATTATATAACATCATTATTCAACAATTTGTAACTAATTTTCTGTATTAATAGAATAACTTTTGATACCTTTAGGGGGAGGAGGAGTTTTCATGAATATATCTAGTATGATGGGAAAGCAAGTTGCTGAACTTCAACACACCTTAAGTATGAATTTGTTAAGTAGTCAAATGTCAACACAAACGGCACAAGCAACGGTAATGCTTGAGGATTTTCGAGAGAATCAAGCTGCATCACATCCATATAAAGGCCAAAGTTTGGATATTAAAGGATAGGGAAAAGGAGGAGAGGGGCCTATACTGGGCAACACTCCTCTTTTTATTGTCTAGCTCTATAGCCTTTCAAAGAGCCAAAGAACTCCTTTTGGAGATGCTCGTCTTATACAAGCCTTTAGTCTGGTCAAGGTGTTTGGACATTTGCTCGATAGAAAATGAATAACACTTCTATTAGAAGAGCCTACGTAAAGGTAAGCTTGTTTTTTAAACCATTCTTTAGCTTTTGTTTTTCATTAATGCAATTCTCTATTTTGGTAGGCAGAGAGTTCTATCTCTTCCCCAGACCATTTTTCTTTTAATGTCTCAAATATGTATAGCCTAAAAAAGTATTGGAGTTCTTCGGTACTTAATTCATGAATTAGCTCTAGAAGGTCTTCTCGAGACGTTTCTTCCAATATGGTAAGGGCGATGAGATCTAAATCTTCTTCAGTTCCTCTAATTCTTCCGCGGTACAATTCAAAAATTTCTTCAATTAATTTCACGCTTTTCACCTCTTTCTTATCATTCGTTAAGAACATACAAACCATTCGGAGCATATAAATAAGTAGGACAACCTATCTTCTTATCCCAAATAATGGGCAGCGAAATTCTCTTTGTAAAAATTTTATTTAATTGTCTTTACCCCTTCCGCATGAATTTAACCAAGGTGTCCTTCTATCCCGTATGAACAAATAGTCCCTAACCTTAAGATTTAGAGGGATGAAGTTCCCTTTTATCTTACACCCTTTTCTGTAGGTTTTAAGGAGGAATACTAAATTGAAAGTAATTATACCAGTAGCAGCTGGGCTTGGATCCCTTGTTTCGTATTTATTTGGAGGATGGGACACTCTTTTAATGGTCTTAATTATTGCTGTTGTTATCGATTATTTTACTGGATTGATTGCAGGCGCAATAGAGGGAAAGTTATCTAGCAGTGTTGGGCTCCGAGGCATCGGTCGTAAGGTGTTAATTTTTTCCCTTGTCACTGTTTCCCACCTTATTGATACTATACTAGGAAGTCAGCACTTTATTCGTGAAGCGACGATTATTTTTTATCTTTGTAATGAATTATTATCCATTATTGAAAATGTAAGTAGAGCAGGTGTACCGGTTCCCGACTTTTTAATCAAAGCAGTAGACGCATTAAAAAATAAACGTAAAAAATAACCAGGTATAAGAGTATCCGTTATGAGGAAAAAGAAGAGAAAAGATTATAATGAGGTGGAAAGCTTGGAAGAACAAAAAAATGATTACTATATTGAAGTTGCGACAGGAGAAATCTCCAGAAGTTCAACCGATTCACCTTGGAATTTTAAAATTTCTGCAACAGATGAGGAAATAACTCAATTGAGAGAGATATTTGATTCAAATCATTCCGTTAGTTGGCAGAACTTCTTTCGTGCTCATGTACCATATAAAGAATATCATCATGATTGGGAGAACCATGCTTATGATCGTAATTTAGTACAAGTGTATAAAATGATTCACGATCTTGGTGATACTGAATCGAAAAAATTCATAGATGAAATGGGCATTTTAGATTAGAGCATCCTAACATGAGAGAATAGATTCAGAAGTGAAATTATCTCCGTTATAAACAAAGGTTGTTTTTGTAGGATTTTTTGTTTGTGGACAATGAATCGTTCCTTTCCGCTCCACTTTATATTTTCAGCTGTTGTTAAAAGCCACAATCTTATAGAAAACAACCTAAATAAAAGAGATTGCCAGCAATTAAATTGCTGGCAATCTCTTCTACTAGTTACATCAGTAGTTTGTTAAAGGGAAATTTCTTCAGCTGTTTCTACTATTTCTTTTGGTACTTTAATTTCATTTACTTTATTAAATTGATCAAAGTCGCTCTCTAAAGTTGTTTTTGTTTTCATTTCATTGTCTTCAATTTTCATCGTCATATCCATCACAGAGTTAAGCTTTGTCGTGTAGAAGGTATCTTTGCTAATAAAAATTTCATATTGTACTTTATCAAATTGCATGTTTTGTAGTATTTCCTCTTGTCCTTGTAACATTTCTGGCATTACTTCTTTCATCGTACTTTCCAGAAGCTCATTAAATTTATCACCTTCTGCATCTAACGTTAAAATGTAGTGGTTGTCATCTTGTTCGAATGTGAAATCATCCATAAATGGTTCAAGATCTTTTAATTGCTGAGACGGATCTGTTTGTGCGTTAGACATTTGAAGAATTTGTTCAGAGTATTCTTTCGGCATTTTTACCCACTTATTCTGCATGTTATCCTTCATAAAAAAGCCGTCTTCGGTTAAGTAGCTTTCCGTTTCCATGTTTTCCATTGGCCCTGTTGCACCATCGGCAACCATGCTCATATCCATTTTTTGATGGATAGCAAGTGGTTCCATCACCATAGTTGAATCAATGGCAGATTCCATTTCTATAGTTCCTTCTTCACCTGGCATTGTCATCTCTTGATTCATTTTCATACTAGAGTGCATGCTCTTCAAATTTTCAGTGGCTTTAGCAGACTTTTCATACACTTCTTTTAATGTAAGCTCTGCCTTCTTTTCTTCTGTTTTTGTTTTTTTCTCTCCAGAATTCGAGTCATCCGATACAGGGGCTGCGGTTTGATTACACGCTGCTAAGAACAATACTAATACGAATGATATTAGTGGTAACAATAGTTTTTTCATATAAGCACTCCTCACATTTTTGTTTCCACCTAATAATACGTTAAATGGGGTTTGTTAGTTTCGAATTTTTGGAAAATGATAAAAAAGACCTAGGAAAGCGGAAGGGATGAAGAAGAGGGGATTCATCGGTATAATGAAAAGTGAATGAGGTGTTGCAATGTATCGGTTTATTGATCAGAATGGACTCAAGATTGAATTATCTTTTGAAAAAAATTCCTTCCTAGAACAATCGGCACATGTTCTTGTTTTGAGCCAATATGAAGGGAAGTGGCTTTTCACCTTTCATAAAAAAAGAGGTTTAGAGTTTCCTGGGGGTAAGGTCGAAAAAGGGGAAACATTAGAGGAAGCAGCGATCAGAGAGACATTTGAAGAAACAGGTGGGGTTATTTCCGGACTTCAGTTTATTGGAGAATATAAAGTATATGACAGTCCACCTTTTATTAAAACCATTTTTTTTGCTGACATTGGGCAGATAAAAGTGAAGGACTCTTATTTAGAAACCTATGGTCCTCGGTTGTGGCGAGGGGATTTACTTTCCATAAAAGATGATCCGAAATTTAGCTTTATTATGAAAGATGATGTGGTTACGATGACAGTGAATTATTTGAGGGATGAGGGTATTATATAAAATAGATTGTTTGCTAAAATAGGTTATGTACCGAGAGAAAATGTGTGAATATCTATGATGCGTCTTTGAAAGGAAGAGAATATGCAAAACGGGAAAATAATAAAAAAAGTCCCATTTCCGTCACCTAATCCCCATGTAGAGTTGTATGAGGTAGTATACTTTTCGGAAGGGTTGGCTGTGAAGGGGATGCTAGCCGAACCAAAAAACAATAAAGTGTATGACGGTTTTCTCTATTTAAGAGGAGGCATAAAAGGAGTGGGCATGGTTAGACCTGCTCGAATTGCTCAATTTGCTCAAGAGGGTTTCATTGTTTTTGCACCATATTATCGCGGGAATTTAGGAGGTCAAGGCCAGGAAGACTTCGCTGGCGATGATCGTTGGGATGCTTTTTCAGGATTCGAATTATTAAAAGATTACCAAAGAGTTCATCCGAAGAGAATACATGTATTTGGATTCTCTAGAGGTGGAGTAATGGCACTATTAACTGGTATACATAAACAAGATGCTACCTCTATTGTGACGTGGGGAGGAGTATCTGATATGTTTTTGACATATGAAGAAAGAAAAGATTTACGGAGAATGATGAAAAGAGTCATAGGAAGTCCGAATAAGTATCCTGAAAGATATGAGTGGAGAACACCGCTTTATCATATAGATAGAATCCAAGCTCCAGTACTTATCATTCACGGTGAAGAGGATCAAAATGTTTCTATTGAGCATGGAAAACGTCTTGAAAAGCGGTTAGAGGAGCTTAATAAAGCGGTAGAGACTAAGTATTTTAAAGGATTTACACATTACTTTCCGCCGGCAACAAATCGTGAAATAGTGGTGATGCTTTGTGAATGGATGAAGCGTCAGAGATAAAGTTCAAACCCTAAGGACTAGGGGAGGAAACTGAAGATAGAAATTTTTATTAATATAGGTTCAGGAAATGATTGGGAAAAGCTGGGGATGATCCAAAACGAAAGAAAAAGGATCTAGATTTAAAATTATTGATTTAGACAGAAAAAATCGCAAATGCGACAGAAATTTGATTTTAAAAAGTTAGGGGAAAAAATAATGGGAATGGGTCTTGAATTAAATACAATGATTGTTACGAAAGGAAACGAATTAAGAAAAGAGGAGAATCTCTTTGAACTAAAAAAAGCTGGGTATCGTCTTTATCCAATGCATATCCCCACCGAAGTAAGAAAGACAAAAGATGCTGAATCGAGCGGATATGCTACAATTGAAAAATTGGAATGGGAACAGGAGACGACAACTATTTTCTATCGGTTAATATCATTGAATTCGACAAATTAATAGTAAAATATGGTTTAAACGGAGAGGTGAAAGTGCTAGGAGGCACTTTCACTTTTCTATGAAAAAAGAGGTTGACTATAGTGTGAAGCACTATAAGTCAACCTCTTGATGTAAGATTCATAATCTATCGCACAGTTGGTCCGCCTTTTTCTCCAATTTCTTCTGCAACCTGGGAAAATTTATTGAAATTTTCATTGAACTTATGTGCAAGTTCTTTTGCTTTGCTTTCGTAAGCATTTTCGTCAGACCAAGTTTTACGTGGTTGTAAAACTTCATCAGGTACACCAGGAACATGTACAGGGATATCGAGACCGAAGACGTCATCCTTTACTGTCTCTACGTTACTTAATTCACCTTCCAATGCTGCTTGAACCATTGCGCGAGTAAAGGAGAGTTTCATACGGTTTCCAACACCATATTCTCCTCCAGTCCAACCTGTGTTAACAAGGAAGACTTGTGCGTTATGTTCATCAATTTTCTTTCCAAGCATCTCTGCATAGCGTGTTGCAGGAAGTGGAAGGAATGGAGAACCAAAGCAAGTAGAGAACGTTGCTTCTGGTGATGTAACTCCGCGTTCTGTACCAGCAAGTTTAGATGTATACCCACTTAAGAAGTGGTACATTGCTTGTTCTTTCGTTAATTTGCTTATTGGAGGCAATACTCCAAATGCATCGGCTGTTAGAAAAATAATTGTATTTGGATGCCCGGCAATACTAGGAACAATAATATTGTCAATTGCTTGAATCGGGTAGGCAGCGCGAGTATTTTCAGTTAAGGAATTATCTTCATAATCAGGTGTTCTGCTTTCTTCATCTAGGACAACATTTTCAAGAACAGAACCAAATCGGATAGCATCATAGATTTGTGGTTCCTTCTCCCTTGTTAAACCAATACATTTTGCGTAACAGCCACCTTCAATATTAAAAACGCCATTTGGTGACCAACCATGCTCATCGTCACCAATTAATCGGCGGTTGGGATCAGCTGATAGTGTTGTTTTACCTGTACCAGACAACCCGAAGAAAAGAGCGACGTCACCTTCACGACCAACATTTGCTGAACAATGCATTGGAAGGATATCAGATTCAGGGAGCATATAATTCATAACCGAGAAAATGGACTTCTTCATTTCCCCTGCATACTCTGTTCCACCAATTAAAACAACCCGTCGTTCAAATGAAACAATGATGAATGTTTCAGAATGGGTACCGTCTACTGCTGGATCAGCTTTAAAGTTTGGAGCTGATATAATTGTAAACGCTGATTTATGATCCACCAATTCATCTTCATTCGGACGAATAAACAATTGATGAGCGAAAAGGTTATGCCAAGCGTATTCGTTTATCACTTGAAGAGGCATTCTGTGTTTGTGATCTGCTCCTGCAAAACCTTTGAAAACGAAAACCTCGTCTTTTTCTTTTAAATATTGGATTACTTTGTCATGTAGTTTATCAAAAGATTCTTGAGAGATTGGTTGATTAACAGAACCCCAATCAATTTTTTCTTTTGTTGAGGGTTCTTCTACAATAAATTTATCTTTAGGCGAACGCCCTGTATATTTACCAGTCTCGGCACGAACAGCACCAGAAGAAGTTAATACGCCTTCATTGCGATTTAATACTTTTTCCACCAATCGTGGGACCGAAAGCTGATGTTGAATATTTTGACCGTTTAGTAATTCCATTAATTCATTAGACATACTCACTGAATTCATTCGAACCCTTCCTTTTATCATTATTTAAGGTTTTTACCCTAGTGAAGATAATGTTTAAGAAATAATTAAGAAAGATCAATTACACTTGGAATTAAAACCTTACCCTTTGTTTTCTTGATAATTAGTATAACACAATCAACTTATTAGTCTATACTATTTATTTATTTTTATAATATGTTATATTTTTGTCACAATTAATGTGAAAGAATCTTAGAGAATTGCCTTATTTCCTGCTATATGAAGAAGTTGTTTGTGAATTTTATTAATCAAAACCAATTATAATATGGAGAATTCTAAAATTTTACTACTATAGAAGTACTGTTCATATTATAAAAAAACCTTTTTTATCGTTTCGTAATTGTTTTGGATGAATTAGTCTATTTTAGAAACGGTAACTGATTATTTTCGTTAGTATAAACGACTAATCTTATTTATATATTTATTGACACGTGTTGACAAAGAAGTTATTATTGTACCTTGAACGGATACTCTTATCCCGAGCTGGTGGAGGGAAGCAGACCCTATGAAACCCAGCAACCTGCTCCAGTATCATTTCCGAGCGAAGGTGCTAAACTGAGGCAAGGTTTTTTACCTTGAACGATAAGAGTGAAAGGCTCGGCTATGTAGTGAAACCTTTCCTCTACTTTTAAGGGAAAGGTTTTTTCTATTTTACTAGAAATTTTAATAATTCCCTTTCCCCTTGACCTATTAGCAATTATAGGATGAAAGACAAAGCAAAATAATCATGTAAAACTGTCATTTTTAAGTTTTATTTTATAAAAAGCTCCTGTTTACTTCATACTATTTAGGGAATGAGTACCGTATCCAATTATCGGTTAGGAATCCTAACGATTACCTACTTAAGGAGGAACCTTAATGTCTACTAAAAGACGACTGTTTACATCTGAGTCTGTTACAGAAGGACACCCAGATAAAATTTGTGACCAAATTTCTGATTCAATTCTTGATGCTATTTTACAAAAAGATCCTAATGCACGTGTTGCGTGTGAAACATCTGTTACAACAGGCCTTGTATTAGTATCAGGTGAAATTACAACTAACACGTACGTAGATATTCCGAAGACTGTTCGTGAAACGATTCGCGGAATTGGCTATACTCGTGCCAAATACGGTTTTGATGCCGATACATGTGCAGTTTTAACATCTATTGATGAGCAATCTGCTGACATTGCTGCAGGAGTTGACCAAGCTCTTGAAGCTCGTGAAGGTCAAATGACAGATGAAGAAATTGATGCAATTGGTGCTGGTGACCAAGGATTAATGTTTGGCTTTGCATGTAACGAAACAAAAGAACTTATGCCTCTACCTATATCTTTAGCACATAAAATTGCTCGCCGCTTAACAGAGGTACGCAAAGAAGAAATTCTTCCGTATCTACGTCCAGATGGAAAAACACAAGTTACAGTAGAGTATGATGAAAATGATAAGCCTGTTCGTATTGACACAATTGTTATTTCAACACAACATCATCCTGAAGTTTCATTAGAACAAATTCAACGTAATTTGAAGGAATTTGTTATTGATCCTGTAGTTCCAAAAGGACTTATTGATAGTGAAACAAAATACTTCATCAATCCAACAGGAAGGTTTGTTATCGGTGGACCTCAAGGAGATGCTGGTTTAACAGGACGTAAAATCATCGTAGATACATACGGTGGATATGCCCGCCACGGTGGTGGTGCATTCTCTGGTAAGGATGCAACGAAAGTAGACCGTTCCGCTGCATACGCTGCCCGTTATGTGGCAAAAAATATCGTTGCCGCTGAATTAGCAGAAAAATGTGAAGTGCAATTGGCTTATGCAATTGGTGTTGCGCAACCAGTTTCCATTTCCATTGATACATTCGGAACAGGTGCGGTGTCAGAAGATGTTCTAGTTGAAGTTGTTCGCAACAACTTTGATCTTCGTCCAGCTGGAATTATTAAGATGCTTGACCTTCGCCGTCCAATTTATAAACAAACGGCTGCTTACGGCCACTTTGGCAGAACGGATGTTGACCTCCCTTGGGAACGTACGGACAAGGCTGAGAGTTTAAAAGCAGAAGCAGCAAAATAATTATATTAATTAAGAAAGGAGACAGTATGAGTAATGTAAACTCTACTGTCTCCTTTCTTTTCTATTTATCCTGCATTAACGGGAAATAAAACTCTCATTAATGGAAGTTTTCCTTTATTTGAAACGGAATTTTTGTACTATAGCAGACTTTATGACTAAAATTTCACTGGAAAGGGTATTACAATGGTATCGGTTATTATTCCACTGGGGTGCTGTTTTTATAGTATTGGCCTTTTTCAGCATATTCTCGAGAAATCCGATTCAGCTCGCTAATATCATGTTTGTTAAGTTCCCTTACTACTTTAGCGGGGCGACCAAAGGCAAGTGTGTTAGGTGGTATCACTTTCCCTTGTGGTACTAAGCTACCTGCTCCGATAAAAGCGCCTTCACCAATTTCGGCGTTGTCCAGTATAATAGAACCCATACCAATAAGAGCTTTTTTTCTAATTTTACAGCTATGTAAAATAACCCCATGCCCGACTGTTACTTCATCTTCAAGGATAAGAGGATTATTGGGACTTTGGTGTAAAATGGAGTTATCTTGTATATTGACCTTTTTACCAATTTTCGTAGGAGCGACATCTCCGCGAATAACAGTGTTAAACCAGATGCTTGAATATTCATCTATTTCAACATCACCAGTTATCGTTACATAATCAGCTACAAATACACTGTCTGCAATTTTAGGTTTTTTGTCATAATAAGAATAGAGCATAATACTACCTCTTTCTGTGATTTTTATTATAATTAATGTTAGCAGATAATAGAGTATAATAGAATAATAAAAGTGGAAGCGGCTTGGTCAGACCCGACAAGCATAAGGCGGGCATCCCGGAAAGGCGGTGTTTGCCTTTATGGGATGATTGCCTTATGATCTCGAGGGTCTAGCCGCTGTAACTAGATAAATAAAAGTGGAAGCGGCTTGGTCAATGGAAAAGCTTTAACAGTAGAAAAAAGGAGGAAATGCCATGTGGAAGTGGGAAACGGATCAAGAGGCGAAAGCAGTTATCGTAATTGTACACGGGGCAATGGAACATCATGGGCGATATGGCTGGCTCATTGAAATGTGGCGTTCATCTGGATATCATGTCATTATGGGAGACCTACCTGGCCAAGGGATGACCTCACGTTCTGCAAGAGGTCATGTTGACAGTTTTGATGAATACATTATAGAAGTAAAAGATTGGATTCAAGCTGCTTACCAATTTGAACTCCCAGTTTTCTTGCTTGGGCATAGTATGGGAGGACTTATAGCTACAAGACTTTTGCAGGAGACACATATAAATCTTGCTGGTGTTGTTTTGTCTTCCCCGTGTTTAGGAATGCTTCACACTCCTTCTAAGGCTATGGACTTGTTGTCGATTGGACTTAACAAAGTTGCACCAACGGTAAAATTCCCATCTGGTTTGACAGTTGATATGGCGACAAGAAATGCCGATGTTCGAGAAATAGATAGCAATGATACGTTATATATTACAAAAGTATCGGTTCGTTGGTATCGCGAGCTTGTCCAAGCTACGAAGCTGGCTTTAACCAATACAAAAAAGATGCCTGATATACCTTTGTTGGTTATGCAAGCAGGTGATGACAAGATTGTCGATAAAACTGCAGTGAAAAAGTGGTTTAACGAATTGAACATATCAGAAATGCATTATAAAGAATGGCCTAAGTGTTACCATGAGATTTTTAATGAGCCGGAACGCGAAGAAATATTTGAATACTCGAAAGCATTTGTAGAAAGTAGATTAAAAACAATAGGTTATATCGTGTAAGTGAGGTGAGGTAGTTGTCTATTCCGGGTCATCCGTTCTCATTAATGCCTAAAGTGTATCGAAAGGTTTTTCCTGTCGTGCATAGAGAATTGAACTATTGGAGACAAAAAGCAGATTGTATTCCTAATCCAGAACTAAGGAAACAAGCAGCAGGAAGTATAAAAGATAAAACCTTCCATTGTGAAGGAGGTTCTATTATGGCACTGCTTGCGCTTGAACATAAAGATGAGGTAATTCGTTTTATTGTTGCATACCAGACCATTAGTGATTATTTGGACAACCTTTGTGACAGAAGCACCTCTTTAGACCCATCTGATTTTACTCTGTTGCATCAATCAATGTTGGATTCTTTGACAATAGAGGCGGTTCCTAAGAATTATTATGCATTGCGTAATGATCAGGATGATGGAGGGTATTTAGTCGAATTAGTACGTACCTGCCAGTTTGCATTAAGAAAAATGCAGCAATATGAAAACGTAAGAGAACATTTATTAGAATTGTGCCAATACTATTGTGATCTACAAATACATAAACATGTCCAAGTAGAAGAAAGGGTACCGCGGCTACAAAAATGGTATTCCCAGTACAAAGATACTCTACCACCAATGGGCTGGTATGAATTCTCTGCTTGTTCTGGATCAACTTTAGGAATTTTTTGTATTGTTTCCTATGCATTTAGGAATGATTTTCAAGCTTCCTATGCTGATAAAATAAAGCAAGGTTATTTCCCTTATATTCAAGGGTTACACATTCTTCTAGATTATTTTATCGATCAAGAAGAGGATTCATTAGAAGGAGATTTGAATTTTTGTTCTTACTATGAAGATGAGCAACAGCTCAAGGATCGCTTGCTATATTTTTTAGTAAAAGCAGATGAATTTACTAATGAGCTACCTCATGCAAATTTTCATCGCCTCATTAATAAAGGACTTATCGGTGTTTACTTATCGGATGAAAAGGCTTGGAAGCAACAAAAGGTTCACAAATTTTCAAAAGAATTTATTGGAGAAGCTGGCTGGATAACAAGGTTTTTTTATTTGAATGGAAGACTTTATCGAAAATGGCAGAATTGGCGGAAAACTTCATAAGGACAGACTCATTTCTCGAATATAAAAAGGAAGTGAGTCTTTTTTATTGGAGAAGCGGTAAATACCGACTTACTTCCACTTTCTTTGTTGTCTGATTTTCATTGGATACCACCTCTTTCTTAGTCAAAGGCTGTTTTCTAAAGGATTGTTGCTTTTAACAACGGTTAAAAATATAGAGTGGATTAGAACGGAAAAGGACAGTCCATTGGTCATAAACCATAAACAATAAGCTTTGCGAAAACAGCGTAGTTAAAAGATAGCCATTACTTTTAAGCATGTTATTGGACATTCTTTTTCCAAAAAAAGATAATAATACACAACAGATGCATATTTGTTCACTTTTGTATGGTAAGTATGGAAAGGAATGTTCCTATGACAATTAAACTAAGTGTGTTAGATCAATCACCAATCTCTGAAGGAATGAACCCTGAAGAAGCATTGAAAAATACAGTAGAGTTAGCTCAATTTGTTGAAAGTCTTGGATATGAGCGGTTTTGGGTGTCAGAACATCATGACACTTACAGTTTGGCCGGTTCTTCGCCGGAAATTCTCATTACTCACCTAGCTGCTCATACATCAAAAATTCGTGTAGGATCTGGCGGTGTAATGCTACCGCACTATAGTTCCTACAAGGTTGCGGAAAATTTCCGTTTACTAGAGGCTTTGCACCCAAACCGAATCGATTTAGGATTGGGAAGAGCACCTGGAGGGATGCCTCGAGCAACAATGGCACTACACGATGGGAAGAAAAGGGATGTGCATCGCTATCCAGAGCAAATTGATGAATTAATTTATTATTTAACGGATTCCCTTCCAGAAAGCCATCGGTTCTACGGATTAAAGGCTTCCCCGATGATTAAGACTGTGCCGGAACTATGGCTTCTTGGTTCAAGTCCTTCAAGTGCGATGCTTGCTGCACAAAAAGGTTTACCCTATACTTTCGCCCAATTTATTAATGGAGAAGGTGGACCGCAGTATACGGAGGCTTACATAAACAATTTTGTTCCATCTGCTAGCTTGAAAGAGCCGCATAATATGTTTGCTGTTTTTGTTATTTGTGCAGAAACCAATGAAGAAGCGGAACGGATTGCATCTAGCATCGATCTTTCACTGCTGATGATTGAACAAGGAATGGAATCCCATGGAACACCAAGCCCGGAAAAAGCGGCGGCGTATAAATATAGCAGTTTTGAATTAGCGAGGGTTAAAGAAAACAGAAAACGAATGGTTGTCGGAACACCTAAAGAGGTAAAAGAACAGTTGCTTCACCTAAGTGAAAAATACCAAACAAATGAGATTATGCTTGTATCCATTACTTACGACATCCAAGACAAACGAAAAACCTTCGAACTAATCGCAAATGAATTACTTTAATAGTTTAACGTAATGAGGGACGGACCTTTCCACAGGTCCGTCCCTCATTTTTACCTTTTTTCCAACGCAATGATAAATGGTGGATTGTTTTGTTGATTCATGAATTGATATCGTAATACATGTACATAGTTTTGATCCAGCTTTTCCACATAACGGATAATATAATCACGTTCTACCGCTCCCTCACGGTGACCATGGTAAATAACAAGCACAAGGATTCCTTCTGGCCCCATCATTTCTAACAGCTGTTCAATGGCCGAGATAGTTGTTTTTGGTCTTGTGACAATATGTTTGTCTCCACCAGGTAAATAACCTAAATTAAAAATTGCTCCCATAATTTTTCCATGATGTACTGGAGGAATAGCATTCATCAGCGTTTCATGCCCTTGTTGGAACAATGTAACACGGTCTGCTAGTTCATGTGTAATGAGACGTTCGTGGGTGTTCTCTACTGCTTCTCTTTGAATATCAAAGCCATACACACGTCCATTTTCTCCAACAATCTGCGCGAGGAAAAGTGTATCATGTCCGTTTCCAAGTGTAGCATCAACGACTACATCACCAGGAGTCACTGCTTTTTGTAGCAGTTGTCGTGCAAAAGGAAGAATTCGTTCTAGTTTCATGAGATCACTTCCGATTTGTAAAATTTACCTTGCCAGGTGTCTCTTCGTTTTAATTCTCGATCAATGTGATTAAGAACATCCCATTTGTTCACACTCCACATTGGACCAACCATTAAATCAATTGGTCCGTCACCAGTTATGCGATGAACAATCATTTCTGGTGGAATTATTTCCAGTTGGTCGCATACTAAACTCACATATTCGTCAAAGGATAGAAATTCCAGTAATCCTTTTTCGTACTGCTTTACCATTGGTGTTCCTTTTAACAGGTGAAGTAAATGAATTTTAATTCCTTGAACATCTAATTTGGCAACTTCTCTGGCAGTTTCCATCATCATACCGTAATTTTCTTGAGGTAAACCGTTAATAATATGAGAACAAACGCGAATTCCGTGCTTTCTTAATTTATTTACACCTTCGACATAGCAAGTATAATCATGTGCACGGTTAATCATTGTCGCTGTCTTTTCGTGAACAGTTTGCAGTCCTAATTCAACCCAAAGATAAGTTCTCTCGTTGAGCTCTGCCAAATATTCTACAACATCATCTGGAAGACAATCGGGACGTGTTGCGATAGACAAGCCTACAACATCATCCTGCTTTAGAACTGTTTCGTATTTTTCACGAAGTTCCTCAACAGGTGCATGCGTGTTTGTGAACGCTTGAAAATAAGCCATGTATTTTCCATCTTTCCATTTTTTATGCATTCTTTTTTTTATATCGTTAAATTGCTTTTCTAATGGATCAACACGGTTTCCTGCAAAATCTCCTGAGCCTGCAGCACTACAAAATGTACATCCACCATGAGCGACAGTACCATCACGGTTGGGACAGTCAAATCCGCCATCTAACGCAACCTTGAATACTTTATGTCCAAAATGCTTGCGTAGATGATAATTCCAAGTATGATACCTCTTATCATCAAGTGCATATGGAAATGGATTTGTTGAGCTAGTCACAACAAACACCTCCTAAACAAACAATTCTTAAGGTCCGTCCCTCACTGCGTTAACGCAGTGAGGGACGGACCTTGTAATTAAGAGTTTATCATGAAAGAGGGAGAGGAGCGAATGGATTTTGAATGTTAGGTAAATAGGTGAAGATTTCCACTTTTATAAAGTAGGATGTTGTTCACAATAAGAAAGAAGAAGGAAATGATTCTTTGTCTTCTTTACACATAGATGTTGCAACAGGATACAGGTGTAAAAGGTTATAAGGAAAAGAAGTTTAATGGAAACAATAGTTCACTCGTTTTTTTATGATAAAAATTATTTCCATCTAGTTTGCTGACATCATTTTATTAGTAGGGGGTAATCAAGAGTGGCAACAAGACAATCGGTTGATGAATGTATTCAAAAGTGTGAAGACGCGATTCGTTACGCACAAGAGCAATATAAATCAGGTACACAACAAGAGCATTACCATGATCAGGAGTATACACAAGCAATGCAAGGGGTTGAAGAGGCAATTAATGATGTAATGAATCTGGCTAATAGTGCGAATGCACAACAACGAGATCAATTACACAGAATGAGATTGCAACTTCAAAATCTTCAGAACGAAATGATACTCTTAGACCATGACCCATCTACGGTTGGAGGGAAGTTACATTGAAAAAACGTTCAAAACAAAATAATCCAGAGCAAAAAACTCGTAACAACAACCGGAATTTAGAAACAGAGTTCGGTGAGGAGTATAATCCTGTACAAGAAGCGAAAAAGAAATATGAACGTCAAGGTCAGCCAATTAAATCAAAACAACGCACGGAATAATTAATAGGAGACTAACTATGACTAAATTAGTCATAGTTAGTCTCTTTTATATTAGTATCTAGACTTAGAATAAACTAGGCTGTGTCAACAATACGGTTGTGCTAGGAAATATTTAACCCATCTAGAATGAGGGGGAACTGTACAATAAGGCTATCAATAATTTTGGCCAGGAGAAATAATTAGGAGTGGGCAGAAAGAAATCGCAAAACAGAAATTATTGATAGGGGCATAGCGAATTTATTGAGGAGATGGTGGGGATATTTCACTTATTTAAAAACCGAGAAAATATTCTTGCCACCTAGCGTAAAAAAGAGTAAAATCCTTTTGGTACTCGAAATAATTGCAAAGTATAAGCGGCTCGAGAAACTAGCTGCTGTAACTAGACCAATTTCCGAAAGGAGCTTTTTTTATGCCAAAATCACTATGGTTCCTCGTTGTCGGTATGGCGGTGAATGTAACAGGGGCTTCCTTTTTATGGCCACTCAACACAATCTACATTAACGAGCATCTCGGAAAGTCTTTAACTGTTGCAGGTATCGTTTTAATGTTAAATGCAGGTGCAAGTGTAATAGGTAATCTTGTTGGCGGAACTCTTTTTGATAAAATTGGAGGGTATCGTTCTGTATTGCTTGGGATTGTTATAACGCTTACTGCTTTGATAGGGATAAATATTTGGAATGATTGGCTGGGATATGTCACTTTTCTTACTATAATCGGTTTTGGTTCGGGAGTGGTATTTCCTTCGATGTTTGCAATGGCTGGATCTGTCTGGCCTGAAGGAGGACGAAAGGCGTTTAACTCAATTTATGTAGCGCAAAATATTGGTGTTGCAGTTGGAGCATCCCTTGGTGGTTTCGTTGCATCCTTTTCCTTTAGGTATATATTTTTAGCTAATTTACTTATGTTTGTTATATTTTTCTTCATTGCATTATTTGGTTATAAAAATATTTCAGTGGAAAGAGTCCATCAAACATCTGTATTGAATGAATCAAAACTTATAAAGAATAAGGCTAAGTTTACTTCTCTTGTAATCATTTGTGCAGCATATTTATTATGTTGGGTTGGCTATGTTCAGTGGCAATCTACTATTGCTAGTTACACGCAAGAGGTTAATATAAGTTTAAAGCAGTACAGCATGCTCTGGACAATAAACGGAGCATTAATTGTATTGGCACAACCGTTACTCACCAAACTGATTAAAAAATTTGAAGACAATTTAAAAATTCAAATTATCATTGGTACAGTTATATTTATGATTTCCTTTGGTGTAGCTTCTGTGGCCGGTAATTTTCAATTGTTTGCAGTTGCGATGATTATTATGACAATTGGAGAAATGTTGGTTTGGCCGGCAGTTCCTACTATAGCTAACAGTTTGGCTCCAAAGGGAAGAGAAGGTTTTTACCAAGGAATTGTGAATAGTACCGCAACAGGTGGGAGAATGATTGGGCCGTTTATAGGCGGTGTCCTTGTCGACCTATTCAGCATTCAGGCATTGTTTGGCGTATTAATTGTCTTTTTCTTCATTTCATTAATTTTGTCTAGCCAATATGATCGTCCACTCAAAAAGAAAAAAGAATCGATTCATGTTTCAGTAAATTAAAGAATTAGCCAAAGAATATAAAATGAAAAACAAAGCCAGGGGGGGATTTTACCCCCCCTGGCTTTGTTTTTTTATACCATTCATGATGAAATGAATGGCAGTATCTATTTCTGCTTCTTCATCCATAAGGGAAATTTCCGGAAGCAAGACAAAGCGAGATACGAAATAACCTCCAATAAAAGTAAACATCAATCTTAGTATAATATTGTTAGGAATATCTACTAGTTCTCCGCGTTGTTTATACGTTTCAATAACTTTAGTGAGTCGGTGTCCAATGGTTTCTGAAAAATAAGGGAGTAGCTCGTTTCTTAAGTTTTCATTATATAAAAACTCTTTGATTACAATTTGAAATATTTCTTTATTTTCTTTAATAAAGGCAATTCTATTTTTAAGTAATGCTCTTAGAAAGTCTTCAAAGCATACTACATTTTTTGACATTACTTCGGTAAAAACTTCTTCCGCTATTGTTGGCAGTGACTCTTTTAGGAATGGGAGAATAACCGAAAGTAATAGATTGTCCTTCGTTCCATAATGACGAAAAATAGTTCCTTCCGCTACCTGTGCTGCTTTTGCTATTTCGCTAGTTGATGTGTTTGCATATCCTTTTTCTGCAAACATTTTAATCGCAGTTTCTACGATTTTTTGTTGTTTATTGGTTTGTTTTTTTGATAATTTTGCTTGGGCAATCATTGCATCTAAAAGATTGTGTTTAGACAATTAA
The DNA here is from genome assembly GCF_042684945.1 of Bacillus seohaeanensis. NCBI lineage: Bacteria > Bacillati > Bacillota > Bacilli > Caryophanales > Bacillaceae > Bacillus > Bacillus seohaeanensis. Next base: position 310,327 of record NZ_JBHUMF010000030.1, on the reverse strand, counting down.
GACCACTTCCTTTATAATCTGAACTTAATTATAACGTACGATACTTTTTCAAAGCGAATATATTTAGTGAAATAAAGATCACTGCAAATATTACTAGAGCAAGGAGATCTATTTGTATTTCACCTAAACCTTGCCCTTTATACATTACGGCCTTTAAAGCATCCGCTGCATAATAGAGTGGCATGATTTTCCCTACGGATTGTAACCAATCTGCCATTCCTTCAAGCGGAAGAATCCCGGTAAAAAATATTTGTGGAACCACTACTATCGGGATAAACTGAACCATTTGGAATTCAGAAGCAGCAAAGCTTGATAATAGAATTCCTAATGAGAGTGCCACTAATGCCAATAGTAAATTTATAAGAATTACATTCCACATCGAGCCTACAAGTACTATATCTAATACACTAACTGAATATAAGACAATAATGATGGTTTGAAGAATGGCAAATATTCCAAAACCAACTAAATATGCTGTCACTATTTCTCCTCTTCGAATAGGTGTTGACATTAACCGTTCCAATGTACCGGTAGTCCGTTCTTTTAATAAACCAATTCCTGAGATAAGAAATACAAAAAAGAAAACAAAGAAGCCAATTAAAATTGGACTTAAAACATCAAAGAATACCGTGTCACTACTACCATAAACATAATTAGTCTCGATATGGCTCCCTTTCAAATCCAATGGGCTATCTTTAATTAACTTTGCTTGAACCTGTGCTGCTATTGCTTGGTTTACTTTCACTTGTAATGATGTGGCCTGTGATGGGTCACTATTTTGTAGTGTCATTTCTATGTTTTCATTATCCATTTGTAGGAGACCATCAAGGTTATCTTCCACAACCGTATCGTTAGTTGCTCTCTCATATTCTTTGACAGTAATATTCGCATCTTCTAATACTTTTACAAGTGTATTATCGATATTTACTACGCCTAATGTCGGTTTAACGGAATCTCCATTAAATAGTAGATACATTAAGGATAAAATTAATAATGGGGCCACAAACAATAAAGCTAATGTTCGTTTATCCCGGAGCATTTCTTGACAAATCCTTTTGATTAATGCAACGGTTCTCATGGATTTTTCCTCCCTGCTTTTAGGAATACTTCGTCGAAATTGTTCACTTCGTAGTACGTCTTCAATTCTTTTGGTGTACCATTAGTTAGGATAATTCCATCTCTTACCATTGCTATATAGTCACATCTTTCTGCTTCATCCATAACGTGTGTTGTTACGATAATCGTTTTACCTTCTTCCGTTTTTAATCGTTTTAATTCTTTCCAAATTATTAGTCTTAGTTCAGGGTCAATTCCTACTGTTGGTTCATCTAATATAAGAATTTTAGGATTTTGAATTAAAGCAATCGCTAGGGATAGTCGACGCTTCATTCCACCTGAATAGGCAGATACTTTTTTATTTAATTCATCTGTTAAATTTACTAAGTCGGCAGCGTACGTGATGCGCTCCATCATTTCCGCTTTCTTCAACTTGTATAGAGACGCAAAGAATGTAAGATTTTCCCTACCTGTTAATTCTGTATAAAGGGCATCCGATTGAGCCATATATCCAATCTCTTGAAGTAGCTTTAAATTGGGCACTTTTTTATTTAACACATGAATAGTTCCTGTATCAGGCTTATCCATTCCTACTATCATTTTTACTAGCGTTGTCTTTCCTGCACCTGAGGGACCGATAAATCCATAAATTTGCCCTCCCTCTATGGTTAAATCTATCTCATTCAGGACGGTTTTCTTGCCAAAACTTTTACTAATTTGTTCTATCGCAATACTAATACTCATTAAAAAATACCTCCTGTCAAAAGAAGTGAGTGTTTACTCATTTATACTACAATTTATTTTATTTATGTCAATGAAAAAGTGAGTATTCACTTATTTTTTGCGAGATAAGATTCCTTGTAACCTCTACATATAGTATTAATCAGTGATAAAATAAAAAGTAGAATGTTTGCAATATTTTCAAAGGGGATGGTTCAAAATACCGTTGTATCTGTCACTGGTGCTGAACAAGGAATTGGGTTTGAAATCGCTGGAGAAGTAATTTATCCGCTTGTACCACAAAAGCGATTTCTAGAAATAAGGGGAATTTCTGGTTATATGATGTTCCTTTGCAGTGATGCAGCGAAAGGTGTCACATCACAGGTCAGGTGATAATCTTAGATGGGGGCACATTGTTCAATAGTTCCTCATTGTTTTCTTGTCAACATATGTAGAACCCTGAAAAAAGTTTCTTGTAATTAGGCTTGCAACTCTGTATATTTTTGAATAAAATAGGAAATACAGTAGATAACATAATAGAAACTGTGATGAGGAGCAGTAGTGATTGTTTTCTGAGAAAGAGAGTTGACGGGTGGTGCAAGTCAACCAGAAACATCATGAACTCGCCTTTGAGTTGCAAGTGTGAAAGTTTAGTAATACTTGCCGTTTTCCGCGTTAAGGATGAATAGAGCGAGTGCGAGTACATTACACTAACCTGGGTGGTACCGCGGGAGTATATACATATAAACTCTCGTCCCAAATATTTATTTGGGATGAGAGTTTTTTTATTTTTTATTTAAAAGGAGGTTCTCAATATGAGTTTTAATCATAGAGAGATTGAATCGAAATGGCAGAAATACTGGGAAGGTAATAAAACCTTTAAAACAACGACTGACGAAGGAAAACCAAAATTTTATGCACTAGATATGTTTCCATATCCATCTGGTGCTGGCCTTCATGTAGGGCATCCAGAAGGGTATACAGCCACAGATATTCTTTCGCGCATGAAACGCATGCAAGGTTATAATGTTCTACACCCAATTGGCTGGGATGCCTTTGGGTTACCTGCAGAGCAATATGCACTAGATACAGGGAATGACCCAGCGGAATTCACGAAACAAAACATTGATAATTTCCGCCGTCAAATTAAAGCACTTGGTTTTTCCTATGATTGGGATCGTGAAGTTAATACGACAGATCCAAGTTATTATAAATGGACACAATGGATTTTTACGAAGCTTTATGAAAAAGGGTTAGCTTACGTTGATGAAGTTGCCGTAAACTGGTGCCCAGCACTTGGGACAGTACTTGCGAATGAAGAAGTTATTGATGGAAAAAGTGAACGTGGTGGACACCCTGTCGAACGTCGTCCAATGAAACAGTGGATGCTGAAAATAACTGCTTATGCTGACCGTCTTCTAGAAGATTTAGAAGATCTAGATTGGCCAGAAAGCATCAAAGATATGCAACGTAACTGGATAGGTCGTTCTGAAGGTGCAGAAATTACCTTCAAAATAGAAGGTTATGAGGACAGTTTTGATGTTTTCACCACTCGTCCAGATACAATTTTTGGTGCTACTTACGCTGTTATCGCACCAGAACACCCGTTAGTTGAAAAAATTACAACTTCTGAGCAACAAGGTGCAGTAGAGACGTATATTAACGAAGTAAAATCAAAAAGTGACCTCGAACGTACAGATCTTGCGAAAGACAAAACAGGTGCCTTTACAGGCGCGTATGCGATTAATCCTGTAAATGGAGCTAAAATGCCAATTTGGATTGCAGACTATGTACTAATGAGTTACGGTTCTGGTGCGATTATGGCAGTACCTGCACATGATGAACGTGACTATGAATTTGCGAAAAAATTTGAACTCCCAATTGTGGAAGTGGTTGCAGGTGGAGATATCGAGAAAGAAGCGTATACTGGTGATGGAGCACATGTTAATTCTGATTTTCTAAATGATCTTGAAAAAGAAGAAGCAATAGTAAAAGCAATTGAATGGCTTGAAGAAAAAGAAATAGGAACGAAAAAAGTGACGTATCGTTTACGTGATTGGCTATTCAGTCGCCAACGATATTGGGGAGAGCCAATTCCTGTTATCCATTGGGAAGATGGTACCGCAACGACTGTTCCAGAAAGTGAGCTTCCACTTGTACTTCCAAAAACAACGGAAATTAAGCCTTCTGGTACCGGTGAATCTCCACTTGCTAATATTAGCGACTGGGTTAATGTCGAAGATCCTGAAACAGGTAAAAAAGGACGTCGTGAAACAAATACAATGCCGCAGTGGGCAGGTAGCTGCTGGTATTATCTACGTTATATTGATCCGAAAAATCCAGAGGCACTTGCAGACGCTAAAAAATTGAACGACTGGCTTCCAGTTGATATTTATATCGGTGGTGCAGAACATGCTGTTCTCCACTTACTATATGCTCGTTTTTGGCATAAATTCCTTTATGACATCGGAGTAGTTCCGACAAAAGAGCCATTCCAACAGTTGTTTAATCAAGGGATGATTCTTGGAGAAAATAACGAAAAGATGAGTAAATCAAAAGGAAATGTAGTCAATCCAGATGAAATTGTAGCAAGCCATGGTGCTGACACACTACGTTTATACGAAATGTTTATGGGACCGCTTGAGGCATCAATCGCATGGAGTACTACAGGCTTAGACGGAGCGCGTCGCTTCCTTGACCGCGTGTGGCGTTTACTTACAGAAGAGGATGGAAGCTTAAGTTCTAAAGTGAAGGATGTAGCTAATAGTGACCTTGATAAAGTTTATCACCAAACGGTCAAAAAAGTTACGGAAGATTATGAGGGAATTCGCTTTAACACAGGTATTTCTCAGTTAATGGTGTTCATTAACGATGCATACAAAGCTGAAACACTTCCAAAAGAGTATATGGAAGGCTTCGTCAAACTTCTTGCACCAATTGCACCACATATTGCCGAAGAGCTATGGAGCAAACTTGGTCATGAAGGAACGATCTCTTACGCAAAGTGGCCAACTTATGATGAATCCAAACTCGTTGACAACGAAGTGGAAATTGTTCTTCAAATCAACGGAAAGGTTCGTACAAAACTGACAGTTGCTAGAGATATCGGTAAGGAAGATTTAGAAAAAATTGCGATGGAAGACGAAACGATTCAATCGCAAATTGAAGGCAAAACAGTAAGAAAAGTAATTGCTGTTCCTGGAAAACTAGTGAATATTGTAGCAAACTGATAAAGATAAAAAGCTTAGCCACGTTTATTTAGCGGGCTAAGCTTTTTCCTTAAGAAAAGGTGTTTTAATGCAGGAGGAATACAAATGGCACAAAATGAAAACAAATCAAAGATGAATAACTTTATTATGTATTTATTTGGATTTTCCTCTTTACTATGGCTTACAGTAGGGATTATTTCTAAAGAAAAGCAGTTAGTTTATCTTGGAGTAGGGATACTGAACTTACTTACAGCTACCGCCTTCCACCCGAAGGTCCAAAAGAGAATTCAAGCACAACGTGAAAAAAGGGAGCAAAGGTAGTTGGAATTTTATATAGTAATTATCAAGCAATGATTTTTGCTCATCTACACCCATCTGATATAATCATACTGACTAATAGGAAAGGATGATTACGATGGATTCAATAAAAACAATTACAACTGATGAACTTCAAAAGAAATTAAAAAATGGCGAAGACCTTCATTTAGTAGATGTTCGAGAAGACGAAGAAGTAGCAGAAGGAATGATTCCACAAGCTATACATATTAAAATGGGGGACATCCCTGAATCAACAGACCGTTTCGACAAAGACAAAGAGTATATTGTGATTTGTCGCTCTGGCGGTCGTAGCGGAAAGGTGTGCCACTACCTGCAGGATCAAGGCTATAAAGTAGTCAACATGGAAGGCGGCATGCTTGCATGGGAAGGCGAAACAAAGCCTAAATAGAAAAGCGGAAGCGGCTCGATTAGCTCGAGAAGAAAAAAGGGGTTTCCCTCAAAAGGCGCCTTTTGCCTTTAGAGGGAAATCATCTTTTTCACAGCGAGCTAGCCGCTGAAGCTGGACAAAATAGAAAAGCGGAAGCGGCTCGATCAGCTCGAGAAGAAAAAAGGGGTTTCCCTCAAAAGGCGCCTTTTGCCTTTAGAGGGAAACCATCTTTTTCACAGCGAGCTAGCCGCTGAAGCTGGACAAAAAGAAAAGCGGAAGCGGCTCGACTAGCTCGCTAAAACTAGACAAAAAGAAAAGCCCCTCAACACTTTACACCTGTGTTGAGGGGCTTTTTACCTGAATATACCTTTAACACGTTAATGCATTCAGGGACGGACCTTTAAATGTGGTGGTTTTAATTTTCTGAAAAATGCTAACAATGTTAGTAATTGATTCGTTGGAGGAGAGAAAAGTGATTCAGGTGAAGATGTTTGATTATGAGCATGAGAAGGATTTGGAACAAGATATGAATTTATTTTTGAGCAAGGTGGAGGAAGGGAAAATAGTCGATATTAAATATCATGTTGCCGCGATGGCAGAGGAAGAGGAGGAGGAGCAAATTTATTGTTTTTCTGCGATGGTTATATATAGAAAATAAAAGGAAGAGGTTATGGAGAAAGGAATATAAGCTACCATAACCTCTTCCTATTTAAATTAATGCTGCATTCGAACCGGCAAGTCGACCTGTAACCAATGCAGATGTTATATTGTATCCGCCAGTATAGCCATGGATATCCAATACCTCACCGCAAAAGAACAAACCATGCATCTTTTTGGAATGCATTGTTTTAGGCTCTATTTCTTTAATGGATACTCCGCCTCCAGTAACAAATGCCTTATCTAAAGGTAATGTTCCATTAACCGTAAACGTAAAATGTTTCAATAAGTCCGCAAATTTCCTTATCTTCTCAGCAGATAAATTGTCTCCTTTTTCATCAGGAGTTATTTCCGCCTTTTCTAATAAAAACAAGAGATATCTCTCTGGTGCGAGACCTTTTACTATATTTTTCACAGCCTTTTTGCCATCTTCTTTTATTTGTTTATTCAATGACTGGAAGAGCTGTTCCGTATTCTGATCAGGTATACTGTCAATGACCATACTAACATGGTCTAGGTTCCATTTTTTCATTGCCTTTACTACAAATTGACTACACCTTAAAACGGCAGGGCCAGAAATGCCAAGATGAGTAAAAATCATATCCATCCGATGCGTAATCAATTTTTTTCCTTTAGGATTTAGTACACTTAGTTCAATATCTCGAAGGGATAAACCTTGTAGCGTTTTTGATTTGATAAAATTTTCATCAGAAGTAAGCGGGACTTCGGTAGGGAATATATCTGTAATTGTATGTCCAGCCTCCTTTGCCCAAGGGTACCCATCACCAGTAGATCCTGTATGTGGAACGGACTTTCCTCCAACCGCGATAACAACAGCCTTCGATGAAATAAATTCTCCTGACACCAACTTTACTCCAGAAGTTTGTCCATTTTCGTAGAGTACTCTATCAACCGATGTATTTGTTTTCGTTTCCACGTTTAATTCTTTCATTCTTTGCAATAATGCCTCTACAACATCTTGTGCACGATTAGAAACAGGAAACATTCTGCCATGATCTTCTTCTTTCAGGTATATTCCAAGTTTTTCAAAAAACGCAATAATATCCTCATTGTTAAAAACGGAAAAAGCACTGTATAAAAAACGCCCATTTCCTGGAATATGCTTAATTATCTCCTCTATAGGAAGTCGGTTTGTTACATTACAACGACCTCCGCCAGATATGGCTAGCTTACGACCAAGCTTATTTCCCTTATCGATTAAAAGAACCTTAGCTCCATTTTCACCAGCAGCAATGGACGCCATTAATCCAGAGGGACCTCCTCCGATAACAATTACATCATAATTTTTCATAAATTCACCAACTTTATATTTTCAAGACTATTAGACATCTTTTTTTAATAATATAGAAGGAATTGGTTGTGCGTATAAACTATTCCTCGATAAAATAAAGATAATCTTCACCCTGCTAGAATGATTCCCTTTATTTTATCGAGGTTTCGACTTGAATACAATGTTTCACTAAAAAATTGTCATTCGGTGTCGACAGTAGTAAACTACGTATAGTGTGTAAAAAAATGAAATGCCTTATATAGGAAGGGATTCTATGTCATCAAAATTAATAAGAGGAACGTTCATTTTAACGCTAGGAACGATTATCTCTAAATTACTTGGATTATTTTTTGTAATACCGTTTGATGCTCTATTAAAAGGTCATGAAGAAGGAGCATCCCTTTACCAATACGGTTATGTTCCATATACAATTTTTTTAACGATTGCAACAGGCGGTTTACCGCTGGCAGTATCTAAGTTCGTTTCAAAATATAATGCAATTGAAGAGTATGCTGTTGGTAGACGGTTGTTCAAATCGGGACTATTAATGATGGTAATCACCGGATTTGTCTCTTTTCTCCTCATGTTTGCTTTTGCACCTATTTTTGCAAGAATTACGATCCCCAGTGATGAACAAGTTATTTCTGTTAAGCAAGTAACGACTGTAATTAGAGCTGTTAGCTTTGCTCTTATTATTATTCCGTTTATGAGTTTGATTCGCGGATTTTTCCAAGGTCATCAATCAATGGGTCCGACAGCAGTATCTCAAGTTATCGAACAAATTGTAAGAATTGTATTCTTGCTTGGTGGAATATATGTTGTGTTACATGTAATGGATGGGTCAGTAACGACGGCAATCAGTATCGCAACATTTGCTGCTTTTATCGGTGGAATCGCAAGCTTAATTGTGTTGTTATGGTATTGGTTTAAACGAAAACCATCCTTAGACGAATTAAAAAAGCAAGATAAAGGGGAAGTAGATGTTTCTTTAAAAGATATGTATAAAGAAATCATTACCTATTCTGTTCCATTTATTTTTGTTGGTCTAGCAAATCCTCTTTTTCAAATAGTAGATCAAGTCACATTCAATCGGGCAATGGCTTCTGTAGGAAATGCTAGCAATTCAGATGCAGCTTTTGCGGTTCTAAACTTCTTTAGTCATAAGTTAGTTATTATTCCTGTATCTTTAGCAACAGCCTTTTCTATGACCTTAATCCCACTTATCACAACATCGTATACAAGTGGAGACCGAAAAGGGATGAGCCGCCAAATTGATCAAACCTTTCAAATTCTATTATTTCTAACAGCACCTGCGGCGATAGGAATCGCATTATTAGCAGAACCTACTTACACATTGTTCTATCATCCAGATTCACTAGGAACAGAAGTGTTAAGAAGTTATGCACCTATAGCAATATTATTTGCCTTATTTGCTGTTACAGCGGCAATTATTCAAGGGATTGATCAACAAAAGTTTACGATTTTCAGTTTACTTGTCGGCTTGTTGTTGAAACTGAGTTTAAACATACCATTGATAAAGCTAATGGAAACACAAGGTGCTGTGTTAGCAACGGCAATCGGATATTTTGTAGCAATTTTAATTAATTTATATGTTATTAAAAAGTTTGCAAATTATCGTTTTCAATTAATAATAAGAAGAACATTGTTTATCGGAAGTTTAAATGCTGTAATGGCGTTGGTCGTATGGGCACTCTATACATTATTAGAAAAATTTTTAAACCCAGAAGCTACCGTTTCAGCAATTATACTAGTAGCTGTTTGCGGAATAATTGGTGCAGCAGTCTATTTTTATTTAAGCTTACGTAGCAAGTTAGCGGAACGCCTCTTTGGGGAAAAGGTTATTCGCGTTCGTGAGAAACTTAAAATCGGCTGAAACAGCATAGAAAGAATGGGCAATTGCCTAAGGAGTTGAAACTTGTGAGAATTGATAAGTTACTTGCCAACATGGGATATGGAAGTCGTAAGGAAGTAAAAAAGCTTTTAAAAGCTGGTGGATTAAAGGTGAATGGTGAGGTAATTAAAGATGGTAAAGAACAGGTAAACCCGGAAGCTGATACTGTAGCATTATATGGAGAGGAAGTTCATTATCGGGAGTTTATCTACCTAATGATGAACAAACCTCAAGGGTTAATTTCTGCGACAGAAGATAATCATGACGAAACCGTAATAGATATATTGGAAATGGAAGATCAAGTTTTAAATCCGTTTCCGGTTGGAAGGCTTGATAAAGATACAGAAGGATTATTACTTATTACAAATGATGGACAATTGTCCCATCAGCTCTTATCTCCAAAAAGACATGTTCCGAAAACTTATTTTGCTGTAATTGAAGGGGAGGTTACAGAAGTAGATGTTGAGGCGTTTAAACAAGGGGTTACTTTAGATGATGGTTATAAAACAAAGCCTGGTCAACTGACTATAGTAAAACAAGGAATTACTTCGGATATTGAATTGACAATAACGGAAGGGAAGTTTCATCAAGTAAAAAGAATGTTTGAAGCAGTTGGTAAAAAAGTAATGTACTTGAAACGTATTTCTATGGGGCCGCTAGCATTAGATGAGAGTCTAGAGCTTGGGGAATATCGTGAATTAACAGAGGAAGAAGTGACGATGTTAAGAGAATATCGTCCATGAGAAACCAAGGGGATGCTGCGGTAATCCCCTTGGTTTCTTTAGTATAGGTGAATGGCTGTCAGGGCTAATCCATCCACTTCCGTTTTTCTATATGTCCAGCTCCAGCGGCTAGGGGCTTGAGATCATTTCCGGTAAAACAGCTAAGGGGAAAGAGCGACCCCCTGCTGTGTTACCGGAAATGCTTGTCGCTCCTAATCAAGCCGCTTCCGCTTTTCATTTTAAGATATTTTCACTTTTTTATCTGTTGTTGTCCATTGGCCGCGACTTGGGCTTTCTACTAAGTCGTTATAGGCTAGCACATTCAGGTCCCTTTGAATGGTACGAGGAGTAATACCGAATTCGTCCACTAGATCTTGTGTTGTTACTGTACCTTTTTCGTTAATGTACATGTAAACTGACTTGATACGAGTTAGCATTCGATTTGTTGAAGGTTTCAAAGAACCACTCCCTCATCTTATTTACGTAAGGCAAGGACTACGGACTGTCACTAAGATTCTCTCTTTTTATTGACTATGTAATTCTCCGCGTCGTAGACAACCCCTTTTCGGATTTAGCAGCTATAGACTCGAAAGTATCTTCCGGAAAGCAGGGAAATCGGTTGTTTTCCCGAAGATACTTGTCATATCCAACTAAGCCACTTCCAATTTTTTAGAATCATAAGATGTCAGACAATTATATTGTACCCCTCTTCCTTAAAAAATTCTAGGAAAATGTCCAAATTTACAAATAATTCATCTTCCTTTTCTAGTTCCCTTATATTTAAACTATGAAAGTAAATGATTTTAATGAATATTAATTGAAATATTTGACTACTTTTTCAACTTGAGTTCGTATAACAAATAGGGGGGGATTGTATGGAACTATTAACTGTATCGATAATATCTGCAGGGTATGACGAAAGGGCAGCAGTTATTAGAAATATCGACTTTTCTATAAAAGAAGGGGAGCTTGTCGGAATGATAGGCTCGAATGGAGCTGGAAAAAGTACAACAATCAAAACGGTGCTTGGGCAACTTTCTCATTATAAAGGTACAATAAACTTTCATGAAAATGAAGAATACGCTTATATTCCGGAGAGACCGATTTACTATGATGAACTTACATTATGGGAGCATATAGAATTTATTGGAGGTGTGGAGGAGATTCCTTATGAAAAGCTTCAAAAACGGGGAACAGAGCTACTAAAAAAATACCGATTATTAGATGTTGCGCACCAACTGCCATCTAGCTTTTCAAAAGGAATGCAACAGAAAGGAATGATTGTGCTAGCACTACTTACCAATCCGAAATTACTTATTATAGATGAGCCATTTATTGGACTGGATCCTAATGCGACGAAGCTTATGCTCTCTTCATTGGAGGAAATGCAGAAAAGTGGGACAGGTATTCTTATGTGTACACATGTGTTAGATACCGCTCAAAGAGTTTGTGATCGTTTCATTGTAATTGAAAAAGGGACAAAAATTGCTAGCGGCACCCTTTCGGAAGTTTTAAAGGAATGCGGTGTTACAGAAGGTGGGACATTGTATGATTGTATCCCTGAAGAGGGAGTAGATTTAGGTGACTAGTATCCAACTATTTTTTAACAGATGGAAGGAAGGAATTGTCTACCAGTACAATGTGGTGAAAACAGTTGCAGATTGGACAATACAATTATATTTAATTATTCCTTCCTTGTTTATCGGGGCACTGATCTACCGTTCTTGGTGGATGGAGACACCAGCTTGGATCGAAGAAATTCCGATAATGACATTTTTCTTCATTCCCTTCTTTTGGATATGGTTCGGGAATGTTCGTATTTATATTCAACGAGCAGATTTTATCTTTTTATTAAAGCACCGTAAGTTGTTTGAGGGATTGAAAAAATGGGGAGTGGTAACAAGTTTCATAATGCAATCAATCATTCAACTTCTTGTAGTGGGGCTACTCTCCCCATTTTGGTTTTTGCATTATAATCTTTCTTTAAGCCAATTTTTTCTGTTTGCCATGATTGTCGTTTCTGCCAAATGGGTTGTATTAGCGATAAAGCCAATTATTTTTATGCAAAGTTCTTTATGGAAGAAAGTTCTATGTAGTTGTATTACGCTATGGGGACTAAGTTTGTATTGGCTGTTGTCTTTTCGTTTAGTGCTTATTACTTCGCTATTACCTATTATCATTAGTGTTTTGTTATTAATAATTTCTGGTTTGTTACTTGTTCATTTTAAAGTTGGTCATAGATATCATCATTACAATTTACTTTTTGAGGAAAAACAAAAGGTGAAGTGGATTAATCTTATTTTTATGACGTCGCAGGATATTGACGTGCCAGTGAAAACTCCTAAGAAAAAGAAGCCATGGTTTGCTAAAGTAAGTTTAAAGTCTAAAAGAACTTCGTTGACAAGTTTATTAGAGATGTTCGGGAAGGTTCTTATTCGAAATTTTTCACATTCTGCTTTATATATGCAAGCAATTGGTCTTTCAGTTGCCGCACAATTTATTATCCCTCCACTTTGGTTGAAGTTATTCGTAATGGGGGTGGTATATATAGCGGTATTGATTTGGAATGATCAGCTATGGAATCAATTCATTACGAAGCATCCACTTGGAGGCAAATATAAAGAGAAAGAAGTATTTTTTAAAGCGAAAAAATTTACATTATCTGTTGCATGTTTGCCATTGGTAATAGAACTGCTGATTATACTTGTACTAATTATATAACTCTATAATCAAGGTTACCTGGCTTACGTTCCACATTGTTCTAGGTTTCACTTTGCTTTGCTTTACTCCCTAAAAAGATTACAATAATATTAATATAAATACATAGTGAATAAAGGAGATGCCTTATGCAGATAAATTGGATGGAGGAAGTTGACAAGAGGAAAGAAGGTTTATTTAGTGATTTGCAAAAACTTTTACAAATAAAGAGTGTCTTAGATGAAGAAAATGCAACAGAGGCTGCTCCATTAGGAAAAGGTGTGAAGGAAGCACTTCAGTACCTGCTTGATCTTGGTGAAAAAGATGGTTTTATACCCAAGAATGTTGATCATCTTGCAGGTCATTTAGAGTTCGGTGAGGGGGATGACCTTCTAGGGATACTTTGCCATGTTGATGTTGTTCCCGAAGGAGATGGATGGAGTGTTGACCCGTTTGGTGGGGAAATAAAGGACGGGAAAATATATGCCCGTGGAGCAATTGATGACAAAGGACCAACGATGGCTGCGTACTATGCAATGAAAATTGTAAAAGAATTAGGTGTCCCATTAAACAAAAGAGTTAGAATGATTATTGGAACAGACGAAGAAAGTGACTGGCGTTGTGTAGAGCATTACTTTAAGAAAGAAGAAATGCCAACAATGGGATTTGCACCTGATGCAGACTTTCCGATTATTTATGCTGAAAAAGGGATTGCAGACTATGATTTAGTACAACAAAGGAAAACAGATTCCACCGATGAGACTTCTTCTATTACTGTTCAATCGTTTCAATCTGGAAGACGATACAATATGGTTCCGGACTACGCGATTGCAAAGTTGGTGATGGAAGAAGATCATACAAGATGGATTCAAAAATTCCAGAGTTTCACAGAGCAAGAAGGAGTAGAAGGCAATTATTACGTGGAAAACGGTGCGCTTGTTCTAGAAATAAAAGGCGTTTCTGCGCACGGAATGGAACCTAAAAACGGTAAAAATGCCGGCTTGTTTTTAGCAGCATTTTTAAACAGATTGCCATTAGATCATACTGCTAAAAACTTTTTTGCGTTTACTACTGATTATTTTTATAAAGAATCAAGAGGAAACTATCTTGGTGTGAACTTCCGTGATGATATTACCGGAGATTTAACAATAAATGTTGGGAAATTAGAGTATAACGAAAAAGCAGGCGGCCGTTTGGGATTAAATATGCGTTATCCTGTTACATTCGATTTAGAGACTGCAAAAGAAAAACTCGAAGAAATAGTAAGCGAAAAAGACTTTGTAATTGAGAACTTTTCCAATTCGAAACCTCATCACGTGTCTAAAGATGATGTTTTAGTTCAAACATTAAAAAAAGTGTACGAAGAGCAGACAGGTGAAGAGGGAGAATTATTAAGTATTGGCGGAGGCACATACGCTCGTTCTCTTGAAGCAGGAGTTGCATTTGGAGCATTATTTCCTGGAAGAGAAGACATCGCACACCAAAAAGATGAATACATGTATGTGGAAGACTTACTAAAAGCTACAGCAATCTATGCTCAAGCTATCTATGAATTAGCTAAATAGTAAAGAAAAGTGAAAGCGGCTTATTCAGCACGTGAAGGAAATCATCTTTTTCACAGCGAGCTAGCCGTAGGACAAAAGTAAAAGGGAGAGAGGCGTCATGAATACTGTTTTTTTGAACGGGCAACTTGTTGATCGCGGGGAAGCGAAAGTAGATATAGAAGACCGTGGCTACCAATTTGGTGACGGTATTTACGAAGTTATTCGCATTTATAATGGTGAGCCTTTTACAATGAAAGAACATATGGATCGTCTTTATGAAAGTGCTAATAAAATTCAAATAGACATTCCGTTTTCAAAACAAGAATTTACGGAAAAACTTATCGAGCTTGCTATTTTAAATAAGGTCAACGATGGAATTATTTACCTCCAAATTACGCGAGGGACTTCAGCTCGCCAGCACCATTTTCCTGCTCCTGAGGTTAAAGGGAATATTGTGGCATATACAAAGGAAATGGCACGTCCTGTTTCCAAAATGGATGAGGGTGTAACAGCAAAACTAGTGGAGGATGTCCGTTGGCTTCGTTGTGATATAAAGAGTTTAAATCTGCTTGGTAACTTGCTGGCTAAACAAGAAGCTGCTGCTGAGGGTCATTTTGAAGCAATCCTTCATCGAGGTGAGACAGTCACAGAAGGATCTTCTTCTAATGTATTTATTGTTAAGGATAAAGTTATTTATACGCATCCTCCAACCAATCTTATTTTAAATGGAATCACAAGAAAAGTTATTCAAAAAGTGTGCCAGGAGAATAATATAACGTTCATTGAAGAGGCTTTTTCTATTGCGCAACTACAAGCAGCTGATGAGGTATTCATGGCTAGCACCACTTCAGAGGTCATGCCAATTATTAAAGTGGATGACAAAGTGTATGGTGAAGGGAAAATAGGTCCTGTAACAAAAAAATTACAATCTCTTTTTCAGATGCAAATGGAGTCTTAGATGAAATAAATAATTTGAAAGTGAGCTGCGTGGAACTGTAGCTCACTTTTTTTATAGGCTCTTTTCTCATAGATTGTTGCTTTCATTTATGAATTTTTCCCGATGATTTCCGCTACGGGCACTTGACTCTTCGGGGAGGATTGGGAGTCTCTTAGAAAAGCGGAAGCGGCTCGTTCAGTTCTGACAAGCATAATACGAGTATTATGGAAAGGCGTTTTTTTCCTTTTTGGGATGACTGACTTATGTCCTCGAGGAGCTAGCCGCTGTAGCTGGACAAAATAAAAACGGACCTACCATTTGGCAGATCCGTTAACGAAAAATTGAGGCGAGCAACCAAACTCCACATAGTTTGTACCTAAAAGGTGCGTTGCTCGTCTTACACAATTCAGCTCATCGCTTTAGTAATATAACACGTAATAATTATATATACAAGCCCTTTTTGAAGATACTTTTTCTCTACAGGTCATTTCGTACTAATTATTCAAAGCGAAATAAATCACTTGAAAGATATCTTTCCCCTGTATCACATGCAATACAAACAACGATATCTTCAGGGGATAATCTTTTTGCAACTTGTATAGCAGTATAGCATGCCGCACCGGAAGATGGGCCTACTAAAATTCCTTCCTCACGTGCCATACGACGGGTAGTATCATATGCTTCGTCATCTTGAACTTGGTGAATTTCATTAAAAATATTTGTATTCAGTATTTCAGGAACAAATCCTGGACTAGTTCCGACAAGTTTATGTTTACCTGGTTTTCCCCCTGATAACACAGGAGATCCTGCTGGTTCGGCAACATGGACTTGTAAATCTGGATATTTTTCTTTTAATACTTCCCCTGTTCCTGTAATGGTCCCGCCTGTCCCAGCTGTTGCGACAAAAGCAGAAAGGGGTTTTCCAATTTCCTTCATTGCTTCGATAATTTCGAGTGAAGTAGTTTGTCGGTGTGCTTCTGGATTCGCGTTATTTTCAAACTGCATTGGCATAAAGCTATTCGGAATTTCTTCTGTTAGCTCTTTTGCTTTTTTGATAGCACCAGGCATTTTATCTTCCCCTGGTGTTAAGACGACTTTTGCTCCATATGCCTTTAGCAAATTAATTCGTTCTTGTGTCATTGTATCAGGCATTACAAGTATTGCTTTATATCCTCGTGCAGCAGCATTCATTGCTAACCCAATCCCAGTATTTCCACTCGTAGGTTCAATTATTGTAGAACCTTCTTTTAATAAACCTGCTTTTTCAGCTTCGACAATCATTTGAAAGGCAGCACGGTCTTTTACACTCTTACTTGGATTATAAAATTCTAATTTTACGTATATTTGTGCACCATTCTCAGGCTGCAGGCGATTTAATTTTACTAACGGTGTATCACCGATTAAATCAGCTATATTTTGAACTACCTTCATGGTTCAACTTCCTTTCAAAAATATTCTACTTATAATAGTACTAATTCAAACAGAATCTATCAAATAACTGGACTTAGAACTAAAAGATTAAGCAAAGGTACTCTTAGTGAAACTATCCATTCAAGGAGAAAATCATTCGCCGACTGGAAGTTTGACTTTTACCCCGCATTAACTGACGGTAATCCCCTCATGCTTCGGGGAACCGTCAGTAAATGCCCAGTTAGTGGAAACTAACCAGTCGTGGAGAAAACCACTCCCCGACTGGAAGTTTCACTTTTAAAAACATATCATTTTGCTACAATAAAAATAATAATATAAAAGGACGGGGCTTTAGTTGAAAACACATTTTTTCTTTGCAGTACCGCTACCAACTACTTTAAAGCAAAAAATACATTCATCCTTAGTTGATTTGAAAGAAGAATCTTTCTTTAAAAAATGGGTACATGAAGAGGACTATCATATTACGTTAGCTTTTCTCGGTGACGCACCAGAAGAAAAGCTAGATAAAGCGAAAAGTATAGTGCAGAAGGTTGTGGATTCTTTTCCACCTTTTACAATTAAAACAAATAATTTTGGAACTTTTGGTAAAAGGGAGTCGCCTAGAATCTTTTGGCTCGGGTTGGAACAGTCTACGCAATTAGCCGACTTACAAAAGCTGGTTTATAATGCTTGTATGGAAGCGGGGTTCTCATTAGATAAAAAACCATTTAATCCACATATTACAGTAGCTAGGAAATGGAACAAAGACGAAGCTTTCACATCAAAATGGCTTGAAAGCTTTCAACCAGAGCAATCATTAACGATAGATGTAACAGAATTTGTATTGTTTCAAACGCATTTAAATAAAACACCAAAATATGAACCAATCTATACTATTCCTTTAAAATAAAGTGACACTTCCATCAGTGGGTGATTTTCCCCCTGATGGTTAGTTAGAGTAGGAGAAAAAGGGCAAGGTGAAAGGACGAGAGAGTTTGGCACAATTAGTGAAACTACAGGATTATGTATCTAGATATGAATTTGATGTTTATAGATATCCTTCCCAATTTGTACGTTTAAAAAAACAACAATGGGAAAAAGTGAAATATCAATGGGAAAGTGGGGAAATGGAGGAAAAGCCGGTTACCCCAGAAATCATAGAAATAGAGAAGGTAAGTGTAAAAAACAAACTTTTCTCGTTTCTTAAGAAAAAAGAGGAAGAAGCCTCTTTGCCAGAAAGGGAAGTATACAAAGAACCGGAAGATGAATTAGAGGTTGATATGGGGATTTATACAGACATACAATCACTTGAAGAATTAAAGAAAATTTTTCTTGACCAAATTTTTAAGTTTCAATTGAAGTGGGCAAGTTCTACTATTTTAGAAAAATCTTATGTCGATAACAGTTATCATTATGATGAACGTTTACGTTATCTGTTGCAAAGGTTTCCAGATAATACTTTAGTTTTTTATTGCCCTATTCTGAAAATAAAAAACGCACCTGTAGAATTAGAAGTCATTTTACTTACACCAACAGAGGTCTGGCTGTTATCGTTTTTAGAATTTGAGGATGGAGCAGCGTATATTGGCTCTCCAGAAAGGTTTTGGACGAAAAAATGGGCAGAAAAAGAGGAGAAAGTGCTAAATCCAGTAATCTCTTTAAAAAGAATGGAGAGTCTTATTGGACAAATATTGAGCCATGCAGAAATAGATCTACCTGTACAGAAAGGTCTTATTAGTAGAAATGGGTACATTGACTATCCACGAGCTCCAATAGGAATTCAATTTATTGATAAAAGAAGGCATGACCAGTGGTTTCAACAATTACGGAATTCGCGCTCTCCGATTAAAGGAGTTCAGTTAAAGGCAGCACAAGCATTAACGGAGTATTGCACAACTACATCCTTCCGAAGGGTACAGTGGGAGGATCATTCTGTTGTAGATGAACAGGATGAAGAATAAAGATGAAAACAATCTTTATTGTTAATAGGAATGCAAAGAATACATATTCTTTGCATATATGGGAACGTCTAGAGAAGAAGTTGGACGCAGGATGCGAAGTTTTTAAAACATCTTCTAGTTATGAAGTTGCGGAAATTATTAATAAAGAACGAAAGAAAAATCCCAAAGGCCCCCTTTATATCATAGGGGTAGGAGGGGATGGGACGATTAGTTCTGTTATCAACAATGTAATTGGACAAAAGAATATATATGTAGGTTATATTCCTGCTGGAAGCGGAAATGATTTTGCTAGAGGATTTACATTGCCTCAAAATGGCAAGGAAGCTTTTGAATGGGTGAAGCATTGCCAAAACAAGGGTAGCGCTAAGTCCTTTGATACTGGTTTTTTTCAATTAGAGAAGGGACGAAATGGGTATTTTGTGAATAATATGGGTATAGGTTTAGATGCATTAATTGCTGAAAAGGCAAATAGCTCTAAATGGAAAAAGCGTTTAAATAAGTGGTCTTTAGGTAAATTAGTGTACCCTTTTATTCTTTTGAAGGAAATTATCGGGTTTCAACGGTTCTCTCTTAATGTGACGATAGACGAGAAAAACACGTCTACTTTTTCTAATGTTTGGTTTCTGACGGTCGCAAATCAACAATACTTTGGCGGAGGAATGAAAATTGCACCTAATGCGGACCCTGCTGATGGAGAATTGGATATTATTATAGTATCTGGACTTGCAAAATGGAAATTGCTGTTATTGTTTTTATCCGTTTTTCAAGGGAAACATACCTCTATTAAAGGTGTAAACATTTTAAAAGGTGAATCGGTAAAAGTACAAACGAATGCAAATATGCCTGTGCATTCTGACGGAGATTCGATTGGCGAAGCAGTTGCAAATAAAGAATTAAACATAACGGTCAAGCCAAATAGCTTTCAAATGATAAGGTTGTTTTCGTAAAGTTTGTTGCTTTTTAACGAAAAACTAAGTTTAACCTACTGAGTTGATTCTCGCTGCGGGCACTTGACTCCTGCGGGAAGAGAGGGAAGTGGGAGACCCCACAGGCGAAGCCGATGTCTAGCTCCAGCGGATAGCTCGCTGTGAAAAAGATAAAATTCCCAAAAGGCAAAAAGCGCCTTTAGGAAATTTTCCTATTTTCTTCACGAGCTGGGCAAGCCGCTTCCGCTTTTCTAGAAGGCTCCCATTCCTCCCTGAGGAGTCTTGTGCCCGTAGCGGAAATCAACGGGCTGAATTTATAAGTAAAAACAACAATCTATGAGAAAAGAGCCAATGATAAAAAGAATTGGGTGATAGAATGTTAGTCATCAATCGGCTTTATGAAGCTTTTTTAGACGATATTTATACAATAACAATCTTGCTTCCCTATTCTTATTATGATGGGAAATCAACTGAGTTTTTTATCAAAGATGAGGGTAATTCGCTTGAAATAAAAGAAACACAGGCTTTGGCTGAACATATGAAATACATTTGTAGCCTTTCTACAGAACTCGAGTTAGGGAAAACGCACGTGATTATTGATGAACATGGGAATGAAACGGACCTGCAAATTGGTGCAGTTATTCGTAGTCCGCAGTTTGATGAAAAGTATTACTACGATGGAAATGATTTAGGTGTAACGTATGTGGATGGACATACCACTTTTAAAGTATGGTCGCCAACTTCAACAGCTGTAAAAGTAAGACTGAAAAAACAAGAAACGGATGAAGTAAAGCAATATGACCTTTTGAGACAAGAAAAAGGAATTTGGGAACTTGTAATCAAAGGGAATTACGATGGCTTTTTATATTCTTTTCTTACATGCAACAATTTAATTTGGAATGAGCTTATTGATCCCTATGCCAAATCTGTATCCTTCAACAGCCAATGGGGATGCATCGTAACCAAAGAGGATCCTCAAGTTCTGGTTAAGCCATTACCAGCCCTTTCTTCTCCAACAGACGCAATTATATATGAGCTTAATATTAGAGACTTTTCTGCTCATCCTGATAGTGGAATGAAACATAAGGGAAAATACTTAAGTTTTACTGAGAAAAATACAAGGACTTCTAATGGCTATAGTACAGGTGTTCAATATTTAAAAGAACTTGGAGTGACTCATGTAGAACTGTTACCCGTAAATGATTTTGGGGGAGTAACAGACGACAAAGAGGAAACACGCTACAATTGGGGATATAACCCTTTGTACTTTAATGCACCTGAAGGAAGTTACAGTTTAGCTCCAGAGAATCCACATGAAAGAATAAATGAATTGAAACGATTGATCCAATCTCTTCATAAGGAAAATATTAGAGTAATATTAGATGTTGTGTATAATCATGTATTTATAAGAGAAGAATCATCATTTGAAAAATTGGTTCCAGGCTACTTTTTTCGACATGATGAAAATGGGATGCCTGCGAATGGTACAGGAGTAGGAAATGATTTTGCTTCAGAAAGGTTAATGGCAAGAAAATTCATTGTGGATTCCATTGAATATTGGTTAACAGAATATGGAGTTGATGGTTTCCGTTTTGATTTGATGGGGATCTTAGATGTAGATACAATGAATTGTATTCGAGAAAAGGTGGAAAGTGTTCTACCAAATGCGATACTGATTGGAGAAGGATGGGATTTAAACACCCCTATTCCACAAGAAAAAAAAGCAAATCTTCGAAACGCTGATAGGATTCCAAATATTGGTCAATTTAATGACAGGTTTAGGGATACGATTAAAGGAAGTACATTTAACCTGTATGACAAAGGATTTGCTCTAGGGCGTGGGCATTTAGAAAATAAGGTAATGCATGTACTATCAGGGAGTATTGGAAGAGATGAACAGGAAAGGGCTTTGTTCAAAGAGCCTGTTCAATCTGTGAATTACGTTGAATCACATGACAATCATACACTTTGGGATAAATTAAAGGCTTGCTTACAGGAAGATAATTCAAGCCTTATGAAACGTCATCGTTTAGCCACTGCTGCTGTCCTTTTATCTCAAGGTATTCCATTCTTGCACGCAGGACAGGAATTTTACCGAACGAAGCAAGGGATAGAAAATAGCTATAATTCAGGGGACGATATTAATCAATTGAACTGGAGTGATAGAGAAAAATATAATGATTATGTTCAGTTTGTACAAGAATTGATAAAAATAAGGAAAAGTCATGGGGCTTTTCGTTTTCCAAATGTGGAATTAATCAAACAGCATGTTCAGATGAAATCGGAAAAAGATAATCTTATAACGGTTCATTATCAAAATGTCCGTTCTTATGGTCCGTGGGCAGAAATTTTGCTGATTTTCACCTCGGATATAAATTCAGTACAGTATTCACTTCCAAAAGGAGAGCAATGGATGTGTTTAGCGAATGGAGAAAAGGCAAGTATAAATGGAATAGGAATAAATAAAACATTTAACATGTTGTTAGAGCCCGTCTCGTCTTATGTTTTAGTAAGATAGACATAGGATGGTGCTTGACGAAAAATGTGTATGATATTAAAATTTAAAAAGAAGATGGCTTTTGAAGGCTATCTTTTTGTTTTTTACTTTGTATTTTGGTTTATACGCTAGGTAGAGACAGGATACAACTAACTCAGGTGAAGGACCAATAGAAGGTGAAAATATTGGAACACTTATTTGACGACCAAGATTGGGAAATAGTCCCTGCAGGAGGAGCGACAGGAGAGGCTTTTTTTGCTCAATATCAAGAACAAAAGCTTTTTTTGAAACGTAATTCCTCGCCATTCCTTGCAGTGCTATCGGCAGAAGGAATTGTTCCGAAGCTTGTATGGACAAAGCGGATTGAAAATGGAGACGTTATTACAGCACAGCATTGGTTAAAAGGTAGAGAATTAGACCCTGATGAAATGAAAAGTGAAAGGGTAGCCAAATTGCTTAACAAAATACATTCATCTAAACCGTTGTTAAGTATGTTAGAGCGATTAGGGCAAGAGCCTTTTCAGCCAGAACATATGCTTGCTGAAATAGAGACTAGTGTGGAATTTGATTTGTTATCGTTACCGATTGTAAGGCAGGCCTTACATTTTCTACAACAAGAACTGCATCAAATGCAGCATGAAGAATATGTTGTTTGCCATGGAGATGTCAATCATAACAACTGGCTGCTATCAGATGACAACCAGCTGTTTTTAATTGATTGGGATGGGGCAATGATAGCTGATCCAGCAATTGATCTCGGAATGCTTCTCTATTGGTACCTTCCAGAAGATCAATGGGAGAACTATCTTAATCAGTATGGTGTTCCATTAACAGATGAGCTAAGAGTCAGAATGCAATGGTATGTCGTAGCTCAAACATTACTGTCGATTCAATGGCATAAAGCAAAAGGTCGCTTTCATGAAATGAATCACTGGATTGAATACTTGCATAAAATCCTTTGAAACACGAACTTATTTTTTATTACGAGTAGGTATTCATTCCATCAACCCACTGAGACAAATTTTGCTGATGAGAAGTAATGTGAGTATCTAAGTTGGATGAAGATATCCCTGCATGGCTGTATTGATAAACTTCCTGTAAAATCGGTTTAATATTTTCATGGATGTTTGAATTCGCCATTAATGATTTAACTAAGCGTTCGACTTGCTCGCATTCGGAAACAGATCCGCAGCAATCTTCTTGATGGTTACGTAAAATATCTTGTAGCAACTGCATTTGATTTTGATAATTTAAAGGCATTTATAACACCCTTTCATATATAGAGTAAAAAAGGAATTCACTCTTATTTTGTGAATTCTTTTTTTGTTTATGCGCTTGATTTAAATATCTATATAATATGTTGCAAGGAAACACAACACATGGTATTGTTTTGAAAGCGGAAAGACTTACTTAGCCTAATATTTAACCTTTAGGGCTTGGAGAACTAGTCTATGAAATAGCATTAATCCATAAATATTTATAATTTCATAAATGAAAAAACGAGGTGTCGCTATGCGTTTAAGACATAAACCTTGGGCTTCAGAGAAAATTGCGGAAAACTCCCACTATGTTATTCCTGAACCTCAAGAAAAAAAGGGAAACTGGTCGTCCATATTTGGTAACAACAATCCTATCCATATTGAGGTAGGATCAGGAAAAGGTCAATTTGTAACGGAAATGGCAAGAGCCAATCCTGATATAAATTATATTGGTATCGAATTATATGTGAGTGTTCTCGTATCTGCATTAGATCGTTTAATTGAAGCTGAGCTTCCGAATGTGAAATTGTTGAATGTAGATGCAAGAAATTTAAACGAAATATTCGCTGATGGAGAAATTGACCGAGTTTATCTTAATTTCTCTGATCCATGGCCAAAAAATCGTCATGAAAAGCGTCGTTTAACGTATAAAACATTTCTTCAATCTTATGAAGATATATTAATAAAAGGTGGAGAAATCCATTTCAAAACGGATAATCAAGGGTTGTTTGAATATTCGTTGAAAAGCTTCTCAGCATATGGTCTATTACTAACATTTTTAAGCCTTGATCTTCACCATTCAGAGTTTGAAGGAAACATTATGACAGAATATGAAGAGAAATTTTCTGCCAAAGGACAGAGAATTTATCGATGTGAAGTAAAGTATCAAAATGAAAAATAATGAAGCGGTAGTGCAAGTGCCTGGCTTCTCCCATTTAGCAGTATATAGTTTTAAGCACTATATACTGTTTGGGGTGGCCAGGCATTTTGCTTTTTAAGCTACTTCTCTATAAGTTGTTCATTTATTCTGATAAAATAGAAGTATGGGAGAATTTTTACTACAAAAGGCTTGAGGGAGAGAAGGAATGATAGTTCTTTACCTTATTCCTTTTTAACAACAAAGGAGGAATTTTAATGGAAACGTTAACGGTTGGGGGAGTCAAAATATATTGGCTACAAGGCGGTGTGACTCATATGGATGGCGGTGCCATGTTTGGCGTAGTGCCGAAGCCGTTATGGTCTCGTAAGTATCCTGTTAATGAAAAAAATCAGATTGAGTTAAGAACGGATCCGCTATTTTTTCAATACGAGGGAAAAAATATTTTAATTGAAGCCGGTATTGGAAATGGAAAGTTTGACGATAAGCAAAAAAGGAATTATGGGGTACATGAGGAATCAGAAATACAAAAATCGTTAGAAGCATTGGGTTTATCAACTGATGATATTGATATTGTCCTTATGACACATATGCATTTTGACCATGCTTGTGGTCTCACCAAATATGAGAATAGTGAACTTGTATCCACGTTTCCAAATGCGTCCATTTATACATCAGAAGTAGAGTGGAATGAAATGAGAAATCCTAACATCCGTTCGGGGAATACATACTGGAAACAAAATTGGGAAAGTATTCAACATCAAGTAAAAACATTCAAGGAAGAAATTGAAATCCTTCCTGGTATAAAAATGATTCACACTGGTGGACATAGTGATGGACACTCCATTATTACGCTTAACTTAAATGGTGAAAAGCTAATTCATATGGCTGATATTATGCCAACACACGCTCACCGAAACCCTTTATGGGTGTTAGCTTATGATGATTATCCGATGACATCTATTTATGCAAAAGAAAAATGGATTAATAAAGCAATTGATGAAGATAGTTGGTTTATTTTTTATCATGATGCACATTATCGAGCAGTAAAGTGGAATAATGGTGGGGAAGTAGTAGAAGCAGTTGAACGTAAAAGGTGAAATAGAAAAGCAGCCTGATTATTTAATCAGGCTGCTTTTTCACTGAAAAATAAGCAGAATAAGTTAGTTTAGACTTAAGAAATAGGATATAAATCCATTAGCGTACCAGTATACGCATCAACAATAAACTCAAACTGCTGTAACCCCGAACCGTTCCTTTTCGAGATTCCACCGCGGTATATCTTTGTTTTGTGTGCGTGCTTTTCATAGTTTTCCGGCTTCATTTCAATCCAAGATCCATCAATATTACCATCCTGTTTAAAAGACCTTTTTACATCTTGTAGCACTTTCTCAGCTGGGACGAAAGAAGAGGAGGAGATGGTGTCTTTTAGTAGAATGCCTCCTATAGCACCTATTCCGACTCCAACGATAAAAGACTTCCAATTCATTACGGCACCTCCATTAATTTATAGACCTACTGTTTATATTACTATAAACACATTTAAACGAAAAAGAATAAAAGACAACATTTCACCGCTCATAGTGGCGAATCGTATGAAAGTTCTGTAAAATAGAAAAGTGAAGTGGCTTGCCTGTAGCTGCTGGAACTAGACACATGAAAATGTACATAAAACGCACAATAAGTAAAAAGGGGTTATATTTATGAATCAAGATACTTTAGAACTATTCAAAACATTAACAGAACTACCAGGTGCTCCTGGTAATGAGCATGCTGTTAGATCATTTATGAAAGAACAATTATCATTATACTCAGATGAACTTGCCCAAGACCGTCTTGGTGGTGTATTTGGTGTAAGAAAAGGTAATGCAGGAGATCCTGTTGTAATGGTAGCAGGACATATGGATGAAGTTGGATTTATGGTCACATCTGTTACGAAAAACGGGATGATTCGATTCCAAACTTTAGGTGGCTGGTGGAGCCAAGTGCTACTTGCTCAACGCGTACAAATTATAACAGAAAACGGTCCGGTTATTGGTGTAATTGGAAGCATCCCACCGCATTTGTTAGGAGAAGAACAACGGAAAAAACCGATGGATGTAAAAAACATGCTGATTGATATAGGGGCTGACGATAAAGAGGATGCTGCACGGATAGGTATTAAGCCTGGTCAGCAAATTGTTCCGGTTTGTCCGTTCACACCAATGGCAAATGATAAAAAGATTTTAGCAAAAGCGTGGGATAATCGTTACGGTTGTGGCTTATCTATAGAGCTTCTGAAAGAATTAAAAGGAGAAAAATTGCCTAATACATTGTATTCTGGTGCTACTGTACAGGAAGAAGTTGGTCTACGTGGTGCTCAAACGGCTTCTAATATGATTAATCCTGATATTTTCTTTGCTCTTGATGCGAGTCCGGCAAACGATATGTCAGGAGATAAAAATGAGTTTGGACAACTAGGTAAAGGTGCATTACTGAGGATTCTTGATCGTTCCATGGTGACTCATAAAGGAATGAGAGAGTATATTTTAGATACAGCAGAAACAAATAGCATTCCTTATCAATATTTTGTTTCGCAAGGTGGAACAGATGCAGGAAGAGTGCATACATCAAATGAAGGGGTACCAAGTGGTGTTATCGGTATCTGTTCTCGTTATATTCATACGCATGCTTCTATGATTCATATTGATGATTATGCTGCAGCAAAAGAATTGATTGTGAAGTTAGTAAAACAATGCGATCGTACTACATTAGAAACAATTAAAAATAACGGTTAAACTACTAGAATGTTATTTTAAATATGGGGCTGCTCAGGGAGAATATCTTCTACGGGCAGCCCTAATCTTGTGTCTTTGGAGGGGCAACAATGAAAATCGCGATAGGTACAACTAATCCTGCAAAAATAAATGCAGTAAAAAAGGCTTTTGAACGTATTGATAGCCAAGAGGTAATATTTGAAAGCCATAAAACAGAATCAAATGTAAGTGAACAACCTTTTTCGGATGAAGAAACGATAACAGGTGCACTAAACAGGGCCAAAAATGTGTTACAAAAAACGGAGGCCGACATTGGTATTGGGTTAGAAGGTGGTGTAACAGAAACTACCTTTGGATTATTTTTATGTAATTGGGGTGCTTTGGCTGATAAGTATGGAAATGAAATCACTGCAGGAGGAGCAAGGATAAAATTACCGAATGAAATTGCTATACGATTAAAGGGTGGAGAGGAACTTGGTCCTGTAATGGATGACTATACGAAAAGAAATGGAATCCGCCATAAAGAAGGGGCAGTTGGTGTTTTTACAAATGGATTCATTACTAGAGACGAGATGTTTCAACATGTTGTAAAACTTTTAATTGGGCAATGGAAGTATGGAGAGGGAAGATAACGATTTTTGGTTTATGGAAATGCAGCTCGAGCGGCTAGCTCGCTATGAAAAAGAGAAATGCCCCCTAAAGGCAAAAAGCGCCTTTTGGGGACATTTCCTATTTTCTTCGCAATCTGATCAAGCCGCTTGCGCTTTTCTTTTTATTCTGTTTCAAATATATACGAAAGAACCTTAATTGCCTGACTAACATTCTCTACGGTTACGTTTGCTTTATTGGATAATTCTTTTAGTGGGTGGTGTAGTTTTTCAGGTCTAATTAGAATTAGTGGTTTCCCTAGTGTAATAGCAGAACTAGCGTCCATCGCTGTATTCCATTGTTTATATTGTTCGCCAAAAAGTGCAATGACAAGGTCTGATTTTTTCATTAGTAACTCGGTACGTAAATTGTTTATGCTTGATGCTGCTTCATCACGAAAAACTTTTCCAGGTTGCTCTCCTAGTATTTCTTCCCCAATGCTGTCACTTCTATCGTGGTTCTCCATCGGCCCAACAAACGTGATCGGAAGTTGAAGAGAATGAACTTCTTCTTTGATTTCATTTCGCCAATTGCTATGTATTTCTCCAGCTAAGTATACAGTGATATCCATAGGTAACACGTCCTTTTCCTTAAATTTTTTTCGGATATACTTGGTAGTTTCGGCTGTAAAAAGCGATGAAGAAAAATCAATGAAACACCCTTACTTAATCCTATCATATCTAAACTCCTTGGCTCTATAAGAAACTTTTTTCGACAGTAAACTGCAAATTTTGATAGTAGGGTTGTCAATAGGGCTTTGTGAGGGGTATTATAGACTAGGGCTCGAGTAATACCAAGGGAGGATAAAAATAGATGAACAAGTTTATTGCGATTTTTTCCATGTCTCTATTGCTTTTACTCTCAGGATGTGGCAATACAACTATTGAGGAACAAAAAGAAAAAACGGATGGGGCTGTAAAAGAGGCTTTTACTAGTTCTGCTGAAAAAACAACTGATACAGCAGGAAATGTTTCATTGTACCTTCCTTTTGGTGCAGATATAGAAAAGGAATCTCCTAATAACATTATTATTTCGAAAAGCTCTAATACATTTATTCTTTTTACGAATCCAAATGAAAAAGAAGATAGTGAATTATTATATACAATGACAGTTAAAGATAAAAATAATATAGTAGCAGAAGAGACATTTCAAAAAGAAAACCGTTTTGGATATTACGTTATTAAACAGTTAAAGGATAATAAAGAATATGAATTAATAGTTGGTGTAGGTGGAACAAAAATGACTACTCAATCAACTATGGAAAATTTGGCTGAAAACAGTGAAATGATGATGAAAATTGTTAGGTCGATAAATACTGAAGATTAATCTACTAGGCTGTTTTCTAAAAGAGTGTTGCTTTTGACAACATAGAAAACACAGAGTGGATTGGGGCGGAAGGCACTTGACTCCTGTGGGAAATAGAGGAAAAGTCGAAATCCCACAGACGGAACGGATGTCCAGCTCCAGCGGCTAGCTTGCTGTGAAAAAGATAAAATTTCCAAAAGGCAAAAGGCTCCTTAAGGAAATTTTCCTATTTTCTTCACGAGCTGAACAAGCCACTTCTGCTTTTCCAGGAGGTTTGACTTCCTCCCCGCGGAAAGCAAGTGCCTGTAGCGGAAAGGAACGGTCCATTGTTTATCACCGAAAACAACAAACTTTGCGAAAACAGCCATATACTAAGACTGTCTTTTTGATAAGACAGTCTTTTTTTTATGAGGCTGGGACAAATGTGCTCTAGGTGAATAAAAAAACGAACTAATTCTTTCATTTGAAGGCGAATTAGTTCGTTTTTTTTATAAGTCTTCATAAAACTTGTTGTTCTTTTTAACTTGTTCTAGCTGTTGATTGGAGTGCAAGACGAAGACTCCTGCGGGAAAAGCGGAACAGGTGAGACCCCGCAAGAGCGCAGCGCATGTCTAGCTCCAGCGGCTAACTCGCTATGAAAAAGATGAAATACCCTAAAGGCAAAAAGCGCCTTTTGGGTATTTCCCTATTTTCTTCGCGAGCAAAACGAGCCGCTTCCGCTTTTCTCGGAGGCTCACCGACCGCCCGCGGAAAGCGAAGTCTTGACACGGAAATCAACAGCGGTGTGTAACAGTGATTACTAAACAATTTAACCTGACATTGTTCGTCTTTAGGGGATAGTACTTTAGTTATGTCCCAGCCTCTTTTTTTATTGCTTCATGTACTATGAAACATTCGCCTATCGATAATTAGTTATAGACAAAAATAACATGTGTCTTTACACTAGTAAATAGATGTTAACTAGCAAAGTATGTTGGACATACTTCTCTTAAGAAGGAGGCATAATATATGAGGGATTTTTTAAATAAAAAAGGTATAAAGTTTACTGCAAAAGCCTATTTTATAGATGCACTAAGTTATATGGCGTTAGGTCTTTTTAGTTCGTTAATTATAGGGGTCATTATTAAAACAATCGGCGAGCAATTCCAATGGTCTTTCTTTCTAGAAATGGGACAAATGGCAATGGATCTTTACGGACCAGCGATAGGTGTAGCTGTAGCTTATGGTTTAGGTGCACCACCGCTTGTTTTATTTGCCGCTATAGCTACAGGTGCTGCCGGGCAAGCGTTTGGTGGTGGACCTGCGGGTGCTTATGTAGCAGCAGTATTAGCTGCTGAAGTTGGTAAGCTTGTTAGTAAAACAACCAAAATAGATATTATCGTCACGCCATTTGTTACCATTTTCGTTGGGGTTTCTGCTGCTTATTTTATCGGGCCAGAGATTGGAGATTTTATGAAGATTTTTGGAAGTTGGATTGAATGGGCGACAGAGCAAAGACCGGTTATTATGGGTATACTAGTAGCAGCATTGATGGGACTTGCATTGACCGCTCCAATTTCGAGTGCTGCAATTGCCTTTATGCTAGATTTAAGTGGCGTTGCAGCTGGGGCGGCCACTATTGGTTGTTCGGCACAAATGATAGGTTTCGCAGTCATAAGCTACCGCGAAAATAAAGTGGGAGGATTACTTGCTCAAGGTATAGGTACTTCGATGTTGCAAGTACCGAATATTGTAAGAAATCCTCTTATATTAATACCGCCTACTGTCGCTGGAATGATACTTGCACCGTTCGGAACGACATTATGGGTGATGGAAAATAATCCTGGTGGTGCAGGAATGGGAACAAGTGGTTTAGTAGGACAGATCATGACATTTACAACAATGGGTTTTACGATAGAAGTATTGATGAAAGTTCTCGTATTGCATATTATTGGACCAGCCGTGTTAAGCCTGTTATTATCTGAATATATGCGAAAAATCGGCTGGATTAAAGAGAATCAGCTGCTGATTGACACAGGAGGGAAATGAAGATGGAAAAATTGGCAAGTATTGAACAGTTTAATGAATTGAAGCAAGATGGTAAACATATTTTTATGTTTTCTGCAGATTGGTGCCCAGATTGTCGCGTGATTGAACCATTTTTACCAGAAGTAGAAAATAAATATAAAGAATTTACATTTATCTATGTTGATCGAGATCAATTTATTGATTTGTGTGCAGAACTTGATGTTTACGGAATTCCTAGTTTCGTTGCTTTTGAAAATGGAGAAGAAAAGGGTCGATTTGTAAGTAAAGATCGTAAAACGCAAGAAGAAATTGAAAGTTTTATTGAAAGCCTCTAATCGTCAATAAGTGTTGTTTCAAAGGATGTCCCGCTTAATAAGGCGGTTCATCCTTTTCTTTTGTCTAGCTCGCGATGAAAAAGATGCTTTTCCTCTAAAGGGAAAAAGCGCCTTTTGAGGAAAATTCCTATTTTCATCGCGAGCTAATCAAGCCGCATCCGCTTTTCTTTTGAATTCCACTAGTTTTGTTGTAAAATGGTATAGGATAATGACTCCTCAAAAGGAGGGAATAAATATGGATGTAAAAAAACTAAAAAACATTATTCAGGAGCGATTAAATCAAGACAATCGAACATTTACATACGATCGGGAGAAAGATACGCTTCGAATTGAAAATAAAGAAACTAAAAAAGGAATAACGGTATCTTTACCGCCTATTGTTGCTAAATGGAAGGAAAAAAGTGACGCAGCAGTTGAAGAGGTTATCTATTATGTAGAGGAAGCTCTAAAAGTTATGGGAACAGAGTCTACATTAGGAGATAAACAAAAATCAATTTTCCCTGTTATACGTTCTACTTCTTTTCCGACAGAATCAAATGATGGGGTTCCATTAATTTTTGATGATCATACTGCGGAAACACGCATTTATTACGCACTTGATTTAGGAACTACCTATAGATTAATTGATGAAAAAATGGTTGAAAAAGAAAAATGGAGTATGGAACAAATAAAAGAAGTTGCGGCTTTTAATGGCAGGTCTTTACCTATTAAAGTGAAAGAGGATGTAGTGGCAGGAAACACATTCTACTTCCTTAACCAAAATGATGGTTATGATGCAAGCAGAATTCTTAATGAGTCGTTTCTAAGAGAGATGAGGGAAAAGGTTGAAGGGGAGATGACCGTCTCTGTTCCCCATCAGGATGTCCTTATCATAGGAGACATTAAAAATGAAACGGGATACGATGTTCTTGCCCAAATGACAATGAGTTTCTTTACGAACGGTAAAGTACCGATTACCGCACTATCTTTTCTTTATGAAGATGGTGAATTGGAACCGATATTTATTTTAGCAAAAAACCGGAAAAAGTGAAGGGAGAAAACAGAATGAACGTTTTTTATAATAAAGAAGGTATTGGTGATACATTAATTATTTCTACACAACTAGGGTTTGACGGAGAAGTAAGTTTTGAAAGAAAAGGGGATGCAGCACGTCTGTTTGATGCAGCATCTGGAAAAACAGTTGGGTACAATCTTTTTCAAGCATCAAATTATTTGGATGTCTCCGAAAAAGGGCAAGTAGAAATGAATGATGAAAAGCTTAAGACTATAAATGAAGCTATTAAGAAAAATGGGTTTGATGAGGTATTAGAAGCAGATTTCACTCCGAAATTTGTCGTAGGATATGTAGAAGAGAAGGAAAAACATCCAAATGCTGATAAATTAAGTATTTGTAAAGTAAATGTTGGCAAAGAAACATTGCAAATCGTCTGCGGTGCTCCGAATGTTGATAGTGGACAAAATGTAGTTGTCGCCAAAGTTGGAGCTGTTATGCCAAGTGGAATGCTAATCAAGGACGCAGAACTACGTGGAGTTGCCTCTTCAGGAATGATTTGTTCCGCAAAAGAACTAAACTTGCCAAATGCACCTCAAGAAAAAGGAATCCTTGTTTTGGAAAATGACAAATACGAAGCAGGACAACCTTTTGACATGAACTAAGAGAAAAAATGCCTGCTTCTATAAAAGGAATGCAGGTATTTTTTATGGTTCGAATCCAGTGGCTCGCTGTAAAAAGAGAATTACCTTCTAAAGGAAAAAAGAGGGTAATCTCTATTTTCTTCACGAGTTGACCGACCCGCTTCCACTTTTCTATTTGTTTAGTCCTAATACCCCCTTTGAATTCTTGTTTGTTAGATGGAATTAAAATAAAACAATAGGCAGGATGTATTAAAGCCATAAATACAAGTGTAACTAAACTAATTTTGCATGATATTAATAATATTACATCTATTTCCATCCGATGTACTTTTCGCCACATTTCCCTAACATTTCTCCTAATCTATCGAATTTACTCGAATTTTTCTTACTAACTGATAGAATAAAGAAAGAGTATAAAAGAAAGAGTGATTGACTTGAGTTGGATAAAAAAAATATTAGGAAAAGTTATTGATAATGAAAAGCATAGCGAAGAAGAGGTAGTAGAAGATAGAAAGATAGAGACCCAAAGGCGTGGGGATAGTGATATAAAACAAAGAGAAGTCGAAGCAAGGATGGCCTATCACTATCCGAAAGAGAATTTTCGCTTTCCGTTAATTTCTGATAATGATGCAGCATCTAATGAACGTATTAGAAGACCAAGAAGAAGAGAGAAAGAGGAAGAAAAAACGAAGCTAACGCAAAAACAACCTTCACAGCCTGTAAGCAAACAAACAGGATGGAAAGAGAGTAAACAGCCAGTACCCAAAAAAGAATCGAGGCATACGCGGCCGTTCCAACCTACGGAAATTCCTTCTCCTATATATGGTTTTCAAAATAGACCAAGAAAAGAAGAAGAGACTGAATTGGAATTAAAGCAAATTTCCCAGAATGAGGAGTACGATAAGAGTCATTTAGAAGTTAATGGCACTAGTAATACATCTAACAGCATATATGATTATGAAGCTGTTAAAGAGGAGCCAGATCCACCTATAATGACTATAGAAAAAGAACAAATAGAAGAAAATAATAATCTTCATGAGAATGCAGCGGAAACTAATTTTAATGAGAATACGCGGAATAGTAGCTATAGCGCAATCAATCAAAAAGATGATGAAGTTAGCCCAGCTAATGAGGGGGATCAACCACCTACTTATAGCTCTTCTGCTAGTCATAAAGAGCTAAATCCTATTATAAGTATAAAGGAAGGGCGATACGGCAACACGGATCAATTAATTAATGAGGATGCAGTAGAAGAGGAAAAAGTGGACCTGATCCAAATGGAAGAGGATGCAGCAGAAGAGGAAAAAGTGGACCTGATCCAAATGGAAGAGGATGCAGTAGAAGAGGAAAAAGTGGACCTGATCCAAATGGAAGAGGATGCAGCAGAAGAGGAAAAAGTGGACCTGATCCAAATGGAAGAGGATGCAGTAGAAGAGGAAAAAGTAGACCTGATCCAAGTGGAAGAGGATGCAGTAGAAGAGGAAAAAGTGAACCTAGGCCAAATAGAAGCGGATTTAACGAAGGACGAAAAATCGGAACCGGATCGAATAGAGATAGAAGAAGCGTCAGTAGGTCATGACAAAACGAAAATGGAAGAAGGGCAGAACGCTACTATTTCAGAACCGGCAGTAGAGAAGTCACCAGAAGTTTCAAAGCCGGCACGCTCCCATCTCCCATTTAATGTTTTAATGCTAAAACAAGATAAGCGGAAAGTGCAAAACAATGCAAGACAATCAAGAATGGAAACAAGGCAGCAAAGGGAAACGAAAATAGAAGAAAAGTCTGTCCTACGGGAAGAGAACACAGTTTTCTCCGAACAGAAAGAGCCCGTTGAGTCTTCTGAGGTACAGGGGAAGAAAGCGACTGAAAGCTATAATCAATTTGCTCAATCTGCTAAAAAGAAAGAAGGATATGCATTTCCTTCAATGGAAATTTTATCTCCGCCAGTCAGTAAACAAATGAGCAATGAATGGCTTGAAAATCGAAAACAATTACTTAATGAAACGCTTCTTAATTTTAATGTAAGAGCAAGCGTCGTAAATGTGACACAAGGTCCTTCTGTAACTCGTTTTGAAGTCCAACCAGAGCCGGGAGTAAAAGTTAATAAGATTACGAATTTATCAGATGATATTAAATTGAGTTTAGCTGCGAAGGATATACGAATTGAGGCACCAATACCAGGTAAGCATACGATTGGCATAGAGGTACCTAACAAGGAAAGCCGTCCAGTTTGCATCAGTGAAGTTATTTCAAGCCCGGCATTTCAAGAACATACGTCACCGCTTACAGCTGCTTTAGGCCTTGATATTTCTGGGGCACCAATTGCAACTGATCTAAGTAAAATGCCCCATGGCTTAATTGCAGGTGCAACAGGGTCAGGGAAAAGTGTATGTATCAACTCTATTCTCGTCAGTCTTTTATATAAAGCTACACCTGATGAACTCAAATTACTTTTAATCGATCCGAAAATGGTGGAACTTGCACCTTATAATAGAATTCCTCATCTAGTTAGCCCAGTTATTACGGATGTGAAGGCAGCGACAGCGGCACTAAAATGGGCAGTAGAAGAGATGGAAAGGCGATATGAATTGTTTGCTCACACAGGCTGTAGAGATATTAAACGATTTAATGAACTTGCAAAGCGGAATAATCAGCATAGTGATGTTCTCCCATATTTAGTAATTGTTATCGATGAGCTTGCAGATTTAATGATGATGTCTCCGGCAGATGTAGAAGAAGCAATCTGCAGAATTGCACAGAAGGCACGCGCTTGCGGAATACATTTAATTATTGCTACTCAACGTCCATCCGTTGACGTAATTACTGGTCTCATAAAGGCGAATGTTCCAACAAGAGTTGCTTTTTCTGTTTCTTCTCAAGTGGATTCTAGAACAATTATTGATTCCGGTGGTGCAGAGAGATTGCTGGGGAAAGGAGATATGTTGTTTTTAGAAAACGGTTCTTCCAAACCAGTGCGCTTACAAGGGACTTTTGTTTCAGATGATGAAATCGATGATATTATTGAATTTGTCCGAGATCAAGCGGAGCCTAATTACTTATTCCAACAGGATGAATTAATCAAAAAAGCTCAGATTACGGAAGAAGAGGATGAACTTTTTTATGAGGTATGTGAATTTGTTGTCGATCAAGGAGGAGCTTCTACCTCTGCTCTTCAAAGACGCTTTCGAATTGGCTATAATCGAGCAGCGAGATTGATGGGGCTTATGGAGGAACAGGGAATCATTTCTGAACAAAGAGGTACCAAACCAAGAGATGTACTTATTTCAGAGGATGATTTAGGAGCTATTCAAGAAACTAGTACAATTATGTAAGACATGGTATTCTGTTTATGTATATAGGAAAGCGGAAAAAAGAGGGTATTTTTCCGCTAATTATTTTTGAAAACGAAAGAAACCAGAAATGCAAGCCTGATGCAAATCCTCGTCTTGAAAAGTAAATTTTGAATAGGTGAGTGGATGAAACATAATGATCGTCTTTTGGACCTGTCTATGTATAGACAACAGAAGCAGCGAGTGGCAGAAGAACAAGTAGAAGTATTGTACAATCGTTCTCGGGAATTTGTAGAAAGAGAAACAAATATCAGAGAAAAAGTGCGTGCAAAAATGCTTTTCATGAAACGATTTAACGTAAATAAGCAGTTTGCTAACTCTGAGAAAGTAGAGCAAGTGTTTCGAGAATGGTATCTGTTTGATTATAAAACCATTAAAGGAGATACATTATTCTTTCAATACTTACGTGCAGAGGATAATAATTTATCAGAGTCCTTAAAAATAGTAGGGGCTCTATTTTTGACAGCCCCTTGGGTGCCAGTGAAATTAAAAGGAATTGATAATAATACATCATCCTTCAAGGTGCTTGATATAATTCAGGGGAAAGTAGAGCATGTTAAAGGTAACAATATTCAAATTCCCCACCTGCGGGAAGATACTATTTTCTTTATGAGAAAAATTCCATTAGTGCTTACGCAATGGCTAATAGGTCCTTATTTTGTGCTAGGAAATGAAGAACAACTGTTGTCATTGCAGAAAGAGTATAAAAGCATGCACCAAAGTAATGGTGTATTGTGGAGAACATTCTTGAAAGAAACGGCACCAAGATACATATTGTCAGACTAATAGTAGCTATTGCTACAGAAATAGTGTAAGAATTTTGTACCTTTACTTTCTTAAGGATGAAAGTCTCACTTAAGGAAAGTTCGTAGTCATGCATTTTAAAAAGTGATATAATGTTTCAAGTTGCAAGCGGATGTTACACTTGCAGATAAAGAAAAGGGTCGTTAAGCTTTTAGTGTATTGTGAGGACAGATAGCAAAAAATTGTTCGTTTCATATAATGCTTTTAGATAGACGATTGTTGGAGGTTCTATTATGACAATATATCATTTCGTAGGAATTAAGGGGTCTGGTATGAGTGCGTTAGCCCAGATACTCCACGATATGGATTATGAAGTCCAGGGATCCGATGTAGACAAATATTTTTTTACCCAGAAATCATTAGAAGATTCCAATATAAAAATTCTGCCTTTTGGGCGTGAAAATATTCAGGAAAATATGCATGTAATTGCAGGGAATGCTTTTCCGGACACGCACGAAGAAATTGAAGAGGCGATGAATTTAGGAATACCGGTAACTAGATATCATAAGTTTCTCGGGGATTTTATGCAGAAGTTCACAAGTGTTGCTGTTACAGGTGCACATGGAAAAACATCCACAACAGGTTTATTGTCTCATGTCATTAAAGGTGCCAAACCAACTTCATTTTTAATTGGAGATGGAACAGGTAAAGGTGAAAAGGATGCAGAGTATTTTGTCTTTGAAGCCTGTGAGTATAGACGTCATTTTCTTTCGTATTTTCCTGATTACGCGATTATGACAAATATAGATTTTGACCATCCTGACTATTTTGCAAATGTAGATGATGTTTTTTCTGCATTTCAGGAAATGGCAATGCAGGTGAAAAAGGGAATTATTGCATGTGGAGATGATGAACAGCTACAAAAAATTCAAGCGAAAGTGCCTGTTTTATTTTATGGTTTTGCTGAAGAGAATGACTTTCAAGCACGTAATGTTACAACGGATCCTACTGGCACGACGTTTGATGTATTTGTACGCAATGAGTTTGATGCGACATTCAAGATTCCGACATTTGGGGATCACAATATTTTGAATGCGCTAGGCGTTATTGCGATTTGTCACTACGAAGACATTGATACTTCTGTAGTACAGGAACAGCTAAGCTCTTTCAAAGGGGTTAAAAGGCGCTTCTCAGAAAAAGAAGCTGGGACACAAATTTTGATAGATGATTATGCACATCACCCGACAGAAATTAAGGCTACTCTTGATTCGGCAAGGCAGAAATATCCTGATAAAGAAATTATTGCAGTGTTTCAACCGCATACTTTTACAAGAACACAAACGTTCTTAGCGGAGTTTGCTGAAAGCTTAGGTTTGGCAGATAAAGTTTATTTGTGTGAAATATTCGGTTCTGCTAGGGAAAATCACGGTAAATTGTCTATAAATGATTTGAGAGATAAAATTGATAATGCAGAGATAATTGATGAACACCAGACAGATCCACTTCTTGAACATGATAATAGTGTGTTGATTTTTATGGGAGCGGGAGATGTTCAAAAGTTTCAAGCTGCATATGAAGAAAAATTAAATAACAAAGTTATGAAAGATTAAAAAAGATGGCCTTTTACGTTAAGGCCATCTTTTTGTCTAATTTCAGCGAGCTGTTCAAGCTGGTTGCGCTTTTCTTTGTCCAGCTCCAGCGGCTAGCTCGCTGTGAAAAAGACGATTTCCCTCTAAAGGCAAAAGCACCTTTAGAGGAAAATCCCTATTTTCTTCGCG
This sequence comes from Bacillus seohaeanensis, assembly GCF_042684945.1. Taxonomy (NCBI): domain Bacteria; kingdom Bacillati; phylum Bacillota; class Bacilli; order Caryophanales; family Bacillaceae; genus Bacillus; species Bacillus seohaeanensis. The sequence goes on along the minus strand of NZ_JBHUMF010000030.1, from coordinate 271,388 downwards.
AGCTGAACGAGCCGGTTGCGCTTTTCTTTTCACTTTAAGTTTTCTGGATTTAGTCCCTCTAATTCAGGAAGGACGAAGCGGCCGTCCTTACGGATTAGTACATCGTCAAAGTAGATTTCTCCGCCGCCGTATTCAGGTCTTTGGATCATTACCATATCCCAGTGGATATTAGAATGGTTGCCGTTGTAGGCATCTTCGTAGCATTCTCCTGGTGTGAAGTGGAAGCTGCCGTCAATTTTTTCATCAAATAAAATATCTTGCATTGGATGTTGGATATGTGGGTTTACTCCAATTGCAAATTCGCCTACATATCTTGCTCCGTCATCTGTATCGAATATTTTATTTATACGTTCTGTATCATTCGCTTCTGCTTCAATAATTTTCCCATCTTTAAAGGTTAATTTAACATTTTCAAAAGTGAAACCGTGATAGGGTGATGGTGTATTGTAGGTGATAATACCATTAACAGAATCCTTTACTGGAGCAGAATAGACCTCACCGTCGGGAATATTTAGTCTACCGGCACATTTTACTGCTGGTATATCTTTTATAGAGAAACTTAAATCTGTTCCTTCTCCAACAAGTCTTACCTTGTCTGTGTTGTTCATTAAATCAACTAAACTATCCATCGCTTTATCCATAAGGCTGTAATCAAGATTGCAAACATTGAAGTAGAACTCTTCAAATGCTTCTGTGCTCATTTTTGCTAATTGAGCCATTGAGTTTGTCGGGTAACGAAGAACAACCCATTTCGTTTTTGGAACACGTATATCTCTATGTACCTTTTTCCCAATCGTATTTCCGTGTATCTTCATCTTTTTATCCGGTACATCGGATTGTTCGCTTATATTATTTCCTGCACGTAGTCCAATATAGGCGTCCATATTTTTCATGACATTTGATTCGAAGTCTGCCATCATTCCAAATTGTTCTTCTTGTGCCCCCATAAGGAGTGCTCGATCAATAGTGTGGTCTTTAAGTGAAACAAAAGGGTATCCACCTGCTGCATAAGCTTCTTTCACCAAAGCGGTAACAAGTTCACGCTGTATACCGAAGTTTTCAATTAATACTTTTTCACCAGGTTGCAGTTGGACAGAATATGTAATAAGGTTTTTGGCTAATGTTTCTATGCGTGGATCTTTCATTGTCTTGTGCCTCCTATACAGTAATAGTATTATTGTAACGTAAATATTAAAAATTGGAAAAAAACTGCATGGAAATTAAACAAACATATTGCAGGATTTTGAGAAGAAAAGGAGAAAATGTATAATTAGGTTTATTATTATATACTAGTGGGAAAAGTATTACATCACGGAGGTGAACTAAAATGGAACTTATTCTTTACTTAAGCGTTGCTGTCATCGCTATTGCTTTTTTCATATTAGTAATCAGTGTAATAAAAACAATGAAGTCTCTTCAAACAACGCTAGATAGTGTTTCAACTACGCTTAATGGTCTTGAAGGGCAGCTTCAAGGTATCACAAAAGAATCTACCGAGTTATTACATAAGACAAATCTTTTAGCTGAGGATATTCAGAAAAAGTCGGAAAATCTTAATACGGTTGTATATGCAGTAAAAGATGTTGGGCAATCCATTCAAACATTAAATACTTCTGTTAAAAAAGTTAGCAGTTCTATCTCTACTGAATTTGAAAAAAATCAAGGAAAAATATCTCAAATAGTTCAGTGGGGAAATGCATTTATAGAATTAAAAGACAAATGGAAACAGAAGAAAGAAGAAGACATCGTTTCGGAGCCTGCACCAACTACGTCGCGAAAAAGTCGAGTAGCGATGAAAAACAAAAGAGCTTATGATAATTAGGGAGGATGAGTTGATGAGTCAACAAAACGAACAGAACAAATCAAATGAAAGTAACATTAATACGAAAGACTTTGTTATTGGTACATTAATTGGTGGTATTATTGGTGCGACTACGGCATTACTCCTAGCTCCTAAATCAGGAAAAGAGCTACGTAACAACTTAAATGAACAAGCAGGTGCGATAAAAGATAAAACTAGCCAATGGAAGGATACGGCAGTAGAGAAAGGAACCGAGCTGGCAACTGTGGCAAAAGAAAAATCGGCATCTATTTCTAAAACGGTTCAAGATCAATCGAATGGTATCGTTGGTAAATTGAAAACATACCGCAGTAACGGTCAAGAGGATGGTCAGAAACTAGAGGAAACAGCTGTAGAAGACACTTCCCTTTCTCAAAACGAACAAGATATGAATCAAAAGCTTGAAGAAACGATAAAAGCCTTTGATGAAACAGAGAAAACATATAGTAAATAATTTTTGGAGAATAAGCTGGGAGGTGATATGATTACTTCCCGGCTTTTTTGTGTCTAATTTGAGCGGTTTAGCCCCTTGAGGTTTTGTTTTGCCTTTTCCCAGCGACCCGAGTTTTTGGGTGTGTGTTTTTGTTTTGCGCAAAAAGGGTAATAATAGGTTGGAGGTAGGCTAAGAGGACTAGTGAGAGGTCATAAATGAATTTTCACTGGTTTCAATGAAGAAAGGAGAGAGAAACATGCTACAAAAAATTGAAAGTGTTCAACAATTTGAAGAGTTGTCTAAAGAGAAATCGAGGTTTTTCTTTATGAAACATAGTTTGACTTGTCCAATCAGTGGGAATGCATTTGAAGAGTATCAAAAATTTCTTAACAGCCATGAAGAAGTGGGGTATTACTTAGCAGTTCAGGAGTCGAGAGAATTATCTAATCATATCGCGGAGAAGTTTGGTATTAAGCATGAATCACCGCAAGCTTTTTTATTTATTGACGGCAAGCCCGGGTGGACTGCTTCTCATTGGAGTATTACAGAAAAAGCGTTAAATGAATTATAAGAACAAGGATGCCGATGAGAGTAGCTACTTTCATCGGCATCCTTGTTCTATTTTTTATGAGTATTTAAAGGCCACCTTATTTCTAGTTCATCTCCATGATATATAGGGTGATGAAACGATATTTCTTCTCCATTTCGTAAAAGAAGGAATTTCCCTGTTGCGTTTGCGGGCATTTCAATATCTACATGCTGAAATAAATCTTGAAAAATAAACTGTTGTAGGTTTTTTGCTGCAATTTTCAATCGATCGCCTGATTTTACAAGATCTTCTTTTTGTATCAATTCACCATTCCGATAAACTTGGATACATTCTTTGTATAGTGAAACCTTCTCTCCGTTAAAGGAAACGTCAATCTTTCTATAGAAGGGCTGCTGCTTTTTTTCTGCAAGCATGCCAAGCGTTGGAATTGTTGGTTTTTGGAGGGTAATAGTGTCATTAGACTCCACTTTATAAGATGGCTTTACTTCCTTTCCGTTTACCAGAACTTTCCCAGAAAATAATGGTATAAATGTATCTTTTCCGTCAAGTGTGATGCGGTAGGGTTTCCATTGCTCCAACCAATTAGAAAAACCATGAGACTCTAATACATAGGAAAGTTGGTCATTGTAAGTGATTTGAATAGTATCTTTATCTTGAACCTTTTCATTAGCCGATGCCTTTTTGCCATTTTTATTAATTGTTAGAGAGTGTTTGACTGGTTTCCCATTGATATAGATGGTCTTGGGAGGTGTTGGTTCAATTAAATCAGCAATCTTTATATTTGGCTCAAGTCCATCCTCTCCGTTAATGATGGTTATGCTGTCTCCGTCTGAAACTTTATCTTCTAACGAGCAAGGATGATTATTTTTTTTCACTACCGGGGCCTTTCCATATCCGCCAGGTAGTGTAATAGATTGACCATTTACCGATATAATATAAGCATTTCCAGGCTTTCCGTATAGTTTACTAATTTTTATTCCCGCACCCAGGAGGCAATCACCCACTGTTAGATTTTTCACTTCAAATACTCTAACAGGTTGCTCATTAATATAGGCAGTGACATACTGAACAGGCACCTGTCTAGCTGCGATGGCAATGCCAATAGGCGTGACAAGTTCCGGACCTTTATCGATGTTATCTGCTATCGATAAATTTTGGATAGCATCGACTCCTCGAACTGCGACACGATTATCAGGTAGGTTCAAAAAGGTAGAGAGCCATTTTGGCAATTGAGGCGTCAAACTTCCTCCGCCTACTAGCATAACTGCTTGGGGAGACTGCTTATTATTTAAACGCTGTAGTTCATCTGCTATTTCAGATGCTAAGTGTTTAATGGAGGGCGTAATTTTTTCCACCACTTCTTCTTTCGGTATTTCTGTTTCAAACCCTAAAATATCTGTTATTGTAATCAATTCAGATGTTTGAAGTTCTCTTTTTACTTTTTCTGCTATAGGAAAGTCTAATAAAAATTGCTCACTTAACGATTCTGTAATTTCATCTCCTGCAGTTGGTACCATTCCATAGGCTGTTACCGTACCTGTATTTGTCAGTGCTATATCTGAAGTGCCTGCTCCAATGTCGACTAATGCAACATTCAATCTTCTCATTGAAGGAGGAATTAGAACATTGATAGCAGCAATTGGTTCAAGCGTTAACGCCTCCATCTCAAGATTAGCTCTGTTTAAAGCAGCAATTAAAGACTCTACAACAACGCGTGGTAGAAAGGTAGCAATAATATCAACAGCGGCTTCATCCCCCTGTTGATCTATTAGACTGCCAATCTCTTCCTCATCTAAATGATAATGTAAAACAGAATAACCAACACAGTAGTAGTGGTAGCTCTTCGATTCATTCTGTTGTTCAGCTGCAAGAGACTGGGCCTTTTGAACAGCATCCAACTCTAAATGAAGGACATCCTCCTTTGTTAAAAGTGGTTTTCCTTTGATATCCATTTGACTATGGGCCATTTGCGTTTTTAATGCTCGACCAGCAGCTGCGACGCATACCTTTTTTAATGGACCATGCTTTTCTTCTAGCTTTTCTTTAATGTCTAGAATAACGTTGGAAACTGCCGGTACATCATGGATTTGTCCATCTAACATTGCCCTTTCTTTATGTTCTTCGGAAATTATATCTATAATTTTAAAATTTCCATCACTTTCTTCCAACATTATACCTACGACAGACCTTGTGCCGATATCTAAGGCGAATAGCTTTTGATTATTTTCCAACATGGACACCTACTTTTAAATAATGACATATAATACTTTAGCGCTTAAAAGCGTTTAATTAATAAAGAATTTTATCGTGACATTTTAGTTATATTCTATTATAATTAATCTCAATATCTATAAAAAATGTATCATACTTTACATGTACAATTATAGTTTTTTTAGGTATGAATAGAAGTGAAAATAGAAAGGGTGCTGAATTGTGAGTAATCAAGAGCTTGATCAATTAAGAAATTCTGTCGATGAAATGAACTTGAAATTATTAGAATTAATTAGCGAACGAGCAAAATTAGTTCAAGAAATCGGGCGTGTAAAGGAAAAGCAAGGTAGTTACCGTTATGATCCGGTCCGCGAAAGAGGAATGCTTAATCTTATCAAAGAGAACAATGAGGGCCCATTTGAGAACTCTACGGTTGAGCATATTTTCAAAGAAATCTTCAAAGCAGGTTTGGAATTGCAAGAGGATGATCATCGTAAAGCACTTCTAGTTTCAAGAAAGAAAAAGCAAGAGGATACAATAGTTAATATTAACGGTGATACAATTGGAGATGGCAAGCCACACTTTATCTTCGGTCCATGTGCTGTTGAGTCATACGAACAAGTGGCAGAAGTAGCAAAAGCCGTTAAAGGAAAAGGATTAAAATTATTAAGAGGTGGAGCGTTCAAACCTAGAACATCACCTTATGACTTCCAAGGACTTGGATTGGAAGGGTTGAAAATCCTTAAAAAGGTTGCAGATGAATATGATTTAGCTGTCGTAAGTGAAATTGTAAATCCTGCAGATATTGAGCCAGCATTAGATTATCTTGATGTGATTCAAATTGGTGCTCGCAATATGCAAAATTTTGAATTACTAAAAGCTGCCGGTGCTGTTAAAAAACCAGTTTTATTAAAACGTGGTCTTTCTGCTACATTAGAAGAATTTATGAATGCTGCAGAATATATTATCTCTCAAGGTAATGAAAATATTATTCTTTGCGAACGTGGAATTAGAACATATGAAAAAGCAACTAGAAACACATTAGATATTTCAGCGGTGCCAATTCTTAAACAAGAAACCCATTTACCGGTCTTCGTGGATGTAACGCACTCAACAGGGCGTAGAGATATTCTGCTACCTGCAGCAAAAGCAGCCTTAGCAATCGGAGCAGATGGCGTAATGGCAGAAGTTCATCCAGATCCAGCCGTGGCACTTTCTGATTCAGCTCAACAAATGGATATTGATCAATTTGATCATTTCTACAAAGAACTATTAAATAGTTTACCAGTCCATGTGTAATTTTAAACGAATAGAAAAAGAGGCTGACCCAAACAATGTGCTTAAGCACTTATGGGTCAGCCTTTTTTAAATTGAATGAATTGTGAAAGTTTCTCCACCTTTAATGGAAGTAATTGCAGGAATATGTAGACTAGCGTATGATTATGTTCATAAAAAGAAAAGCGGAAGCGGCTTGGTCAGGGGAGACAAGCATTTTCGGGAAAACAGAAGAGGGCGCTCTTTGCCCTCATCTGTTTTATCGAAAAAGACCTCGAGCCCCTAGCCGCTGTAGCTGGACAAAAAGAAAAGCGGAAGCGGCTTGGTCAGGGGAGACAAGCTTTTTTGGAAAACCAATCAGTAAATCAGTCGTTAATAGTAGTAAAGTTTAACACTGTTTGTTTTATAATAAGGCTGTTTTCGTAAAGTTTGTTGTTCTTTAACGGAAAACTAAGTTTAACCCACTGAGATGATTCTCGCTGCGGGCACTTGACTCCTGCAGGAAGAGAGGGAAGTGGGAGACCCTATAGGCGAAGCCGGTTGTCTAGCTCCAGCGGCTAGCCCGCTGTGAAAAAGATAAAATCCCCAAAAGGCAAAGGACGCCTTTAGGGAATTTTCCTATTTTCTTCACGAGCTGACCAAGCCGCTTCCGCTTTTCTAAGAGGCTCCCATTTCTCCCCGCGGAAAGCAAGTGTCTGTAGCGAAAATCAACGGACAGAATTCATAAGCAAAGACAACATTCTATGAGAAAAGAGCCTATAATAAAGAAATATTCTTTGCTTTTCATACAGTTAAGTGGTAGCTCTTTATTCTTTTTTAATGTTTAGTGTACAATAATAATAGCTTGTATAGGTATGTCTAAAAGGAGTGTCGAAAATGAATGTTACAATATATGATGTAGCGAGAGAAGCAAATGTGTCTATGGCAACGGTTTCTCGAGTTGTAAATGGTAATCCAAATGTAAAACCAGCAACAAGAAAGAAAGTAGTAGAAGTAATTGACCGTTTAGGTTATCGTCCTAATGCAGTGGCACGAGGTTTAGCAAGTAAAAAAACGACAACTGTCGGTGTTATTATTCCTGATATATCCAATATCTTTTTCGCTGAGCTTGCAAGAGGAATTGAGGATATTGCAACAATGTACAAATATAATATTATTTTAAGTAATTCAGATCAGAACTCTGAAAAAGAACTGCATTTACTTAATACAATGCTTGGGAAGCAAGTAGATGGAATAGTATTTATGGGTGGCCAAATAAATGAAGAGCATGTGCAGGAATTTGAAAGGTCGCCCGTTCCAATTGTATTGGCCGGAGCTATAGAGGAATCAAATAAAGTTCCATCGGTTAATATTGATTATAAAGAGGCTGCATTTGATGCGGTAAAAGAGTTGGCTGATAAAGGACATAAAAAAATTGCATTTGTTAGTGGTCCTTTCCATGACACTATTAATATAAAGTATAAGCTAGAAGGATACAAGGAAGCACTAGAGGAATCAGGTATTACCATCAATGAGGACTATATTATTGAAGGTGATTATACATATGATTCAGGTCTAGAGGCTTGGGCAAGATTAGAAGAGCTTGATTCCAAACCTACAGCAATATTTGTCGGAAGCGATGAGATGGCTCTAGGAGTTGTCCATGGTGCACAAGACTCAGATTGGGCAATACCAGATGATGTAGAAGTTATTAGCTTTGACAATACAAGGTTAGCGTTAATGGTCCGTCCACAATTAACAACGATTGTCCAACCTTTGTATGATATCGGGGCTGTTGCCATGAGACTGTTAACAAAATTGATGAATAAAGAAAATGTTGACGAACAAACGGTGGTTCTCCCTCACCGTATTGAACATCGCGGCTCAACAAAATAAGAAATTTGTCGATACTAAGGTAAGAGAAAGCATTCGTAATAGACAAGCTCTTGACGGAGGCTTTAACAAAAATTCTATAGGGAAAGTGAAGCAAGTTTGAATTAGAAAGCAGAAAAATTGAAATATGAATTTTCGGGGAGAGGAATATGAAAAAGCTTGATTTTCTAACGCCTTTTGGTGTCGTTGTAGGATTATTGTTTGTTGCATTTGCAATCATTACAAATTCCGGGTTCGCAGGATTTACTTCATTTTTGGACGTTTCTTCTGTTCTAGTTGTTATTGGAGGATTAATGGCTGCGATGCTCATAAGCTTTTCCATAAAGGAATTAAAACTACTAGGTAAAGTGATGAGACAGACGTTTAAAGAAGAAACGTATGATTTAAAGTCCTTAGTTGAAACATTCGTTAGTCTGTCAGAGCGTGCTAGAAGGGAAGGGTTGTTAGCATTAGAAGTTGATTTAGAAAAGGTAGATGACCCTTTTATTAAAAAGGGGATGCTACTTGCAGTCGATGGTATCGAACCAGATGTAATCGTGGATATAATGAATGCGGAAATTATTGCTTTAGAGGAAAGACACAGGAAGAATAAAAGTCTACTCGAAAAAGCAGGAGAATATGCACCTTCATGGGGAATGATTGGAACTTTAATTGGTCTTGTCCTTATGTTAAAAAATTTAAATGATCCTACGTCATTAGGTCCAAATATGGCAATTGCACTACTAACTACTTTATATGGTTCTCTTTTAGCTAACCTCGTATTTATTCCAATGGCTTCGAAATTAGCACTGAAAACGGAAAAAGAGGTTTTTGTGAAGCAGGTGATTATCGAAGGTGTAATTGGTGTTCAATCGGGTCAGAATCCTAAAATATTGGAAGAAAAACTGCGAGTTTTCTTATCTAAAGAAGAATTGAGTAAACCAGAAAAAAAAGGAGCGGACCTAGAGGAGGCAGCCATTGATGAGGCGTAAACCAAGGCAGCCAGAAAAATCTTCAGGTGCTCCAAAATGGATGGTTACTTTTTCCGATCTTGTAACACTGGTTCTGGTTTTCTTTATCTTATTATTTTCGATGTCTCAAATCGATTTAGAGAAATTTAAAACGGTCGCAAAATCTTTTGAATCACGGGAAATTCTTGAGTTTTATCCGTCTGTTATACCAATGGAAAACCCTTCAGGAGAACCTAATTCTATAGAAAATAACGATGCAGGAAATTCGCAAACAACTGATAGAATGGATAGTAAATCCCTTGATGAATTATTAAATGAAATCCAAACATATCTTAAAGAAAATAAGCTTGGGAATGTAATAGTAGCTACTAGAACCGAACGAGGTGTCGTCCTTGTATTACAGGAGCAAGTGCTGTTTCATTCTGGACAAGCTTCGATTATCGGTAGTGCGTATCCATTTTTAGATCAGGTAGGGGATATGCTTACGGAAATTCCCAATCTTGTAAAGGTAGAAGGACACACGGATAACAGACCAATTGCTACAAGTCGATATCCTTCCAACTGGGAGCTGTCTTCTTCAAGGGCGAGTAGTGTAATTCGCTATCTTACGAATAATCATAACTTAGATTCAAAACGTTTTATCGCTGTTGGCTATGGTGATACGCGGCCAATTGCACCGAATAATTCAGCAGAAAACTTGCAAAAAAATAGGCGAGTAGAAATCATTATTTCTGACCCTGCTTACGAAAAAGAATAAATAAGTCAAACGGTTAAAATGGACGATCGAAATTCGATCGTCCATTTTACTAATATTAGTTTTCAAAACTCCTTCGCTAAACTTTCGTTTCCTAAAGAAACCAATTGATTTTTAACTAGGAGGTTTTTGTTTAAGTTGTTGTCGTATCGAATAGAGAGCCTTATCAACAGTCATCTTATTCTTTTCCGTTATTTCGTTTTTCCTTGGAATTGGGGGGTACATTTGTTTAGAGTCAAACCAACTTGAAGGAAGTTGGACACCGGCTTTTTCTTGCCAACGATTGGTCCAATTAGAAGGGAAAGATTTAGTAAATTCCATTCTTTCTGACATCTCAAGCCATATAAGTGCCCAAGCTCTCGGAACGACTCTCCAAATGTCATATCCCCCACCTCCTACAGCAACCCATTTGCCGTCACAGTATTTATGTGCCAATTCATGTGCAAGCTTAGGAATAGCTTTATATATCTCAATGGAGGAGGATAGATGTGTCAGTGGGTCGTAGTAGTGTGCATCTGCCCCATTTTGCGTAAGAATGACATCAGGTTTGAAAAATTCTGCTACCTCTCTAAAAGAATTTTCATAAGCTTCTAACCATGATTCATCTTCAGTAAATGCATCTAACGGTATATTAAAGGAATAACCATACCCTTTTCCATGGCCACGTTCGTTCACATTACCCGTTCCGGGAAATAGATATCTTCCAGTTTCATGAATGGAAAGAGTACAAACATTTGGGTCGTCATAAAAAGACCATTGTACACCATCTCCGTGATGTGCATCTGTATCAATGTACAAAACCCTTGCGTTATATTTTTCTTGAAGATAGCGGATTGCGACAGAACTGTCATTATAAATACAAAAACCAGATGCCTTTCCGCGAAAGCCATGATGTAGTCCCCCTCCTAAATGGACGGCATGATTTGCTTTTCCAGTCATAACATAATCAACAGCAGTTAATGTCCCCCCAACAAGATAGGCACTAGCATCATGCATGTTTGGGAAAATAGGGGTATCTTCCGTTCCAATACCAAAGCTTTCTGCTCGTTCCTCTTGAAGCTGCCCAACGCTTGCCTGTTTAACTGCATTTATGTAGGTTGTATCGTGGTTGAGCGATAGTTCTTCTTCTGTAGCCATTCTAGCTGGAACAATTTCATCTTTATGGATAGCGTTTAATTCGTTTAATAAGTCAATTGTTAAGGTCAAACGAAACTGATTAAATGGGTGTTGATCAGAAAATCGATAACGCAATAATTCATCAGAATAAACAAAAATGCTGTTCTTTTTCATGATGAAACTCCTGGCATATTAGGCCATAATACAGTGTATCCTTCTTTTTTTAAATGTTCGACTACACCCAAGGGATTCATTGTCTTAACCCTAAACACTAATATCTTATAAGAATCATCATGTTTATCTGGATAAACAAGTACACTATGAATATTTGCGTTATGTTCACGAATAATGCCGGCGACTTCATAAAGAATGCCTGCTCTGTTTGGTACCTTCACTTCAATTTGTGACCCAGGCTGATGTGCACCAGTCAATTGAATAAGTGTATGCAAAAGGTCTGTTTCCGTAATTATGCCAATCAATTTCTTTTCTTTAATAATGGGAAGACAACTTATATTATGCTCATAAAATAACGCTGCAACTTCTTCGACAAAGTCTAGAGGGTGTCCAGTAATGACATCTGTCTTCATAATTAGCTTTAACTGATTTTGTAGTTCTTGATCTGCTTTCTCTTTTTGAAAAATCGATGGAGTTCCATCTTTAACATCCCTGTCACTAACAATACCAATAAGCTCTGATTGATTATTAACGATAGGTATATGACGAATTTTCTTATCTCTCAATAGCTTTATTGCCGATTCAATTGTATCTTCGGGTTTTAATGTTTCAACATTTGTATTCATTATTTCTTCTACAATCATGTTTTCCATTCCCCTTTGTTTTCCCGTGTTCGTTAGGAATTTATAAAATATTAGTATGTGAATAGCTACGGAGCTGTTATGTTTAGCTCGAGTGGCTTCCGCTTTTCATTGTCCAGCTCCAGTGGCTAGCTCGCTGTGAAAAAGATAAATTCCCCCAAAAGGCCAAAAGCCGCCTTTAGGGGAAATTTCCTATTTTCTTCACGAGCTAAACGAGCCACTTCCGCCTTTCTATTAATACATAAAGCGGTTCATGAATCGGAGGCTGTCAAATTGTTGTATGGAGTCGTTGTCGACTCGTTTTCCGATGCGCACCATCAAGCAGTTAGCAGGATGGGAACTTATTTCAGGATCATCTGTTGCAAACCATTCCAATCCGCCAGCGTTCATCATCTTTTCCATGACTTTTCTATATTCCCATACATTCAAACCTGTTCCTTTCAGGTCCCAATGCCAGTAATATTCTGTTGTAATAATAATGTAGTCTTCCATATGATCATCCATCATGGAAACCTTTAAAAGGTTTTTGCCAACAGAAGCCCCTCTAAATTTTGGTATAACTTCGATGGCACCAAGTTCAATTAAATTTTCCATTTTCCCTTTTGACCACCTCTCAAGTGGGTCAGGGTATAAATAGGTAACATATCCTACAATTGTATCGTTTTCCCTTGCTACAATAATCCGACCCTCTGGCAGTCTTGCAATCTCAACCAACGCTTTATGTTGCTGCCTTGGAGGACGAAAGGCGACTAAATCCTCGTGAAATTCCAATCTAGCAAGATCTTCTGCTAGTATTGGTCCCTCAATGATAATATTTCCCTTTGCTGTTTTTATTTCTGATGCATTATATGTTTTTGTAAAGTCCATTCGGTCACCGCCTTGATAAGAATCCTAAGTCTATTATACATAAAATTAGCATAGTAAAAGCGTTTTCACAAAATTTTCAGACGTTAATGGTTATCGTATTAAGATATTTTCCTATTTGTTTTTATTTGGAGAGTAAATCCTAACTTTTGAATAACTTTCTGTGTGGAGTTGTCAGCCCCTTATTCGGAGGGGGAGTTTAGGGTAGTTAATATTCCTGCTTGATTTTTTAAAAAATTGAGAATATATTTATTTTATACTATAATATAGTTGTAACTTCTTACATAAGGGGGATTCGGTCGATGAAAGTGGAAGCGTTACCAGTTACAAAAGGGGATTTCAATCTAACAAACTACGAAAATACTTATGATAATTTTGATTGGAAAGAAGTCGAAAAACAGTTTTCATGGTACGAGTCAGGGCGTGTAAATATGGCATACGAAGCAATCGATCGCCATGCAGAATCTTACCGTAAAAACAAGGTTGCTTTATATTACCGTGATCCAGAACGTAACGAAAAGTATACATTTAGGGAAATGAAAAAATTATCGAATAAAGCAGGGAATGTATTAAAACAGTATGGGGATGTTGAAAAAGGCGATAGAGTATTTATCTTTATGCCAAGATCTCCGGAGTTGTATTATTCTGTATTAGGTGCAGTAAAACTGGGAGCAATTGTTGGTCCGCTTTTTGAAGCATTCATGGAAGGTGCTGTCCGTGATCGTTTGGAGGATAGTGAAGCAAAGGTATTGATTACTACGCCTGAATTACTTAACCGTGTTCCAGTTAATGAACTTCCTAATTTGAAGCACGTATTCCTAATTGGTGAAGATGTTAAAGAAGACGATGTCCATGTTGACTTTCTATCAAAATTTGAAGAAGCAAGTGATAAACTTGATATCGAATGGGTAGATAGAAATGATGGATTAATTTTACACTATACTTCCGGCTCTACAGGAAGACCAAAAGGTGTGTTGCATGTCCATAATGCAATGCTCCAACAGTACCAAACATCTAAATGGGTATTGGATTTAAAAGAAGACGATGTATATTGGTGTACAGCAGATCCTGGTTGGGTAACAGGTACATCTTACGGAATCTTTGGTCCATGGTTGACTGGGGCTTCCAATGTTATTGTGGGCGGACGCTTCAAACCGGAAAACTGGTATCAGACGATTGAAGACTTTGGCGTAACGGTTTGGTATAGTGCACCAACTGCTTTCAGAATGCTGATGGGTGCTGGAGATGAGGTAGTAAAGAATTTTGATCTTAGCTCATTAAGGCATCTACTTAGTGTCGGAGAACCTTTGAATCCGGAAGTTGTCCGTTGGGGAATGAAAGTATTCAACTTGAGAATTCATGATACATGGTGGATGACAGAAACTGGTGCGCAGCTTATCTGTAATTATCCTTGTATTGAAATTAAACCAGGATCAATGGGGAAACCAATCCCAGGTGTAAAAGCAGCAATTGTGGATGATCAGGGTCAAGAGGTTCCTCCTTATCGTATGGGGAACTTAGCGATAAAAAAAGGTTGGCCATCTATGATGCATACTATTTGGAACAATGAACAAAAATATGAGTCTTATTTTATGCCAGGAGATTGGTATGTCTCAGGTGATTCAGCATATATGGATGAAGACGGTTATTTCTGGTTCCAAGGACGAATTGATGATGTAATCATGACTTCGGGAGAACGAGTAGGACCATTTGAGGTAGAGAGCAAGCTTGTCGAACATCCAGCTGTTGCAGAAGCAGGGGTAATTGGAAAACCAGATCCTGTTCGTGGAGAAATCATTAAGGCTTTTATTGCTTTGCGGGAAGGCTATGAAATATCAGATGAACTTAAAGAAGAAATTCGCCAATTTGTTAAAAAAGGATTGGCAGCACATGCAGCGCCACGAGAAATTGAATTCAAAGAAAAATTGCCAAAAACAAGAAGTGGAAAGATTATGAGACGTGTCTTAAAAGCTTGGGAATTAGACCTTCCTACAGGGGATTTATCTACTATGGAAGATTAATTTAATAGAAAAAGGGGATTGATCTATAAGAACCGAGTACTTATAGGTCAATCCCCTTTTTGTTCGAGTTGTTACATTTAGTTTTAGTTCCTGTCTCTCAAAAATGAGATAATTAATTTGCAGTAGCATGACCAGCCCGAGAAGGAGAAGAGTTGGTCTAGAAATAAGAGAATATGGAACAGTATAATCCTCTCTTGAGATCAAATACCAACATGTGATTCTAGATAAAAAAGCCAAGTAAAAAGTTTAAAAAACTTTTACTTGGCTAAAAATAGCTGATTAACCTTCGTTTTCTGTCGGAGGAGTAGGTTGTTCAGGTGTTGGTGGAGTTTCTCCACCAGTGCCTGATCCGCCACCATCGGCATTATCACCGCTATTTCCCCCAGCGGAACCATCATCCTCACCACTATTTCCTCCACTATTGTTGCTACCATCAGTTGGTGGTGTAACTTCCGGATCTTTAGGTTTATCTGGTTCTTCTTTTGGAGGAGTCTGTGTTTCTTGTGCTGCTCCTATTCGAACAGTATTGGATGGAGCAGATTGTTTACCTGCTACATCAACAGCGATGACATAGTACTCGCCATTTCCAACAGACAGGGTATTACTACCATCTGATTTTACACTGCCGACTTTTGTACCTGATGTACTAAATATTCGGTATCCGATTACGTCTCCACTAGCAGAAGGAGTCCAAGTTATCTTGCTTCCAGAGGCTTTCAAGCTTACGGTACCAGGAGCAGCTCCGTCATCTGCTATTTTATTTTCGGCTACTAAAATATTTTTAAATCTTGCATCGCCTTGAGGAATTAGCTGACGCGGATCAGCGGAAATTCCATTTAATATTCGGCTGACAAAGTCAGGATTTAAGATTACTCCAGGTTGAGAGAATTCCGCCGGTGTATTAGGTAAAGCTAAATATTTATTCCCATTAACCATGACGTAACGACTTGTTAGCAAGCTATCATCTGTTTTCGTTGGGACAAATTTAGCATTAAACAAGTCACTTTTTACAAGACCGGCCTGGCTACAAGCTTCTGATGGAAGCATACCAGAAATAGAACAGTATGACCTTCTGACGATTCCACCAGGCATTTTAAATTGTTCTTCCGGATCTATTAATGCTGGAGCTAAATCGCGAGCATTGTTTAAAAAGTTTGCCCAAAGACGAATATTTCTTAAACCATAGTGTCCGTAGGTGCCTGTCGCTCTGTACATGGACTCGGGTTTGTCATATCCAAACCAAGTACCGAATGTAATACTAGGGTTAGAAGCGATAAACCAGTGATCATGATAGTCTTGTGTTGTTCCAGATTTTCCAGCCCAATCTGAACTGAAGTTTAGGTACTTTTTGGCGTACCTACCAGTTCCAGCATAATGATCTAGTGTATCTCTCATCATATCAAGAGTTAGATAAGCAGTTTGAGGACTGAAAACCTCTACTGGTTCTGTCTTGTGTTGATAGATAACTTTTCCTTCATCATCAACAATTTTATCAATCATATAAGCATCAACGAATTTTCCACCATTTGCGAATGTAGTATAGGCATTTACATTTTCCTCCACTGTTACACCAGTAGTTGTTGCGCCCAGAGATAGTGATAGGTTGTTTCTCTCAGATTGATCTATACTAGAAAAGCCCATTTTCATAAGAAAATCATTAAAAGGATCTTGATTGACAATACCTGCATAGGTCCTTGCAGCAGGGATATTTAGCGACTCTGCAAGAGCTAATCTTGCAGGGAACAGTCCATTGTAATTATAGGAATAGTTTTGCGGAGACCACATGCTTCCATCTCCAGCTCGTATACTCATCGCAACATCTGGTATAGGTGAACCAGGGGATATTGTCCCATATTCTAGTGCAGGTGCGTATGCGAGCAAGGGTTTCATCGTTGATCCATTTTGTCTAAGTGATTGTGTAGCATGATTTATCTGTTCTGTATCAAAATCACGACCACCAACAAAACTGATGATTTTCCCTGTTTTGTTTTCCATCATTATTGCTCCAACTTGAACAGGTCGCTTAACTTCTTTCATTTCCCCGGTTTCTGGATCTTCGACTGTGTCCGTTAGAGTTGGGCCGTACATTTCATATTCATCTTTTGTTTTCTGCATATTATCATAGATTTCTTTATTAATAGTAGAGTGAATATGATAACCGCCTTTGCGGACATCACGGTCAGCTAACGTGTAATATTTTTCTTTTAATTCATCATTCTCTTTTAAATCCTCTTTTGTATAACCATCTTTTTTAGCCAGAACTTCTGAAATAACTTCTGTAGCTCTTCTTTCAAGCTCAGCAGTTAACCAAGGATATTGTTCCCTTGGTGAGGACTTTGGTGAAATAAAATCTTTCGTAATATCATAAGAGACTGCTTTTTTGTATTGTTTTTCTGTAATATAGCCTTCTCTTTTCATCCGATAAAGCACAATCTTCATTCGTTCAAGACCGGGCTCTAGGTTCTTTTTCACTTTGCCATTATTGCTAAAAGGTGTATAAGCAAACGGTGCTTGTGGTAAACCTGCAATAAAAGCACTTTGTGGTAGTGATAGGTCTTTCGCATCAACCCCAAAAATCCCGAGCGCTGCTGCTTGTACACCTGCGATATTTTGGCCAGTTGCATCTCTACCAAGGTCAGCCATATTTAAATATGCCTCAAGAATTTCATCTTTCTCAAAAAATTGCTCTAGTCTCATTGCTAAAAGAATTTCCTTTGCTTTTCTTTCGAATGAAACTTCATTTGTTAGAATTTGGTTCTTAATTAATTGCTGTGTAAGTGTACTTCCTCCGGTTTGGGTTGCTGAATTAGTGAATTCCTGCATGATAGCTCTAAGGATTGCTTTAGGGACAATTCCGTTATGCTCTTTGAAGTACTCGTCTTCTGTAGCAATAACTGCATTTCGAAGATGTTCAGAGACATCTTTAAGCTGAACTTCAACTCTTTCGAGGTCTGTCCTCATTTTGCCTAAATAGACATCGTTGGCAAAATAAAGCTGAGAGGTTTCCTCATAACTGTAAATATCCTTTTTCATTTCGTCATAGGTTCTAATCGGTTCATCTTTAACAAGAGAGGCAAAGTACCCTGCCCCGACACCCCCTGCAAATGCTGTACCTACTACTGAAATAACCATTATTATTAAAAATAAGTTCCACATAACACCATATGTGATTCTTGCTCGTTTGTGCAGTCTATTATTAGTGAAGAATGCTATTATCGGTCTGAGTCTTTCAAGTAAACTATTCCATTTTTCTTTCATAATCATACCCCCTAGAACATTCTTATTATAGCATACTTCACTTAGCACCTGTCGGTAAAAGTCGAATGAAAAGTTTTGGTAGTAATTAAGCAGTTATTGACTATTATTTTAGACTATGGTAAAAACTTTATATAAGAAAATAATCTACATAACATTCTTATCTATAGTTAGTAAAGATAATGAAATAGCTAGTGCTACGAAAGGAAAAAGTAGTCTTCTTTCCCTGTATACAGAGAGTCAGTGGATGGTGGGAACTGACACAAAAAGGAGATGAATTACATCCTGGAGCTTTTGCTGTGAACATTTTAAGTAGCAGCAAACGGTAAAAACCGTTATTATTTATGAGTGAAGGACTTTTTTTCCTTAATTTGGGTGGTACCGCGCGACAGCGTCCCTGCTTTATGCAGGGGCGTTTTTTTATTTTTTTGGCTGCTTTCGTAAAGTTTGTTGCTTTTTAAAGGAAAGCTAAGTTTAATCTACTGAGTAGATTCTCGCTGCGGGCACTTGACTCCTGCGGGAAAAGAGGGAAGGGAGAGACCCTGCAGGCGAAGCTGATGTCTAGCTCCAGCGGCTAGCTCGCTGTGAAAAAGATAAAATTCCCAAAAGGCAAAAAGCGCCTTTAGGAAATTTTCCTATTTTCTTCACGAGCTAGGCAAGCCGCTTCCGCTTTTTTAGGAGGCTCTCATTCCTCCCCGAGGATCTTGTGCTCGTAGCGGAAATCAACGGGCTTAATGTGTAAGTAAAAACAACAATCTATGAGAAGAAAGACTTTTTTTAAAATTAAAGGAGGATTACTAATGGAATTATTAAAAGATTTAGCATGGCGTGGCATAACATATCAGCAAACTGACGAAGAGGGATTGAAGAGTGTACTAGAGAAAGAAAGTATTTCTATTTATTGTGGAATAGATCCTACTGCTGATAGTATGCATATCGGGCATTTACTACCATTTTTAACATTGCGAAGGTTTCAAAATCATGGTCATCGTCCACTAGTTCTTGTAGGTGGTGCAACCGGTCTTATTGGAGATCCAAGCGGAAAAAATGAAGAACGCAAACTGCAAACTGTCGAAGCTATTCAACATAATGCAGCAAGTATTAAAACTCAATTAGAAAGTATCTTTGATTTTGAAGGGGAAAATGGGGCTATCATGGTTAATAACTATGACTGGATAGGCTCAATGGATGTTGTAACCTTTTTACGTGACTTTGGTAAACATGTTGGAGTTAACTATATGTTAGCAAAAGACACGATTTCTTCTCGTTTAGAATCAGGTATTTCGTTTACGGAATTTACTTACACAATCCTGCAGGCGATGGACTTTAATCACCTCTATGATAATTATAATTGTAAACTGCAGGTTGGTGGAAGTGATCAGTGGGGAAATATTACGACAGGCCTTGAATTAATAAGAAGAACACACGAAGAAGAAACAAAAGCATTCGGATTTACAATACCACTTGTAACAAAAGCGGATGGAACAAAATTTGGAAAAACAGAAAGCGGTGCAATTTGGTTAGATCCGGAAAAAACATCTCCAT
Organism: Bacillus seohaeanensis; assembly: GCF_042684945.1. Classification (NCBI taxonomy): domain Bacteria; kingdom Bacillati; phylum Bacillota; class Bacilli; order Caryophanales; family Bacillaceae; genus Bacillus; species Bacillus seohaeanensis. The sequence continues at coordinate 251,887 of NZ_JBHUMF010000030.1, read as the reverse complement.
ATGAGTTTTACCAGTTTTGGATAAATGCAGCGGATGCAGATGTTGTTAAATACCTAAAATATTTTACATTTTTAAGTCATGAAGAAATAGAGGACTTAGCTAAAGCAGTTGAAACAGAGCCGCATCTTCGCAAAGCACAAAAAACGCTTGCTGAAGAAATGACAAAGCTAATACATGGAGAGGAAGCATTACAACAAGCTATCCGTATTACAGAGGCATTATTCAGCGGTGACATTAAGTCCTTGTCTGCAGAAGAGGTAAAAGAGGGATTCAAAGATGTACCGACTTTCCAGCAATCCAAAAATGAAGAAATAGGCTTAATAGATCTACTTGTTGGGGCTAAGATATCTTCATCAAAACGTCAAGCGCGTGAGGACGTTGGGAACGGTGCAATTTATATTAACGGTGAAAGAATAACAGATCTTCAACATATAATAAATGAAAATGATAGGATTGAAGGAGAATTTACAATAATCCGTCGAGGTAAAAAGAAATACTTCATGATCCAATATGTATAAGAGAACAAAAGAAATGCCTTGCTTTTAGTAGCGGGGCATTTTTGATGTGGATAATGAAGTATAAGAGAATATAATAAAAAAACTCTGTCCAGTACTGGACAGAGTTTTTGAATATAACGATTAACGAGAGTAGAACTCAACGATAAGAGATTCGTTAATTTCTGCTGGAAGTTCAGAACGTTCTGGTACACGAGTGAAAGAACCTTCTAATTTTTCTGCATCGAAAGTTAAGAATTCAGGAACGAAGCTGTTTACTTCGATTGCTTCCTTAACAATGTCAAGGTTACGAGATTTTTCACGTAAACCAATTGTTTGACCAGGTTTTACACGGAAAGATGGGATATCTACGCGAGATCCATTAACCGTTACGTGACCGTGGTTAACTAATTGACGAGCTTGACGACGAGTACGTGCAAGACCTAAACGGTATACAACGTTATCTAAACGACACTCAAGAAGTGCCATGAAGTTTTCACCTTGTTTACCTTGCATTTTACCAGCTTGGTCAAATAAGTTACGGAATTGACGTTCAGTTACTCCGTACATATGACGAAGTTTTTGTTTTTCTTGAAGTTGTAAACCGTACTCAGAAAGTTTTTTACGTTGGTTAGGACCATGAGGACCTGGAGCGTAAGGACGCTTTTCTAATTCTTTACCTGTACCGCTTAGAGAGATTCCTAAACGACGGGATAGTTTCCAACTTGGACCAGTATAACGAGCCATAATATGACTCCTCCTTTATTGTTTTTATTTTGTTGTAAAATAAAAACCAGGTGTGAATAACAATCATGCGTATTTTGTTTTCATGTACCTTCGCCCTAGCAGCAGAGAGTTACAAGATACACCTCATATGGAGGAACAAAATACAGACATAAAAGACTTCACAAAGGCTGCATTATTTTACACAAATAGTATTATATGACGCTGGGACGTATAAGTCAAGGATATTTGGTTGTGGCTTCTTCAAAGGCTATAGTAGTTTATAGTACTTTTGTACCTTGATATGGTATAATTTTATAAAAGAAAATAATTAAATCAAATTTTGATTAACAGGGTAATACTGTTCGTTAATACGGGATAAAATGAGTGATTATAATTTGAAAGAATCAAGACGTGAAAGGAAAATAAGACTAGCTTTAATTGTTGGTGCTTGTTTTTTAATAGCAATAGGATTTATTTGGCCTTTTTCATCAGAAAAAAAGGAAAATGATATCGCAAAGGTTCCTATGATTCAAGTTCAAGTATTAGAAAAAGCAAATGCTAGCACTAATCCACTTGTTGTTGTTTCAAAAATAGTAGATAAGAAACAACTTCTTATTTTATATGAAATTGAGAAAACTAATGATTATTTTTTTAACGTGCAAAAAAGTATTTCTTTAAATGATAAAGTACAAAAGATATTTCTAAATGAAAACGAGACAGGCGTTTGGGTTCAAACAGTTAATAATAATGAATGGATTTTATTTTCTGATTCGTTGGAGGAGTCAAGACGAAGTAAAGAAATACCTATAAAGATGTCCAGTAGTTCGGTGGATTTTACTTATAAGTCGTCTTCTCAGTCAATTAAGGTTATTTCTGAAAAGGGTGTCGAGATTCCGTTAACAAAAGGTGATAAACCAGCGGATGTTCATTTAATTTCACCTTCTTTGTGGCTGATAGTTTTTGAAGATGAATTACAAATTGCTAAAGGTTCGTGAAAATTTGAATAATTTTCACAAACCTTTTAGGTGTGGGTGGGACATATGAAGATAGCAAAGCAAAAAGAAATAATCAAATATAAAGCTAGCCTGTTTGATTTGATACATGGTAATGAATGCAAAAATAACAAGGTCCTTTCATGGTTAAGAGTAGTGAAAAGTTTTTTAGATGTAGAAGACGTTTACTATTATTATAACGATAATTACTATTTTAGACTTATGGAGGATAGTTCTTACACTGATTTACCCAAAGAAATCACGTACGAGAAGGCTGAAAATTTGTTTAGTGATTCTATGCTGATAGACTTCACTACCTCTTCTAGTAAAATTCATCCTTTTTTTGATTATGGATTTCTCTTTAAAACGAAAGAAAAGTCGCCGCAAGGGATATTGTGGCTGAAATTTAAAGAGGATCTATTATTAAGGGAAGACGTTTTGCAAGACTTCTGGGAGGAAAGTTGTAGATTCCTCCAGTTTTTCATGCAGATGAAGACAATTAAGGATGATGAACACAGGTATAGAGAGTTGTTTAATGTAACAGAAATGTTTCATTCAACAAGAGAAGTGCAAAAATTGTTGAGTCACATAATCGTTACACTTGAAAGGGTATTCCCTAAATATGTTTTTCACTTATTGTTGTCAAATGACTATGATGATTATGCTAATCTTCCAATTGGAAATTTTGATTTTAATCAAGCAGTTCCAAAAGCGATGAAGGCGTTTGTTAATGGAAGCATGGAGGTAGATGAAGGCTCTGTACTATATGCTCCTTTGAGAGGAAAACAAGGAGTGTATGGTGTTTTAGAAGTAGATTCTCAGGGTGGACCTAATTTTTCTAGTCAGCAAGTGGAATTCATACGGTTACTTGCTTATACTGCTGGAAGTGCTTTGGAGAATGCAAAATTGTATGAGCAGTCACGACGGTTAATAACGGATTTGCAGCTTATAAATGAAACATCTCATCAACTTAATATGAATTCTAAAATGTCCGAAACACTTTCTTTATTAAAAAAACAAATAAAGCACTCTTTTCGTGCATCTGTCGTAGGATTTACCTTTCTGGAGAAGGATGAATTTGAAATTTTAAGCACCAGCTCCCCCTTCTTTTTTACAAGTGAAGGAGAAAAATATATTTCATTTGTGAGAAATAGAATCCAAAAAGAGAAAGATTCTATATTTATTGGCGATATGATGGATAAGCTATGTAATGGTTCTTACCGGTCATTGATGGCTGTTCCAATGATACAGGGTGACACCTTAAAAGGTTTTTGTATTGTTCTACACGAATTACCATACTCTTTTTCATTTGATATGTATAAATTGCTGCAGTCCTTTATCCATCATTCAACTTTAGCTATTACAAATGCGATGTTGAGGGAAAAGTTAGAAAAGCTAGTTATAACTGACCAAATGACGAATCTTTACGCTCGTCATTATTTAGATGAAAAAATGGAAAGTTCCTTATCTGAAGATCGATGTGGTGTATTTTTATTGATAGACATTGATGATTTCAAATCAATCAACGATTCTTATGGACATCAGGTAGGGGATGAAGTGATTATTCAGGTTTCCAATCACATAAAGAACGCTGTTGGTGATAAGGGATCGGTGGCAAGATGGGGCGGAGAAGAGTTGGCAGTGTACTTTCCTAACAAATCAATTGAAACAGGAAAGCAAATTGCGGAACGTGTTGTAGAAACTGCTCCCGATAATAGTAATCCTAAAGTTACACTTTCATGTGGTGTAACCAGCTGGAAATTAGCTGGGGATAATAGAGAAACTATTAAAGAACTAGTCAGAAGAGCGGATCAGGCGTTATACTTTGCCAAAAATAATGGGAAAAACCAAGTTGTCATGGGGAATTAAGCTTCTTTGTTTTTTAGAGTACTAAAAAATTGCCTCTTTTATTAGTGAGGGGGGAATAGTTCAAAACTGAAATTTAAAAGGGATGGGCCAATAAATGCTTACTATTTCACAGTATATTGTACCGGTTTACGTTATTTTCGTACTATATACTAGTTAGAAAATTATCGGCATTTTACCTAAGGTTTGTCCCTTTTTCTAATCAATTTATTGAAAACGCTTTCTTTTGTTGATGATATATCATATCCTAAAATAGGAAGTATTAATAATTTGGGGAATTTCGGGAGGAATAAACAATGAATAAGGAAAAGGGATTTGAGACAAGGGTTATACATGAGGGATACGATTCTTCCTATCATCACGACAGCTTAGCACCGCCTTTATATCAAACTTCTACTTTTACTTTTGAGAATGCTAAACAAGGGGAAAATAGATTTGCAGGTGAGGAAGAAGGTTTCATTTATTCACGTCTTGGTAATCCAACTGTAGCGATGCTGGAAAAGAGAATGGTCTCGCTTGAAGGTGGAGAAGCAGCATTGGCATTTGGTTCCGGAATGGCAGCTGTTTCCGCTGTTCTATTTTCGTTGACGAAAGCCAATGACCATATTTTGTGCTCTCAAGGAGTGTATGGGTGCACATTTGGCTTACTTCAATTAATGAATGAGAAGTATAATATTGATCATAGTTTCTCTGCGATGGATTCAGAAGAGGAGCTGCTAAATAAAATTGAACCGCATACAAGGTGTATTTATGTAGAAACACCTATAAATCCTACGATGCAGCTTATTGATTTGGAAATGGTAGTGAGCGTAGCAAAGAAAAAAGGGATACCTGTTGTCGTCGATAATACATTTTGTTCTCCATATCTTCAAAGACCACTAGAACTTGGTTGCGACATCGTCATTCACAGTGCAACTAAATATATTGGAGGACATGGTGATGTGATTGCAGGGATAATTGTCGGCAAAGAGGATGTAATAGCAACAATTAAAATGACAACACAGAAAGATATCGGGGGTATCATTTCGCCTTTTGATGCTTGGCTACTGCTTAGAGGTCTCAAAACATTGCCGGTTAGAATGGATAGACATTGCGAAAGTGCAGAAAAGATAGCTGAATTATTAAAGAACCATCCGTCTGTAGAAAAAGTTATTTACCCGGGGCACAGTAATCATCCGCAATATTGGATTATGAAAAAACAAATGAAAAAACCTGGAGGCATGATCTCGTTTACAATAAAAGGAACGAAAGAAGATTCCCAAAAGGTAATGGATGAATTAAATTTGATAAAAATAGCTGTTAGCTTGGGAGATGCAGAGACATTAATACAACATCCAGCGACAATGACTCATGCTGTTGTTCCAGCAGAATTCAGAAAAAAGATGGGGATAGAGGAGACTTTACTTAGATTGTCTGTTGGCTTGGAATCTGTTGATGATATATGGAGTGATTTAAACCAAGCTCTTAGTAAAATCTCGGTAGGCACAGCCACTGAAAATGTTTAAAAGTTATAGAGGTTAAAATGAAAGAGGAGCCAACGAAAAACGGGGTATTAGCATTCCGTTCTTTGTTGGCTTTTGTTTTGTCTCAAGGCTGCACACTTAGATATGTTTTACTAGTTCTTGGACAAACTCTTCTAATTTTTCTTTGTCTTGTTTATCGAATCGGAATGTTTCTGGACTGTCGATATCTAAAACACCAATTAGAGTATCATTCTTCACAATAGGTACAACTATTTCAGATTGTGACGCTGCATCACAAGCAATGTGACCAGGAAATTTAGAAACGTCTTCTACGAGTAACGTCTCTCTTTTTTCCGCTGCTGTTCCACAAACGCCACGACCTAACGGAATCCGTATACAAGCTGGAAGGCCCTGAAAAGGTCCTAAAACTAATTGGTTGGATTTCTCTTCATATAAATAGAAGCCGACCCAATTTATATTATCTAAAAACTGATTAAGTAATGCAGATGCGTTACTTAAGTTTGCAACAACATTTTCTTCGCCTTCAATCAATGCTTTCAGTTGCTTTCTCACTAATGAGTAACCATTCTCTTTTGAGCCTTCATATTTTTCTACTTTAAACACCAGTAACTCCCCCATTTCAACAAAATTAGATGTATTCTAGGTCTTTTTCGTTTTGAATAACGTAATTAACAGAAAAGTTGTCGATAAATACAAGAAGGATATCGACTAGATAAGACGAATTCTTTTGAGTAGCAGAGGCTTTTATGAAACAAGAATAACTATCTTAATTTTTTTCCATTGAACCATTTTTAGCACAATTTTTAAAATCATTCAATTATTTAATGAAAAGAGGGAGAGATTATGAGAGATATAAAGCTATCTAGCCCAACAAAGAGTAATATCTTACAATCCGCTATTTCACTATTTTATGATCATGGCTTCGATGGTACTTCCGTTCGTGACATTGCAAATAAGGCCAAGGTGAATCCTTCCAATATTTCTTATTATTTCAAAGGTAAACAAGGTTTGCTAGAAACATGCTTTAATCGTTTTTTTGAAGAATATTTGAGTTTTCTTGAAGCAGAAGTTCACAAGTTAGAGCACGATTCTGCAGCAGATTGCTTAAAAAGATCTGTATTTAATATTTTACACTTTCAAAGTGAGAATTATCTTATGGCGAGGTTTGTGTGGAGGGAGGTTTCTATTGACTCTCAGGTTATTAGAGAAATAATTTCATCCTATTTGATGAAAGAAAAATACTATATGAAGATGCTATTAGAAGCTGGGATGAGTGAACAAACGCTGAAAAAGCAGCCAATTAGTTTCTCCATTATACAATTAAAATCAATGTTAACGATGCCGTTTTTAAATAGTCAGCAATTGAGGGAAGTATGGCATGTATTTCCACATGAGAATTATTTTATCGAGCAGTATTATCGACAGATAGAAAATTGGATTGATATGTTATTAGTGAATGAAGAAGTGGTGAGTAATGGTAAGCTTATTGTGTTGTAAATTCCATTTAAATATCGAATGAAAAAGGGCATGAAGCTGATTACACTTTCTGCCCTTTTTTGTTTGACTGTTTCTACTTTTCATTGTTCAGTTCTAGCGAGCTATCCAAGCCGCTAGAACTTTTCGGATTGTCTAGTTCGAGCGGCTAGCCCCTCGAGGTCATAAGTCAAGCATTCCAAAAAGGTAATAAAACACCTTTCCGGTATGCTCGTCGGGGCTGATTGAGCCGTTTCCACTTTTCTTGTTGTCCAGTTCGAGCTGCCCAAGCCGCTTCCACCTTTCTGATTAAAGGAATTTCATTTCCTGTCTGCCTTGGTTTATGTCACGTGATTGGTGGGCATCGGAACCATAGACAATTTTAATTCCATATTCTAGTGCTTTTTGAACGATTTCGGTTGTAGGATAGGGCTGCCCGCAATATTTTTTGTATATTCCTGCTCCGTTGTAATCGAGTTCGTATTGGTTATTTTTCATTGCTAGTAGTATTTCGTTTATTTCTGAAAGAAATGTTTTTTTGGCAGGGTAAAGATTTTGGAATTTTCTTACTAATGTAATATGCCCGATTCTTTTAGGTTTATATGGTCCTAGATCAGTGGTTACAGACTTTAGTACGGTTCTAAAATATTGTTCATATAGCTTATCGACAGATCCAAATTTCTGGGCCATCTCGGCAAATACCTCTGAACTGTAGTCTAAGCAATCCCAATTGCCTTGGTGATGAAGGAAATGTACTGATAAAATACTATCTTCTATAAAAGGACCATATTCATTTAAAAATTTTTTTGTTTCCTCTTCAAATCCTTCAATATAGTCAATTTCTAATCCTGAAAGAATAGAAATGTTTTCTTTATATTTGTCTTTCAATATTGTTAGTTTATAGAAGTAATCTTCGAGAGCGGAAAGATTCATCCCACTGTCCTTTGTAGGGGTGGAATCTATAAAACCATTTGGCAAGGGAGCATGCTCTGTGAAAGTAATTTGTTCATATCCGAGCGAAATAGCTCTTTCAACATACGATTCAAAAGAATCAGTAGTTCCGTGTGGGCAAAAAGGTGTATGTATATGACCGTCAATTTTTTTCATTTTTCATCATTTCCCTTTCCATATATCCAGCGATATAATAGTAAAATAGTAAACAATTTGACTATAAAGTGAAGCTTCAGTTAGTAAGAGTCTTCCTGCCTGTTAATGTGGGATAAACTAAAAAATTTTCACCAATTCTATTGGAACAATGAAAATTTAGAAATTAATAGTCAAAAATTGTCGTTTACATGGTATCATTATAACAATGCGTAGTCATTTAATACACATTTACATAGAATAGTGAACGTTTATAGAAATAGTTGAACAGGGGGCTTATGATGCAGTACGTCATCGCTGGAATTATACTGGTAATTATTATATTCCTATTTGGATTCTTTTATAGAAAAAGATATTATACAGAAATAGACCGTCTCGAGGCATGGAAAATTGAGATTATGAATAAACCCGTTTCGGATGAACTTTCTAAAGTGAAACAGCTTAACATGACAGGACAAACAGAAGAATTATTTGAACGTTGGAGACAAGCATGGGATGAAATTGTCGCAGGAGATCTTCCGCAAGTAGAGGAGCTTTTGTTCGATGCTGAAGAGAATACAGACAAGTTTCGCTTGAATAAGGCAAAAGAAGTACAAATGAAAATCGAAAATGTGTTAACAGGCACGGAAGAAAAAATAGAAAATATATTGACGGAATTAAATGTATTAGTCGGGAGTGAAGAAAAAAATCGACTTGAAATTGAATCTCTAAAAGAAAATTACAGAGAAAGTAAAAAGAAATTGCTTGCTTATCGTCATACGTACGGAAAAACAGCTAAGGAGATTGAAACGAAGCTTGACGAACTTTCTTCTAATGTAGAGCAAATTGATGAGTTGACGGGGCAAGGTAATTATTTAGATGCAAGGGAAATGGTCATCAGTCTCTCTGATGAAATGAATACGATTATGTATAGGATGGAAGTAATTCCTCCTCTTCTATCGGAATGTCAAACAGTGATTCCCGCACAGATAAATGAGTTAGTAGCAGGATTTAAAGAGATGGAAGATCAAGGATATATGTTAGAGCATATTGATATTGATAATGAAATAGATGCTCTCAAAAGATACTTAGAAGAAATAAGTGAAAAACTACAATCAGTGGAAATTGAAATTGTTGAAGAGGGTACGAAAGAGATAAAAGAAAGAATAGAGGTAATGTACGACTTACTTGAAAAAGAAGTGCATTCCAAGCACTTTGTTGTACAGTATAAAAGCGGTGCAGAATCTGCACTGTTGCAATTAAAAGAAGATAACGAAAATCTCCAATATGAAATGAACTATGTTCAACAAGGGTATCATTTAGAAGAAAAAGAAATGTATCTTCCGAAAGAATTAGAAAAGAAAATAGATAAGCTTTTGAAACGTTATGCTATGTTTGAAACGAAATTTAGTGATAACCAAACAGCATTCTCTTTTTTAAATGATGAGCTAAAAGAAATGAGAGATACGTTAAATGAGTTAGACGAACAACAGAAGGAGTTTGAATTACATCTTCAAACTTTAAGGAAAGATGAGTTATCCGCGAGAGAAAAGCTAGTCGATTTAAAGAAGCAGATTTCAGAAGCAGGTAGAATTGTTTCTAAGAGTAATATTCCGGGACTGCCTGTCGGTTACATGGACATATTAGAAGAAGCGCAACGAAAAATTGAACAGGTAAATGTCAGTTTAAATGAGAAGCCTTTAAATATGGGGTTTGTGCAAGAATCCCTTCAGCAAGCAATAGACACCGTACAACATTTTCATGACAAAACAAATGAACTAGTTGAGAATGCAATGCTTTCAGAAAAGGTCATTCAATATGGAAACAGATATAGAAGCAGCTATGCATCTGTTGCAGAAAATTTACAAATTGCTGAAAATGCATTCAGAAGCTTCGAATATCGTACAGCGCTAGAACATGCAGCTACTGCAGTAGAGTCCGTTGAACCTGGTGCAATGGAAAAGGTTGAAAAATTGGTTAACGAAGAAATAAGTAATCGATAATATCGACCTTTGTTTGTTGAGACTGCCCACTGCCCAATTCGTTTTTGCTTTTAGAGGATTTAACAAAAAAAGACAAGTTGTAAAGATGCTAATCATCTTTACAACTTGTCTTTTTTATTTTCATAATTATGCTTCACTGACTTGTTTTGTTTTTCCTTGTAATGCAGCGACGAGATAACCAATAATTGCCCCGACAAGGGCTGGAACAATCCATCCTATTCCTTGAGCAAAGAAAGGTAGAAAGCTTAGGAAGTCTGTTAAACTTGTGACGTCCACTCCAGCAGTCTTTAATCCGTCGACAAAACTAATTAGACCAGTCGGGATTAGCGCTCCTACATATACATAAGAATAGCCGTTGTACCAGTTATGCATAAAGGATAATAGGATAAGTACAATTGCAACAGGATAAATAACGATTAACACAGGCAATGAAACAGCAATTAACTGAGTTAATCCAAAATTTGCAACCACCATACTAAAAATAGATAAGATAATGACTAATATTTTGTACGAAATTGGTAGAATTTTAGAAAAATATTGCGCGCAAGCAGATACTAAACCGACAGATGTAGTGATGCAAGCAAAGGTAATGGCGAGTGCTAAAATAATTGCCCCGAGAGAGCCGAATAAATACTCTGCTGAACCAGAAAGTATTGCTCCTCCGTTAGCTTGTGTTCCAATCGCGTCTGCACTTGAAGCCCCGATATATGCGAGTGATAAATAAACAAGTGCTAATCCAGCTGCAGCGATAAATCCTGCTATCGTACATACTTTTGTTAACGTGGCTTTATCTTTTACCCCACGATCTTTTATCGCAGAAATAATTACAATACCAAAAACTAGAGCAGCAATAGTATCCATTGTTAGGTATCCCTCAATAAAGCCTTTAAATAGGGCTCCATCCAAATATTCACCTTGAGGAGCTCCCGGTGTGCCCATCGGAGTAAGAATACTTTTAACAACCAAAATTGCCATTATGATGAGTAAGGAAGGAGTGAGCACCTTTCCTATTCTGTCTACTAGTTTTGTTGGATTCATTGCTAACCAAGTGGTAATGCCAAAGAAAACTATAGTATAAAAGAATAATGACAAACCATATTTTGCTGTACCTTCTGGTAAAAATGGTATAACACCTATTTCATAAGCGACTGTTCCGGTTCTAGGAATCCCAAAGAAAGGACCGATTGCAAGATACATAATAACAGTAAAAATAATTCCGAAAACAGGATGAACCCTGTTTGCTAGTGTTTGTAGATCACCTCCAGTTTTTGCAATAGCAATAACAGCTAATAAAGGAAGACCTACTCCAGTAATTAAGAAACCAATAATTCCAGTCCAAACATGTTCACCAGCTTGTTGACCAAGAAACGGTGGGAAAATCATATTTCCAGCTCCTAAAAAAAGAGCGAAAAGCATCAAACCAATTGTAAGAACACTATTAAATGATAGCGCTTTCCTATCCATATTCATCTCTCCTAAAATAATCATTATCACTTGAGCAAATAAATACTACCATATGTTTTGTGAAATTTGTCGAAAAATTAAAAAGTAGAAATATTCAGTATTTTAAAGTTGTGCAAAACAAAGAGTATTTCCCTCTAATTTTCGCAAAAATTCTGTTATCTAGCAATTGAAATGATAAATTTTACTAAAATTGGTATTATTGCAAGATAACTTTGTAGAGATGTAGCAAGTTAGTAATGTTCGTTCTAAAATAATTTTTGTATGAAAAAACACCGGAAATATATAGTTTCTTTTTATCAAGATATAAATTGTGATAACATAATACTTTGATATAGAGGAAATGAGTGTGGAAGATGATTTATTTTGATAATAGTGCTACTACTAAACCATATAAGGAAGTTTTACATACTTTTACGAAAGTAAACGAACAACTATTTGCTAATCCTTCGTCTATACATAGCTTTGGGGGAAGGGTGGAGAAGTTAATGCAGCAAGCTAGAGAACAAGTAGCTAGCTTACTGCATGTACAAGGGAAGGAAATTATCTTTACTTCCGGTGGTACGGAGTCAAATAATTTAGCGATTAAAGGTGCGGCACTTCGGTATAGAAATAGAGGAAAGCATCTTATTACTTTAAAGATAGAACATCCATCCGTGTTAAATGCTTTTAAACAATTAGAAGAGTTTGGGTACTCTGTAACATATTTAGATGTCGATGAAAGTGGAAAAGTAGATCCTGCAATGGTTGAAAAAGAAATTCGTGAGGATACTATTTTAATTTCGATTATGCATGTGAATAATGAAGTAGGAACCATTCAACCAATAATGAAGATAAGTGAAATACTACAGAGATATCCAAAAGTAATTTTTCATGTCGATCATGTTCAAGGTTGTGGAAAAGTACCTTTGGAAATGAAGCATTCACGTATTGATCTATGCACTATATCTGCACATAAAGTTCATGGGTTAAAGGGAACTGGCTTGTTGTATAAGCGTGATGGGATCAATTTATCGCCAATTTTAACTGGCGGAGAACAAGAAGCTAATATTAGAAGCGGAACTGAAAATGTTGGTGGAATTGCATCCTTTGCAAAAGCACTTCGTCTTCATTTTTCTAAAACAGAAAATGATATAAAAAAAATGTTCGACATTCAGCGATATTTAAGGGACGAACTGGAAAAGCTTGATGAGGTTATAATACATACTCCTAAAGCAGACCAGGCACCTCATATTATTAATTTTTCCGTAAAACATTTTAAAGCAGAAGTCCTTGTCCATGCTTTGGATAAACATGAAATATTTGTTTCGACAACTAGTGCTTGCTCATCCAAACAAAGTAAACCAAGTAGGACCTTATTATCTATGGGAGTACCTTTAGAAATAGCTGAGAGCTCCTTAAGGATAAGCTTATCGTTTGAAAATACATTAGAAGAGGCAAAACAATTCCTACAAGTATTTAATACAGAAATAAATTCATTAATGAAAACAATGAGGAGATCAAAATGAAATATAATCGAATTCTAGTTAGGTATGGTGAAATATCAACAAAAGGTAGAAACAGAAAAATGTTTACAAGCAAGTTGCGAGAAAATATTTTAGCTGCACTAAGAGATATGCCAACTATTTCTATTAATGCGAGCCGCGATCGATTACATATACTTCTTGGTGAAGAAGACGGGCAGGAAGTTCTTTCTCGATTGCAGTCTATATTTGGTATTCAATCGTATAGTCCAGTTGTAAAAGTAGAAAAAAATATCGAAAACATATGTATGGCTGCATATAATTTAGTTAATAAATTGTATGAAGAAGGTAAAACATTCAAAATCTCAACAAGAAGAGCGGACAAAACCTTTCCGCATCAAACAAATGATATAAATTACCAAGTAGGTTCTTATGTATTAAGGAATATAGAAGGGTTAAAGGTAGATGTAAAAAATCCAGATATCAATGTTAATATCGAGATAAGAAAAGAAGGTGTTTACCTTTCGTGTGAAAATTTCGAAGGGGCGAAAGGTATGCCAGCCGGAACAAGCGGAAAAGCAATGTTGATGCTATCAGGTGGTATCGATAGTCCTGTGGCAGGCTATTTGACAATGAAACGCGGAGTAGAGATAGAGGCTGTTCACTTTCATAGCCCTCCATTTACAAGCGATAGGGCAAAACAAAAAGTTATCGATCTTGCTCAAACACTAACGAAATACAGTGGGAAAGTAAAATTGCATATCGTACCGTTCACAAAAATCCAGCAAACGATACATGATCAGGTTCCTGAAAACTATACGATGACATCTACTAGGAGAATGATGTTGCGTATTTCAGATATAATCCGAAGTAAAAATGAAGGATTAGCAATTGTTACTGGAGAAAGTTTGGGACAAGTAGCAAGCCAAACATTAGAAAGCATGCTCGCAATTAATGATGTAACCAATACTCCGATATTAAGACCGCTTATTTCTATGGATAAGTTAGAAATTATTGATATTTCTCAAAAGATTAATACGCATGAAATATCCATTTTGCCATATGAAGATTGCTGTACTATTTTTACACCTCCTGCACCCAAAACGAGGCCAAAGAAAGAAAAGGTTCAGTATTATGAGAGCTTTGTTGACTTTCAAACTTTAATTGAACAAGCTGTTGATGAAACAGAAACAATAGTGCTTAATGTTGCTTCCACGGTAGCTTCTAATGACGAGTTTGATGACTTATTATAATGATTTTTTTAGCATAAATTACCATTGATTATTTAAGTATGAAGTCATGTGTTTTCGCACAATCTATACTCACAAGGAGGTGAAAACACATGGCACAAAACAATAACTCTAACCAATTAGTAGCTCCTGGAGCTCAACAAGCAATCGACCAAATGAAATTCGAAATCGCTTCAGAATTCGGTGTTCAACTTGGTGCTGATGCAACATCACGTGCTAACGGTTCTGTTGGTGGTGAAATTACGAAACGTTTAGTTCAAATGGCTGAACAACAATTAGGCGGCGGAAGCTTCTAATTAGCAAACTAAATAAAAATGGCTACAAGGAGCGAGTTAATCTCGCTCCTTTTTACGTATGGAACCGATAGTATATTTGCTTATCGATAATTTTTCCACCTAAATTGTCCATGCCTAGCTTCAGCATCAGTCCCTTTTAAACACATATAAATGAGGAGTAAGAAGTAAATATTTCCTTATCTTAACTGCTTATTCCCCTTTACGTTTTGTCGGTCATTTTAAAATAATCTTAAAGAATAATTTAAAAAGTCAGAATAATCTAGTATAATAAATATGTCATGAAAATTGGTAGGTCTTTACTAGAGTTTTTAGTAATAATGCTGATAGGTGACAAAATGAAAAGTGGAAGCGGCTTCTAAGGGTAACACAAGTATCTTTTCAAAAACAAAACAGGTCGTTTTTGACCTAAACTGTTTTAAAAAGTGAGCTCGAGCCTCTATCCGCTTGTATTTAACAAGGGGGAGTACGATGAAACGA
Organism: Bacillus seohaeanensis; assembly: GCF_042684945.1. Lineage (NCBI taxonomy): Bacteria > Bacillati > Bacillota > Bacilli > Caryophanales > Bacillaceae > Bacillus > Bacillus seohaeanensis. The sequence goes on along the minus strand of NZ_JBHUMF010000030.1, from coordinate 236,819 downwards.
GAAGAATTAATTGCGCCAGAAACGTATAACTTGGTAGAGGAAATGGAGAAGTTTGCTAGTGACGCAGAACGAGTAGCCCTCAAATGGGAAAATGAAGAAGGACAAAAAGAAACTATTACCTATAGTAAATTAATTGAAAAGGCGAATAAAATTGGAAACGTTTTCTTGAACCGTGGGCTTGAAAAAGGAGACGTTGTTCTCGTTATGGTTCCAAGATTAATTCAAGCATATGAAGTGTATGTAGCGGCGTTGAAGGCTGGTCTCGTAGTGATTCCGAGTTCTGAAATGCTTCGTACAAAGGATCTACAATATAGAATTGAACATGGAGATGTAAAGGCGGTAGTTGCTTACTCTCCTTTTGTAGAACAATTTCAAAGTGTAGAGGGAGTATCTACTCTACAAAAATTTGTTGTTGGTCCGAAGCAGGATGGATGGGTATCATTAGAAGAGGAAGTGAGTAGTGCCTCCGGAACACTTCCTTTTGCCAAAACAGCAAGAGAGGATATGGCTTTCCTTTCCTACACATCTGGGACAACTGGCAATCCTAAGGGGGTAGTCCATACTCATGGTTGGGCATATGCACATTTAAAAACGGCCGCAAAAAAATGGTTAGCGATTGAAGATGGAGATACTGTTTGGGCAACAGCTGCTCCTGGTTGGCAGAAATGGATTTGGAGTCCTTTCTTATCTGTGTTAGGATCTGGTGCTACGGGACTAGTGTATAACGGTACTTTTGAGCCTAATAAGTACCTTGGATTATTGGAAAAGGAAAAAGTAAATGTTCTTTGCTGTACACCGACAGAATATAGATTGATGGCCAAGGTAGATGATTTAGGTCAATATAATCTCGAAAATTTACATAGTGCTGTCTCAGCAGGAGAACCATTAAATAGAGAAGTTATCGATGCTTTTAAAAAGCATTTTAATATCGAGGTAAGAGACGGATACGGACAAACAGAAAACACATTACTTGTTGGTATTATGAAGGGGATGGAGCTAAAACCGGGCTCTATGGGGAAACCTACTCCAGGAAATAGAGTGGATATAGTTAATGAGGATGGTGAAGTCTGTCAAGTTGGTGAAGTAGGGGATATAGCTGTACATGTAGAAACACCAGCTTTATTTAAAAACTATTATAAAGATCCAGAAAGAACAGCCATGCAATTTAGGGGCGATTATTATATAACAGGTGACAAAGCAAAAAAAGACGAAGACGGTTACTTCTGGTTTGAAGGTCGAGGCGATGATATTATTATCAGCTCCGGCTATACAATTGGTCCTTTTGAGGTAGAGGATGCATTAGTTAAACATAAGTTTGTGAAAGAATGTGCCGTCGTAGGCAGTCCAGATGAAGTGAGAGGGCTGGTTGTGAAGGCATTTATCATACTAAAAGATGATGTTGATGAAAATACGCCTAATCTCATAAAGGATTTGCAGAATCATGTGAAAGAGCTAACGGCGCCATACAAGTATCCACGAAAAATTGAATTTGTAAAGGAACTTCCTAAGACAACTTCAGGAAAAATTAGACGAATAGAGTTACGACAAAAAGAACATAGCACTTTAAAGAGTTAAAGAGATAGTGTAGAATAGCAAAAAATAGAATGAGGCTGACCCTAAGGAAAGTGCCTGGCACTTATGGGGCAGCCTCATCGTTTTGGTCAAAAAGAATGTGAGTATGTAAACAGAAGTTATTTATAAGAAAGGAAGCATTATTGATGGGCACATTATGGTATAACGGGACAATTTATACGATGGAACAGGAAGGTTCTATAGTTGAAGCAGTTTTTACAGAGAAGGGAACAATAGTAGATAGTGGGGAGCTTACATTTTTAGAGGGAAATCATAACTCATCGATTGAAAGAAGAGTTGATTTAAAAGGGGCAGTAATGTTTCCAGGCTTTGTTGACAGCCATATGCACTTAATTGGTCATGGTGAAACATTGACTCGTCTAGATCTTGCTAATATGATGAGCAAACAAGAAGTGCTTGATGCCATAAAGATAAAGGTAAGTGAGGTAGAAAGGGGCAGTTGGATTATTGGAGAAGGCTGGAATGAAAACTTATGGGAAAATCCGGTTGTTCTGACGAAAGAGGAATTAGACCAAGTGGCCCCCAATCACCCTGTTCTTCTTAAAAGGGTGTGCCGACATGCAATGGTAGTGAATTCACTAGCTTTAGAAAATGCCAATATTAACACTTCTACTCCAAATCCTTTAGGTGGGTTAATTGAAAAGGACAATGAGGGTAGTTTAAATGGTTTACTAAAAGATAAAGCCCAAGATTTAATGGTAGAGGCTCTGCCTGAGATTTCTTCGGAATACATAGAAAAAGCCTTAGCTTCAGCTGTAGAAGATTGCTGGAAATATGGTCTTGTAGGTGGGCATACCGAAGATTTAAGTTACTACGGTAATTTCCATAAGACCTATCAAGCTTTCCAAAAGATAATAGGCGAAAGCGGAAAGAAATTTAGAGCGCATTTACTTGTTCATCATGAGGTAATTGAAGATTGGAAAGAAGATGGTCATCATTTTCTAGGAGGAACAGACTTTGTTGAATTTGGTGCAATGAAAATTTTTGCTGATGGAGCACTTGGGGGAAGAACGGCGCTGTTAAGTCATCCTTATGCTGATGATTCTACAACAAATGGAATGGCAATTCATTCCGATGAAAAGCTTTTTGAGCTTGTAGAGAAAGCTAGACTTTACGGGATGCCGATTGCAGTTCATACAATTGGTGATCTTGCATTTGAAAAAATGCTTCATGCTGTTACGAAGTTTCCTACAGAAGAAGGAAGACGAGACAGATTCATTCATGCACAAATTTTACGAGCTGAATTAATAGAGAAAATAAAGAATTTACCACTTGTTTTAGATATTCAACCTCGTTTTGTCCCTTCTGACTTCCCTTGGGTAACAGATCGGATTGGTAATGAAAACATGGACTGGAATTATGCATGGAAAACTTTATTGGGTGAGGGGATACATTGTGCAGGAGGATCAGATGCCCCGATTGAACCTATAAATCCGTTACTAGGAATCCATGCGGCTGTAACGAGAACGAATCCGCTTGATCCGAAAAGAGTTGTATACAATCCTGATCAAAGATTATCCATGTATGAAGCTATTTCACTATTTACAAAAGGCAGTGCCTTCGCTTGTCATCATGAACACGACAGAGGATTGATAAAAAAAGGATTTGATGCAGATTTTACTATTCTAGAGGAAGACCCTTTTAAGGGAGAACCAGATAAATTGTTAGAACCACTTGTAAAGATGACAGTGGTAGACGATACGATTGTTTATGAAAAATAAGTCAAACACTAGCTTAACTACAACTAGTGGGAATGAAAGATAATTCCCACTAGTTGTAGTTTCTTTTTTAAAAAGGCTATTTTCGTAAAGTTTGTTGCTTTTTAACGGAAATCAACGGGCTGAATGTATAAGTAAAAACAACAATCTATGAGAAAAGAGCCTTAAAAAATAAATTATGAATTGTCATCGTCCTTATTCCTCGCTATAATAAAATTATTTCGAGAACAGAAATAATTTTTGGAGGATTACAATATGAGATCAGAAGAACAGGTAGGGATATTTTATACCGCATTTTCTTACTTTTTGTGGGGGATATTACCGATTTATTGGAAGTGGTTGGGAGATGTTTCGGCTGATGAAATTTTAGCTAACAGGATTTTCTGGTCTTTTTGGTTTATGCTATTATTTTTATTTGTTACGAAACGATGGAAAAATTTTGTTTCGTATTTAAAGAGCTCACTCATGAAGAAAAAACAAGTTGGTGCTCTAGCTGTCGCATCTTTACTTGTTAGTACAAATTGGTTTATTTATATTTGGGCCGTTAATTCCAACCAAATGGTAGAAGCAAGTCTAGGTTATTACATAAATCCGCTTGTTAGTGTTTTGCTAGGTGTTTTTATATTAAAAGAGAGTTTGTCCAAGGCTCAAATTGTTTCTTTTGCCTTAGCAACAGTAGGTGTATTAATTTTGACTATCTCCTATGGGCAGTTTCCTTGGATAGCGATAGGTTTAGCATTATCTTTTGGATTATACGGTTTAGCGAAAAAGATGATTAAAGTAGACTCGGCAATTGGTTTGACGCTAGAAACAATGACGGTAGCCCCATTTGCTCTAATTTACATGCTTTACTTAACTGCTGAGCAAAAAGAATCTTTATTTCAACTATCTTTTCAAACGGATATTTTACTAATCGGAGCTGGAGCAGCAACCGCTATTCCACTGTTATATTTTTCAAAAGGTGCACAGCAGATTCCGCTATATATGGTTGGATTTTTGCAATATATTGCACCAACATTGACTTTGATTCTCGGAATCTTTGTATATAAAGAGAGCTTCTCAGAAACACATTTATTATCCTTTCTCTTTATTTGGGCAGCATTGTCTATTTTTACTGTTTCGAGGATGCAAATGGCAAGACGGCAAAGAAGAGAAAAGAAACTTAGTGCATAGGAAAGGACGATCCATATTTTGGATCGTCCTTTCCTATATTAGGCTGTTTTCTAAAAGATTGTTGCTTTTAGCAGAATGGAAAACGCAAAGCATCCGCAGCGGAAAGGAACGGTCAAGGCTCCATTACTTCTACCCGAAAAACAACAATCTCTACGAAATGAGCCTTATATTATTATAGAAAGGATCTCTTCACCTTTTCCCAGAAAGAGTTGTCCTTTAATTTTACTGTTTTTATAACTTTATCAGAGAGTTGAACTTCAACTTTCTTAACGTGTTGAATACCTAATGCTTCGTTATCCATTCCCATAGAAGGATAGTTATTTCCATCCTGAACTACTTCGAGAATAAGTTTTCGATTTCCACTTAGAATAAAGGAAGAGCCTAGCGTACGGTATTGGTTATTATTTAACGATGCTAATTCACTGACTTGCAGGCAAGGAAGCATCGGATCGACAACGGAACCATTTACTGATTTATTATATGCTGTACTACCTGTAGGGGTTGCGATAATCATTCCATCTCCTCTAAATGTCTCAAAGTGCAGCTTGTCAATAAATACATCGATGACAAATGTTTTAATTATTCCAGAACGGATACTAAATTCGTTTAAACAATGAAAGGAAGTTTGATTGTCGACGGTAACTTCAATTGTTGGGTATTTACGAACTTCTATTTGTTCTTTTTTCATTGCTTCAACCATCTTGAGCGTATCGTCAATATCAAAGTCGCAGTACATACTGAGTGTTCCGGAAGTAGAGATGCCGGTATACAGAGCATCTTGTCTAAAGTCTGTTTTTCTGACAGCTTGCAAGAAAGCACCATCATCGCCAACGCTAACAATAATATTAGCTTGGTCCGGGTTTTTTACAATGTTGAAATCATAACGTTCAGCTAATTCATAGAGGTTTTCTACGTTTGCTTGAATGTTTTCTTCTTGCAATGTAAAAAAGTAAATATTGCGTCGGTTACTCATGGGATGGGCCTCCTGAGAAGTTTTTTGGATATTTTTTAAGTTATTGATATATTTTACTAGAAACTCTCTTCTAAATATTTTACCATATTTATGAAACTTAAATCTATCCTAGTCGTATATATGAGGGAATGGAGTTTAGGTGGAGAAAGCGAATAATTCTTCGTTTTTACGCTGAATTACACAATATAAAGGAGGAATACATTCGAATGAATGCAAAAAGATGGATCGCATTAGGGATAGCAGCTTTACTGTTTTTTATTTCTGTCATTGCTAACTTCGCTTCCGCGGCTTTAACGACAGACTTTAATAAAGCTTTTGAAGGAATGTTTGAAGGAACTGAAAAAGCCTTTACGGAAGAGGTAGTGGAAGAAGGAGATGAATCCAGTAGAATAGCGGTCTTAGAAGTAGAAGGAGTTATCCAAGATACAGGAAATGTAAGTTCTGTTTTTGAAAGTCCTGGATATAACCATGAAATATTCATGGAAAAATTAGATGCAGTTCAAGAAGATGATACAGTTAAAGGGATTATCCTTAAGGTAAATTCACCTGGAGGTGGAGTAGTAGAAAGTGCTCAAATTCATGAAAAACTTGTAGAAATCAAAGAGAAAACGAAAAAGCCTATATATGTTTCTATGGGGGCTACGGCTGCATCGGGGGGCTACTACATATCAGCTCCAGCTACTAAAATTTTTGCAAGCAAAGAAACACTTACAGGTTCTTTAGGTGTTATTATGCAAAGCATTAATTATGCAGAACTGGCAGAAAAGTATGGTGTTGACTTCGTTACCATTAAAAGTGGTCCTTACAAAGATATTATGAGTCCTACACGTGAAATGACAGAAGAGGAAAGAAAGATTCTTCAATCAATGATTGATAACTCTTATGAAGGATTTGTTGACGTAATTGCCAAAGGTAGAGATATGTCAGAAGCACAAGTTAAAAAAATTGCTGATGGAAGAGTGTATGATGGTACTCAAGCCAAAGAGGTTAACTTAATAGATGAATTTGGTTATTTGGAAGATACAATTGAGGCAATGAAAAAAGATTACAAAGACCTGAAAAATGCACAAGTTATTGAGTATTCATCTGGAGACCCATTTTCTAATTTCCTCAGTATGGGAGCTAAAAAAGTAATCAGTGGTGGAGATATGGAAGCAGCTGCTTTACTGAAGATTTTCTCGCAACCTAATTCTCCAAGATTGATGTATCTCTATTCTGAATAGTAGAAAGGGTGGTGGAACAGATGAGCGAAGAACAAAGTGAGAAATCTTTTCAAAGTGAAGATAGTAGAACAGTAACAGTCAATCATTCGGAGAACGATGCTGCGTCTATAGAAAAAAGTTCACAAGACAGAGGTACTGGATCTTCTTCTTTCTTTCTAGCAGGATTTTGGATGAGGTTTTGGGCGTATTTAATAGATATCATTGTGGTAGGAAGTGTCACCAGACTGCTCATTAACCCTATTTTTAGAGCAATGGATGTTTCTTTAGTCGATACTTCTATGTTCGCTCCAATCGCGATAATGGATGCAGTTATCTTTTACGGCTACTTTATTCTGATGACAAAGTATTTTAGCCAAACAATAGGAAAAATGATTCTTGGGCTTAAAGTGATTGAATTGAATGGAAGTAAGCCCTCATGGGGAACCGTTCTATTCCGTGAGTTAATTGGCAGATTCATTTCTGCAACGGTGTTGATTTTATATATTGTTGTAGCCTTCACAAACAAAAAACAAGGAATTCATGATTTGTTTGCTGACACAACAGTTGTTCAAGAGAAAAAACGAGTACAATTTAAACCTGCTTCGTAGCAGGTTTATTTTTTTGTCACATGACCATAATGGAAGGTTGAAGGGTCGTGATAATATGGGGGTTTGGCTTTGGCTCATAATAATTATATTTACTGTTATCATTGCATTATTTTTGATTGTTTCTATTACAAAGCTCACGATAACGCTTTCCCTTTACCATGGAAATGACAATGATCATTTTACGATTAAATTTAGGGCTTGGCACGGGTTAATTAAGTATACACTCGATATTCCGTACATGAAACTTGATGAAGATGGCCCAAATATCGTTTTTGAAGAAGATAAACAAATGGGAGAGAAAGAGGATAAATCGAAACAAAAGAAATCTACGAAGAAAGTAACTCCGAATGATTTCCTAAAAACCATCCATGATGCAAAAGAACTTCTAGTACACGTGAGAGAAATGCATCGAATTATTAAACATTTTTTAAGCAAAGTAATAATTGATAATGTCCATTGGCACACATTAATAGGGTCGGGCGATGCAGCGACAACAGGAACATTATCAGGTGCTATATGGGCAGCAAAAGGTAGTTTGATTGGTGTTATTAGCAATTATATGCGATTGCAAAAAATGCCTGATTTAAACGTCATTCCCTCCTTTCAAAGGCCGATTATTCAAACGAGTTTTTCATGTATTATCCAATTCAGGTTAGGGAATGCTATCCTAGTAGGAATTAAATTACTTCGTTATTGGAGAGGGAGAGCGGATTTTAAAACAAAGCCGCTTAGCATTTTCTCCGACGAGAAGCACTCTGTATAACTTGTTAGATAATAGGGAGTTTAGATTCCCGAGTTCTTTCTCACATCAGAATTCAAAGGAGGACTACATATGTCAGAACATCCTATTGAAGGACTCATGACTACGGCAATGGAAAATCTTAAGGAAATGATTGATGTAAACACAATTATTGGGGATCCCGTTGAAACTCCAGATGGAAGTGTCATTCTTACCGTTTCAAAAGTAGGATTTGGGTTCGCAGCAGGTGGAAGTGAGTTTAAACTAGGTGGAAAAGGGCAAGGTGGCAAAGGAGAGAGTGGTGGAGATGGAAACTCTTCCAGTAAACAGCCATTTGGTGGCGGTAGTGGTGGAGGGGTATCGATTACTCCCATTGCATTTTTAATAGTAAACTCGTCTGGAGTGAAAATGTTGCATCTTGATGAGGGTACACACTTACTTGATCGACTGTTAGATCTTGCTCCTGGTGCCATTGATAAAATTCAATCAATGATGAAGAATAAATCTGGTGGAGGAAGTGGAGGCTCTAATCAATCGCAACAATCACAACAACAATCACAACCTAAGCAAAACTCAGATTTCTAGGTTTAAAGAGGCGTTCGGTGGATAGAAACTGAACGTCTGTTTCTTTGTCAATTTGGAAAAGCAGGATCTTTTTATTTGATTTATTATTCCTATATTCTGTAGTATAAAATTGTACATAAATTATTTGAGGAGGAACAAATTAATGGCTAACATTACGTTTAAACAAAACCCAGTTACCTTATTAGGGAATGAAGTAAAGGTTGGAGACCAGGCACCTGATTTTACTGTACTCGCAAATGATTTATCTGAAGTAACATTAAATGATTCTAAAGGGAAAGTTCGTTTAATTAGTGTCGTTCCTTCTATTGATACAGGCGTTTGTGATGCACAAACGAGAAAGTTTAATGAAACAGCTGGAAAACTGGATAATGTAGAGGTATTAACCATTTCGGTTGATTTACCTTTTGCGCAGAAGCGTTGGTGTGGTGCTAATGGAATTGAAAATGTACAAACACTTTCTGACCACCGTGACCTATCTTTTGGTGAAGCGTACGGAGTTCATATCCAAGAGATGCGTTTGCTTGCACGTGCTGTATTTGTTGTCGATAGCAATGATAAAGTAACATATGTAGAATATGTTAGTGAAGCAACAAATCATCCTGATTATGATGCGGCTATTGAAGCGGTAAAGAACGCCTAGTAAGTTAATAGAGAATAATAAAAAATAAGGCTGACCGCCTCGGTCAGCCTTATTTTTTACATTTACCGTATTGCACGATAAAATAGAAGAATGAAAAAAAATAAAGGAATGAAATGTAATGATGAATTCTCCAGTAGAAACAATTTTTTATATAATTGATGAAACAGCTACCATACTCCAAGAAGAATTATCTTGTACATACTTAGAAGCAGTAGCAGAAACGGGCGAAAATTTATTTCAAGATGATATTTTGCAGGATGAGGTAAGCGAAGTTACTAAGAAAAGACTTCAAAAAAGTTATGAGGAAGCAAACATTGGTGAGCAACCAAATGAAACGATTCGTAAAGCATTTCAATTTGCTATTTTAAAAGGTATGAAAGAGAACGTTCAACCGAATCATCAAATGACTCCAGATTCACTAGGATTATTCATTAGTTTCTTAGTGAACAAATTTATTACAACGGAAAAACAACTAACAGTTTTGGATCCAGCTATCGGAACCGGTAATTTACTTACAACTGTGCTGAATCAAATGGCTAACAGCAATGTACATTCTATTGGAGTTGAAATAGACGAGGTGTTAATTAAGCTTGCTTATGTAGGGGCGAACCTTCAAAAACACCAACTAGAATTATTTAACCAAGATTCATTAGAACCGTTATTTATTGATCCGGTGGATTTAGTTCTAAGTGATTTACCAATAGGATATTACCCTAATGATGTTAGAGCACAGGATTATGAGCTTCAAGCAAAAGAAGGTCACTCTTTTGCACATCATCTATTTATAGAGCAAAGTATAAAACATACGAAAGGTGGAGGCTATTTATTCTTTATTGTTCCCAATGGATTGTTTGAATCGACGCAGTCACAACAACTCCATGAATATTTACATAAGGAAGTACACATACAAGGGATGCTACAGCTACCAACGTCATTGTTTAAAAATGAAAAGGCAGGAAAAAGTATCCTCATATTGCAAAAGAAAAAAGAAGGAATTAAGCCGCCGAAAGAAATTTTGCTTGCCACTTTGCCAAGCTTAATGAAACAAAGTGCGGTGGAAGATATACTTGCAAAGATAGATGGTTGGATTAAACAAAATAAGTAAACTCTTTAGATCAACTTTCGGGTTGATCTTTTTTATTGGTAGAATATCTATAATTTTGCGAAAATATTTACTTTATCATGAAAACGATGTCATTTCAAGCTTTTTCTTGAAATAATAATTAGTCAGTGATTAAATGTGAAATTGAGAGTTTATTTAGATGTAGTAATTATATTAGTACTTACTGAACAAAATAGAAGAGAATAACAGGATCCACGAAATAAAGGAGCGATAACTGTGTCTAAAATTATAGCGATTAATGCTGGAAGTTCTTCTTTGAAGTTTCAACTTTTTGAAATGCCAGAAGAAACAGTAATTACCAAAGGATTAGTAGAACGTATCGGATTAAATGACGGAATCTTTACTATTTCTGTCAATGGTGAAAAAAAGGAAGAGATAACAGATATTCCTGACCATGAAGTAGCGGTTAAAATGCTATTAGAAAAGCTAACAAGCTTTGGAATTATTAAATCATTAGATGAGATCGAAGGAATCGGTCATCGTGTTGTACACGGCGGAGAAGTCTTTGACGATTCAGCTGTTATTACGGACGATGTGTTAGACAAAATCAGTGAACTATCAGATTTGGCACCTTTGCATAATCCAGCTAATATTACGGGAATCAAAGCATTTCAAAATGTGTTGCCAAATGTACCGGCTGTTGCAGTCTTTGATACAGCTTTCCATCAATCAATGCCAGAAAGCTCTTTCTTATATAGCTTACCGTATGAGTACTATGAAAAATTTGGAATTCGTAAATACGGTTTCCATGGTACTTCACATAAATATGTTTCACAAAGAGCAGCAGAAATGCTTGGCCGTCCGGAAGAGCAAGTTCGCCTTATTTCTTGCCATTTAGGTAACGGAGCAAGTATTGCGGCTATTGAAGGAGGAAAATCTATTGATACATCAATGGGATTCACTCCTTTAGCTGGTGTAACAATGGGGACTCGCTCTGGTAATATTGATCCTGCTTTAATTCCATTTATTATGGAGAAAACAGGTTCTTCAGCAGAAGAAGTACTAAATATACTGAACAAAAAATCAGGTATGCTTGCAGTTTCTGGTTTTTCAAGTGACCTTCGTGACATAGAGGAACAAGCAAATGAAGGAAATGAACGTGCAGAGTTAGCATTAGAAGTTTTTGCGAACCGTATTCATAAATATATTGGTTCTTATGCTTCTCGTATGAATGGCGTTGATGCAATCGTATTTACAGCTGGTATCGGTGAAAACAGTACCCTTATCCGTGAAAAAGTATTAGAAGGTCTTGAATTCATGGGTGTTTATTGGGACCCAGCACGCAACAAAGTTCGTGGAGAAGAAACGTTTGTCAATTATCCGCACTCTCCAGTAAAAGTAATGATTATCCCAACAAACGAGGAAGTAATGATTGCTCGTGATGTTGTAGAAAAAGCTGGGATATAAGTTCAGGATTTACATTAAGAAATAATTGGATATAAGATCGACAAGCCCCGTAAGTGACTAGTTACTTATGGGGCTTGTTTTTCTTTTGCAAAGAACTAACTAAAATATAAATTTGCTTATTTTAAGGTTTCCTGTTAGTATAAAGAAGAATTATTTTTGTTCGGTATGTAAGGAAGGAACAAGTTAGAAGCTTTTCGCCTGAATATCAAAATGAGCAAGGATAGTATTATATTATGTGTTTGCACACTAGGAGGAAACAAAATGTTAGAAGGTACAGTAAAATGGTTTAACGCAGAAAAAGGTTTCGGATTCATCGAGCGCGAAGGCGGAGACGATGTATTTGTTCATTTCTCAGCTATTCAAGGCGAAGGTTTCAAAACTTTAGACGAAGGTCAAAAAGTTACTTTTGACGTTGAGCAAGGTCAACGTGGAGACCAAGCAGCAAACGTTCAAAAAGCGTAATTCTATATAGAATAAAAAAGACTCCAGTTATGGGGTCTTTTTTGTATAATCTTTTATCATACTTACAAACCTGATTGAAAAGTAAATAAGATAAATGCAGATTGGTGTTTGTTTTATTTTTGGAATTTTCAAATTAATGCACTTTCAAAATATAATCATCTAGGGAATGTATGATATACTTTAGTTACTATTTGCAATTGAAGGAGTTGTAGCACTTGAGTTGGTCTAAACGTGACAAGCAAGTTTGGGAAAACATCGAGAATTGGAAGCAAGACTTGTTTAATTATGAAGCAAATGACATAGAGAATACATATGTGAAATGGTTAGATTATGCCTTTTCATCCATTCCCGAACATTTACAAGAAGAATTTTTCAAACGACTAGACGGATGGTTATTTCAAATCCACTCGCTTATTCAAGGGTCTCAAATGCAAAATGATGCGCGGGAAAGGATTTTAGTAACGGCTAGGGCATTTTCGAAAGATATTGATACTATTGAAGATTTACAAATATTAAATATAGATCAACTTCATTACATAGCCGAACAGCATGCAGGGCGTCACCGGATATATTCTCTATGTCAAGGGGGAATAACGGGAACAGGTGGAGCAATTGCTTTAGGTTCTGATTTGCCTGCTCTTGCAATAATAAACTTAAGGTCTGTACAATTAATTGCTCTCACGTATGGGTTTAATGTACAGGCACCTTTTGAAATGATGACCTCACTAAAAGTATTCCATGCAGCTACGTTACCATCACGTTTAAAATCATATGCATGGGCAGAATTAATGGAGGATATAGAAAAGAAAGAGTCAGATTTTTTCTATGAAGGGTCCGAGCAATTAACGGATTATACTTGGCTTGAAGGTCCGCTTAAACATTGTTTTAAAGGACTGGCAATTACAATGTTTAAAGGGAAAAAATGGTCTGGGGTTCCTTTATTAAGTATGGCAATTGGAGCTGGCGTCAATTACCAACTATCAAGAAAAATTACAGACTTTGCCGAGAAATTTTATCAATATAGGTATCTAAAAGAGAAAAGACAAAATTAATAAAAATGGCTGATTTCTAAAAAAGAAATCAGCCATTTTTTTATATAATAAGATGTGGTTGATATTACATTGATAATTTTTATACATTTTTATGAATAAGTATTGAAAAAAATCACAGTTACTGATAATATACATAACTATAAACAGAATAAATATTCAGTTGTCAGAATTAATATAAGTGGAGGGTTTTACATGGAGAAAAAGGTTGTTCTAGCATATTCAGGTGGATTAGACACATCAGTAGCTATTCAGTGGTTGAAAGATCAGGGGTATGAAGTAATTGCATGCTGTTTAGATGTAGGCGAAGGAAAAGATCTTGATTTTGTTCAAGCAAAAGCATTAAAGGTTGGAGCAAGTAAAAGCTATGTCATTGATGCAAAAGAAGAATTTGCCAATGACTATGCTCTCATTGCACTTCAAAGTCACGCTCTTTATGAAGGCAAATATCCACTAGTTTCTGCACTTTCTCGTCCTTTAATCGCAAAGAAACTTGTAGAGGTTGCTGAAAAGGAAAATGCACAGGCTGTTGCTCACGGCTGTACAGGGAAAGGGAATGACCAAGTTCGATTTGAAGTTTCTATTGCTGCTTTAAATCCGTCATTAAAAGTTATCGCACCTGTTCGTGATTGGCAATGGTCACGTGAAGAGGAAATTGAGTATGCAAAAGAAAAGGGAATTCCGGTTCCGATTAAATTAGATTCTCCTTATTCTATCGACCAAAATTTATGGGGAAGAAGCAATGAATGTGGAATATTAGAAAACCCTTGGATTGCACCTCCAGAAGACGCATATGACTTAACATCAAGTATTGAAGATTCACCAGATACGGCCGATACGATTGAGATTGAATTTGTTGAAGGCGTCCCAGTTGCACTAGATGGAAACAAGTATAATCTTGGTGAGCTGATTGCGCAGTTAAATGTATTAGCTGGAAAGCATGGTGTTGGACGAATCGATCATGTAGAAAATCGTTTAGTTGGTATTAAGTCACGTGAAGTGTATGAATGTCCGGGAGCAATGACACTGTTAAAAGCACATAAAGAATTAGAAGATATTACATTGGTGAAAGAAGTTGCGCATTTTAAACCAGTTGTTGAAAAGAAAATGACAGAATTAATCTATGAAGGATTATGGTTTTCTCCTTTAAAAAAGGGACTCGATGCGTTTTTACAAGAAACACAAAAATTTGTTAATGGAACGGTACGTGTGAAACTGTTTAAAGGCCATTGTATTGTGGAAGGAAGAAAGTCACCAAATTCGTTATATAATGAGAAGCTCGCTACTTATACAAAAGAAGATGAATATGATCATGAATCTGCTGTTGGCTTTATTAAAGTTTGGGGTCTCCCAACAAAAGTAGCTTCAATGATAGGGGAAAAGGAGAAAATTTCTTTATGAGTAAGCTTTGGGGGGGAAGATTTGAAAAAAAACCGGAAGAATGGGTAGATGAATTTAATGCTTCAATATCCTTTGATCAGGAACTAGTGCTAGAAGACATCGAAGGCAGTATTGCACATGTGAAAATGCTACAAAAGTGCGAGATTCTTAACGAGGTAGATGCAAAGAAAATCCTTTCCGGTTTACAGGAGTTGTATATAGAAGCTGAGAATGGTAGCTTGCAGTACTCGGTTGAGTATGAAGATATTCATCTTAATATCGAAAAAATGTTAATCGATAAAATTGGTGATACGGGAGGAAAACTTCATACAGGAAGAAGCAGAAATGATCAAATTGCGACAGATATGCACCTGTACTTGAAGCGTAGAACAGCTGAAATTATTGATTTGCTTGATGAACTGCAGCAAAAACTTCTTCATCAAGCAGAGGAAAATATTGAAACAATTATTCCTGGCTACACCCATTTACAAAGAGCACAGCCAATCTCATTTGCTCATCATTTACTTGCTTATTTTTGGATGCTTGAACGTGATAAGGAACGTATGAAAGATGGTTTGAAAAGAATTGATATTTCTCCATTAGGAGCGGGGGCACTGGCAGGTACGACTTTCCCTATTGATCGCAATTTTTCTGCGGAATTACTTGGATTCAACTCCGTTTATGAAAATAGTCTTGATGCAGTAAGTGACAGAGACTTCATTTTGGAATTTTTAAGTAGTAGTTCAATTGTAATGACTCATTTATCTCGTTTAGCAGAGGAATTTATTTTATGGTCAACAGAGGAATTTCAATTTATTGAACTTGATGATGCTTTTACAACTGGAAGTAGTATAATGCCCCAAAAGAAAAATCCGGATATGGCGGAGCTTGTCAGAGGCAAAACAGGGAGAGTAAACGGGCACCTTACTTCCCTATTAACTGTATTGAAAGGGCTGCCTCTTGCTTACAATAAAGATATGCAAGAAGATAAAGAAGGCATGTTTGACACAGTTAAAACGGTTGTTGGCTCTTTAAAGATATTTATTGGTATGGTTAAAACAATGAAGGTTAAAAAAGAAAATATGAAAAAAGCAGTAGGTGAGGACTTTTCCAATGCTACAGAGCTTGCAGATTATTTAGCTGTTCGCAATATTCCCTTCCGACAGGCCCATGAAATAGTCGGAAAACTCGTATTGCACTGTATACAAAATAATATGTTCTTGAAAGACCTCCCGCTACATGTTTACAAAGATGCATCACCAGTAATTGAGGATGATGTATATGATATACTTGCCCCAACCTCTGCTGTTGAAAGAAGAAATTCTTATGGTGGAACGGGATTTCAACAAGTAAAATACCAGATAGAGAAGGCAAAAGGTAAAGTAGAATTATCTCTTCAAAAGTAATGGGACTACTTGTTAACTATAAAAGGGATATCCGTTAAGGCAATGAAAAGCCTTAACGGATATCCCTTTTTGTATTAGGGTGTTTTCGTCAAAGTTGTTGTTTAACGGGAATCAACGGGCAGAATTTATAAGTAAAAACAACAACCTATGAGAAAAGAGCCAAATAAATAAACAGTATTTACAATACTCACTAAATCCATCTGTATTCATACTAGATATTTCCACTAATAATTTTGGCGAAATATCAAAAAATAACCAATATCATACTAATAGAGAGGAGAAAGTTTAATGAAAAGGAAAAATTTCGAACATAAATATGATTATGATGAACAAGCATCACAACAAGTAAGTAATCAAATAATGGGTGCTTACTCTAGCGGTGTTATCGATTCACCTGATGGAAGCTACAATCCATATGAAGATCAAGAAAATCAATATGAGTAAAAAATAGGAGGGATACCTGGACTAGTCCAGGTATCCCTCCTATTTTGTTTACTTGTAAAATAAACTTTTGACTAAGTGGAATATTTTCAAAAAATAGAATAAATAAACTTTTATATTTTTAAAAAAGAATAGAGAAATTCTTACAAACTTTTGTTAGAATGTAAATGCTTACATAAAATCATTTCACCATGTTGTAAGGTTAATGTATTTAAAAGAACATTACTCTTTGGAAAAGGGAAATAGGAGGTCGCTTTTATTATGCGTATTGGAATACCGAAAGAAATAAAAAACAACGAAAATCGTGTAGCAATGACACCAGCTGGGGTTGTTAGCCTTGTCCAATTCGGGCATGAAGTTTATATAGAAACAGGTGCAGGTCTTGGGTCCGCTTTTACAGATGAAGATTATATTAATGCAGGCGGGAAAATTGTAGGTGAGGCTTCTGAAGCATGGTCAATGGACATGGTAATGAAAGTCAAAGAGCCACTTCCAAGCGAGTATTCTTACTTTAGAGAAGGATTAATTTTATTTACGTATTTACACTTAGCACCAGAGCCTGAATTAACAAAAGCACTTATCGATAATAAAGTGGTAGCTATCGCTTATGAAACAGTTGAATTACCAAACCGTTCTCTGCCATTGTTAACACCGATGAGTGAAGTTGCTGGAAGAATGTCTACACAAATTGGTGCTCAATTCCTTGAAAAAATCCACGGTGGAAAAGGAATCCTTCTTTCAGGAGTTCCAGGAGTTGCGCGCAGTCGCGTTACAATAATCGGCGGTGGCGTAGCTGGTACAAACGCGGCAAAAATGGCCATAGGGCTAGGGGCCAATGTAACAATTCTTGACCTTAATCCAGAGCGTCTTCGTCAGCTTGATGACATTTTTGGTAGTGATGTAACAACATTAATGTCAAATCCTTTAAATATCGAAGAAGCTGTTAAAAACTCTGATTTAGTAATTGGTGCTGTTCTAATTCCTGGAGCAAAAGCACCTAAACTTGTAACAGAAGATATGATTAAATCAATGACTCCTGGTTCTGTTGTTGTTGATATTGCCATTGACCAAGGTGGAATTATTGAAACATCTGACCGTATTACAACACATGATGATCCAACGTATGTGAAACATGGTGTTGTCCATTATGCTGTTGCAAATATGCCTGGTGCTGTTCCAAGAACTTCTACTATTGCACTTACGAACGTAACGGTACCGTATGCAGTGCAAATTGCAAATAAAGGCTATAAAGAAGCTTGTCTAGACAATGAAGCACTATTAAAAGGAATTAATACGTTGAATGGCTATGTAACATATAAAGCAGTTGCAGAAGCACATCAACTTGACTATTCTGATACGAAAACACTTCTAGAACAACAATAATTGATTATAGGAAAACCCGTTCTTACTAGAGCGGGTTTTTTCTGTTTTTTTACTTTTAACTAATTAACAAATGTGGTATACAAGTACTAATTAGAAAGGTATTTAGTGGTTGGATATCGAACATTTAAAAGGACTATTAATTTGGAGGAGATATAATGAAAATTTCTTATCACGGTCATTCTGTTGTAAAGATTGAGACAAAAGGAAAGACGATATTGATTGACCCATTTATTAATGGAAATGGACTTACTGACCTAAAGGTTGAAAATGAAAAACCGGATGTAATTGTTCTAACACATGGTCATAATGATCATGTTGGGGATACAGTAGAGCTTGCGAAGAAAAACAATTCCTTAGTTATTGCTCCTAATGAATTGGCCACTTATTTAAGTTGGCAAGATATCGATACGCATCCAATGCATATTGGCGGAGCATATGAGTTTGATTTTGGAAAGGTGAAATTTACACAAGCTTATCATGGGTCAGGCTTTGTAACGGATGATAAAGAGATCATCTATATGGGTATGCCAGCAGGAGTTCTATTAATGTTAGAAGGAAAAACAATTTTTCATGCGGGTGATACCGGATTATTCTCCGATATGAAGTTAATTGGTGAAAGACATCCAATTGACGTAGCGTTTCTACCAATCGGCGATAACTTTACAATGGGCCCTGAAGATGCAGCGGTTGCTGCAAGCTTTTTGAAAGCAAAAAAAGTTGTGCCGATTCATTACAATACATTCCCACCGATTAAACAAGATCCACAGAAGTTTATTGACCTTCTTGATGGGCAGGAAGGCAAGGTAATGAAGGCCGGAGATATATTAGAGTATTAAGTGAGTATTTTGATAAGGAGAAGGCGAAATCAATTAGGTTTTGCCTTTAATATCAATTTTCCCCTTATGAATAATGAATGTATTCCCCTTTTTGTACATAAACATAATACAAGCTAGAAGGGGGTGGGGGATTTGAAGCAGAGATATATATTAAGTTTATTATTGGCTGCGGCAATGCTTTATTATGCTTTACCGAGACTAAACATAGCTACGGGAGGTCTTGAAGGTATTTTCGCCTTATCGTGGCTTGGGTTTGCGTTAATCGTGATTCTAGGAAACCTATCCGCAGCCCTTTTTGCACCAAAGAGATTACAGCCTAAACGAAAACGGAGCATTTCTTCTAATAAATCGGAAAGACATAGATCCTTCGGATAATCAAAAAACTAGGGGGCGTGGGACGTGACTTCACGCTTCTTTTTTTATATATAATGGTAATAATTAGACTACTAACTAATCCCTTCATTATCAGTTAATTACTTTACGTTAAAATTGAAACGTTAAGCGTTTCTCTTTATAATGAAAGTATCAGAGCAGTTCGTTAAAAAGGGTGAAAAAATTGGCTACTAAGCATGAACAAATATTAGAATATATCGACTCTTTGCCTGTTGGTGAAAAAATTTCTGTCCGTCAAATTGCAAAGGCATTAAGTGTAAGTGAAGGAACTGCCTATCGTGCTATTAAAGATGCGGAAATAAAAGGGTATGTTAGTACGATTGAACGAGTAGGTACAATAAGGATTGAACGAAAGAAAAAAGAGAACATTGAAAAGTTAACTTTTGCAGAAGTTGTCAATATTATAGATGGACAGGTTCTTGGTGGAAGAACAGGTCTTCATAAAATGTTGAATAAATTTGTTATTGGAGCAATGAAGCTCGAAGCAATGATGCGATACACAGAAGCTGGAAATCTCTTAATTGTCGGAAACCGTACACGTGCACATGAACATGCTTTACGTGCAGGTGCGGCAGTGCTTATTACTGGAGGTTTTGATACCGAAGAGCAAGTCAAGAAACTTGCTGATGAATTGGAGCTACCTGTCATTTCTACATCTTATGACACATTTACAGTAGCCGCGATGATTAATCGGGCAATTTATGATCAATTGATTAAAAAAGAAATTGTGTTAGTAGAAGATATTTTAACAAAGGTAGACGATACAGTGTACTTACATAGTGACGATACATTAGAAGAATGGTTTGAAAAAAATCAGTATACTTTTCATAGTCGTTTTCCTGTCGTAGACCATGGAATGAAAGTAGTAGGGATGGTCACTTCTAAAGATATAATGGGGCAGGAAAAATATGCAAACATTGATAAGGTAATGACAAAAAGTCCGATTACTGTCGGTCCGAACGCAAGTGTAGCCTCTGCTGCCCATATGATGATTTGGGAAGGGATTGAAGTGCTTCCGGTCGTAAATGAGCAAAATAAACTACTTGGAATTATTAGTAGACAGGATGTTTTAAAAGCTCTGCAAATGATTAATCGTCAGCCGCAAATTGGAGAAACAATTGATGATATTGTTGCTAATCAAATAGAGTCTCTAGGAGAAAAGAAAACAGATAAAGAGACGTATCAATTTGCAGTAACACCGCAGATGACAACGGGGTTAGGAACACTTTCTTATGGAGTATTTACAACTCTTATGACAGAAGCGGCTAATCGGGCGTTGAAGAATTATAAAAAAGGTGATCTTGTTGTTGAAAATATGACAATTTATTTTATTAAGCCGGTCCAAATGGAAAGCAATCTAGAAGTGCGACCGAAAGTTATAGATATAGGGCGTAAATTTGGTAAGGTGGATGTTGAGGTGTACAGTGAGGGAGCATTAGTTGGAAAATCGTTAATGGTTTGCCAGCTGATTGATCGTCAGTAACAGGGTAATTAACTGAAGTAAAATAGGGGATTTCTAGAAGTCCCCTATTAGTATTCTCAGTCGAATTCATCAGCCTCTCTTTGGGCAAATGGTAGAACATGTTTATACATTTTAAATCCGGTCCATGCACTCCCTATACCAAATAACAGGAAAACAGCAGCGATAAAATAAGATAATGCTGTTTGGTAAATGAATAGTTGATTAATGCCAAATAAAGCGACAAATAGCCCGAGAGCAATACTTGCTTTAGAAGATAACCATTTCTTTTCCATTGGACGATTACTTCTAACTTGTTTTATCTTATAAAAGATATAAAATGTAAAAGATAGTACAATAAATAAAGCGAGAATAGGCATATTCATAATCCTCCATTATTAGAAAAGTGTAAGCGGCTAGCCGCTGGAACTAAATAATACTTCTTTCTCGCTACTATTTTAACCGGAAGTACCAAGAAAGCCAACTAAAAAGGAGTTGATTGACAATGAAAGAGAAAATATTAGAAATGATAAAACAATATGAAACAATTATTATACATAGACATGTTCGTCCTGATCCAGATGCATATGGATCGCAAGGTGGCCTAGCAGAAATAATCAAAACATCCTTTCCTGAAAAAAAGGTATATGCCGTTGGAGTTGAGGAACCATCATTAAATTATTTAAGAAGATTAGATTCTATTGAAGACAGTGTTTTTGAAGGAGCATTAGTCATTGTTTGTGATACCGCTAATGAGGAGAGAATCTGTGACAGCCGCTATAGATTAGGGGACAAGTTAATAAAGATTGATCATCATCCAAATGAAGATGCATACGGCGACCATTTATGGATAGATACTAGTGCTAGCTCTGTTAGTGAAATGATTTATGAGTTTTATCAATTTGGAAAGGAAAAAGGACTTGTTCTTTCTAATGAGGGAGCAAGGTTGTTATTTGCGGGTATCGTAGGGGATACAGGTAGATTCCTTTATCCAAGTACAACTCAAAATACATTTGATGTTGCTGGTGAGCTTATTCGGTTTGATTTTGATCGAAATACACTTTTTAATGAAATGTACGCAATGGATCCGAAACTATTAAAGCTTCATGGGTATGTTCTTCAGAATTTTGTAATGAACGAGGATGGAAGTGCCCATATGATCTTATCGAAAGAAATTCTAAAAGAATTCGATTGCTTGCCTGCTGAAGCATCACTTCTTGTAAGTACGCTTGGAGATGTTAGGGGAATGAAAGCGTGGGTATTTTTTATAGAAGAGGAAGATCAAATAAGAGTACGATTACGTTCTAAGGGGCCAGTAATTAATACGATTGCGAAAAAGTATAATGGTGGCGGTCATCCACTTGCTGCGGGGGCATCAATTCATTCTTGGGATGAAAAGGATCAAGTATTGAAGGATCTTTCCGAAGTTTGTAATGACTAGCCTTCTAATGGGAGGAGAAGGTATCTGCTCCTCCCTTACTACCCTATGAAGGGCAATTTAGAGAAGGGATTCTAATTCTAACTAGCGATTTTTAACTCTAAGTAAATTTCCATAGATGTATAAATGTACATTTCTTTTACTTTCAGCTGATATCGTTTGTCATTTAGATTAATCGTTTGCTTTTCGATTGTTTTTTTTATTAAGTCTTTGTTTTTATATACTGATTCTAAATCCTTTGTTAAAAGACTCCGCAAATCTTCCGTTATTGTATCCTCTGTTTCATGGATGCTTAATAGCTCTACTTTATATTCTTCTGGGTTAAGAATCTTTACCTTTATATCCTGAATCAGAAGTTTTTTTTGATTATCCTTGTTCAGTTTTTTATATTCATCCTGCCAAATAGAAAGGTCTTTTTTTATATTCTCTATCGTATCCTTCTGTTCTTCAATTGTTTTCGTTTGTTCCTCCTGTAAAACACCAAACATAAAGAGGAAAACCATCCAACTGATGGCTCCTCCTAAAACCATCCCAGCAAGAAATCGTTGCCATGTAGGTAGTCGGTAATAGGGAGGAATTCTCATGACGACACATGCTCCTGTGTTAACCAGTTAATAATCATTGCACCTGTATTGGCACCACCTAGGGCTGAAAGAATTAATAAAAACTGTTTAAATAGTACCTTTGTTTCACCATCTAAAAAGCCTCGCTCGAAGCTGTATACTGTATCAAATGTCCCCCCAATAGCAGCAATAATTGCCCAAATTCTTAAAATGTTAGAAAGTCTGTACATTTCCGTTAACGGAGGCTGTCCCATAAAAAAAGATGCAAAGCCACCAAGTAGCGAGCCACCAAGTAGCACACCTAAAGCAATAAAATAAGCTTTAAAAAACTCAGGAAAAAAAGGCTCGACCATAAAATCTCCCCCACTTATCATCAGAATTCCTCTTCTAACACTATATGAATCAACTAAACAACATATGAAGGAGAACATATTTTCTTTTTTAATAAACTTTTCCTATAATAGAAAGAAAAGCGGAAGCGGCTTGCTTAGCTCGGGAAGAAAATAGGGATTTCTCTCAAAAGGCGCTTTTTGCCTTTAGAGAGAAATCATCTTTTTCACAGCGAGCTAGCCGCTGGAGCTGGACAGAAAGAAAAGCGGAAGCGGCTTGCTTAGCTCGGGAAGAAAATAGGGATTTCTCTCAAAAGGCGCTTTTTGCCTTTAGAGAGGAATCATCTTTTTCACAGCGAGCTAGCCGCTGGAGCTGGACAAAAAGAAAAGCGGAAATAGCAGTAACTAGATAATAACAAAGGGTGTGCATATAAATGTCGTTTGTTCACTTACAAGTGTCAAGCGCTTATAGTCTTCTATCAAGTACGGTTTCCATTCCATCACTTGTAAAGAAAGCAAGTAAATTAGGTTTTCAATCATTAGCTATAACCGATAGAAATGTAATGTACGGTGTTATCCCTTTTTATAAAGAGTGTATAAAGGAAAATATAAAACCGATTATAGGGCTTACAGTCGATGTTGCTTTAAGCGTGGAAGGGTCCGCTCCTCTTGTTTTACTAGCAAAGGATTATGAAGGTTATGAAAGTCTAGTGAAGATTTCAAGTGTAGTAGGAACGAAGACTCCAGATGGAATACCGATGAAGTGGCTTAAGGGCTATGGGAAGGGGCTAATCGCTATCACTCCTGGTCTAGAAGGGGAAATAGAACAGCTTCTACTTCAGGGGCAGATGAAAAAGGCGAAGGAGGCTGTGAGAACTTACCAAAATATATTTGGAAAGGAAAATTTTTTCTTCAGCTTACAAAACCACGGTCTTCAGGAACAGAAAGAACTTTATCCGCTATTAAATCAGTTGTCAATAGAGATGGAAGCACAGACTGTTGCAACAAATAATGTGCAATTTTTAGAAAAAGAGGATAGGTTTGCACTTGAATGTCTATTGGCTATTCGCGACGGGGGTAAATTGTCCGAAGAGGGAAGGGGAAAAGTAGAGAGTGAAGAGTATTTTTTTAAAACGCAAGAAGAGATGATAGGGCTATTTTCAAACGATGCAGACGCTCTTAAAAACACCATTTCTATTGCTGAAAAGTGTAATGTCACAATCCCGTTTCATCAACAACTGCTACCTAAGTATCCCCTTCCTTTACATACTGATTCTTCAGAAGTACTAAAAGAAACGTGCTTCAAAGGGTTGAAGGATAGAGGAAAAGCGTCTTCTAACGATTATTTAGAAAGACTTCAATATGAATTGGGTATCATTTCAAGAATGGGCTTTAATGATTACTTTTTAATTGTATGGGATTTTATGAAGTATGCACGTGAGCGAGGTATATTAACCGGACCAGGACGTGGGTCGGCTGCTGGCTCTCTCGTAGCTTATGTTTTAAGAATTACCGATGTGGATCCAATTGAACATGAATTGTTGTTTGAACGCTTTCTAAACCCAGAGCGTGTCACAATGCCAGATATCGATATAGACTTTCCAGATCATCGACGCGATGAAGTGATAGAATATGTTGTGAAAAAATATGGGGACCTTCACGTTGCGCAAATTATCACGTTTGGAACCCTTGCGGCAAAAGCATCTTTGAGAGATACCGCAAGAGTGTTCGGTCTTAATACGAAAGAACAAGAACAGCTTTCTAAACTAATCCCTTCTAAGTTAGGAATTTCTTTAAAAGCTGCTTACAAGGAGTCAGAAGGGTTAAGAAAATTTGTCGAAGGTTCGGAGCTTCATGAAAAACTTTTTCGAACGGCATTAAAATTAGAAGGGCTTCCAAGACATACATCAACGCATGCTGCTGGTGTAGTGATTAGTGAAAATCCTTTAGTCAATTTAATACCAATTCAGGAAAGTGGCAGCGGTGTTCATCTCACGCAGTATTCAATGGATATATTAGAGGAAATAGGCCTACTAAAAATGGACTTTTTAGGGTTACGAAATCTATCTATTTTAGAAAGAATTGTTCAAAATGTTAAAAAGGGTACGAATGGTACATTTTCACTTGAAAACATTCCAATGGATGATGACGAGACATTCCAGTTATTAAGTAAAGGTTCTACTAATGGGATATTTCAATTAGAGTCAGAAGGTATGAGAAATGTATTAATGAAACTGAAACCATCTACTTTTGAAGATATTGTTGCAGTTAATGCGCTATACCGTCCGGGTCCAATGGAAAATATCCCAGTATATATCAAACGCAAACACGGGCGAGAAACGATTGAGTATCCTCACCCAGATTTAGAGCCAATCCTTCAAAAGACTTACGGTGTCATCGTTTATCAGGAACAAATCATGCAAATAGCTTCTAAGATGGCTGGTTTTTCTTTAGGAGAGGCAGACCTCCTTAGAAGGGCAGTAGGAAAGAAAAAGAAGGAAATTTTGAATGAACAAAGAAACCATTTTATAAAGGGAGCACAAAAGAAAGGTTATACACTTGAAGTAGCGAATAATATATATGATTTAATTGTACGATTTGCAAATTATGGCTTCAATCGTTCTCATGCTGTAGCGTACAGTATGATAGCCTACCAGCTTGCCTATTTGAAGGCACATTACTCAGCGTATTTTCTTGCTTCTTTACTAACTTCTGCCATTGGTAATGATGTGAAAGTAGCACTTTATATTAGAGAGTCAACCCAGCATCATATCGAAATTCTTCCTCCCTCCATTAATAATAGTCATTTTGCTTTTATCGTCGAAGGAAAAAAAAGAATTCGTTACAGTCTCGCTTCTATAAAAGGAGTTGGTGCAGCTGCACTAAGAGAAATTTTCCGAGCACGAAGAGAGAAGCCTTTTAGTGATTTATTCGATTTTTGTTTAAGGGTGTCCCAAAAGGCGGTTAACAGAAAAACGCTAGAAGCTTTAATCTTTTCAGGGGCATTTGATGAATTTGGAGAAGATAGAGCTGTTTTATTAGCTAGTTTAGATGTAGCAATAGAACACGCGGAATTAGTTAATCCAGATGAAGAAAATTATGATTTATTCGAGGATGAAGAAGCTTTTTTGCTAAAACCAAAGTATATTGAAGTAGAAAATCTAGAGCTAACTACTAAGCTTCAATATGAAAAACAAGTTTTAGGATTATATTTATCTGATCATCCGAGTTCATCTTACCGAGAGTTATTTTATCACGCAAATGCAACGTTTGTAGCCGACCTTCAAAATAAAAATCATAAAGCAGTCGTTGGTGGGTATATAACTAGTCTAAAAACAATCAGGACAAAAAAAGGTGAAGTAATGGCTTTTCTGCAAATAAGTGACGAATCAGGCGATATAGAGGCGGTAGTATTTCCTAGTGTATATCGGAAGCATATGAATAAGATCCAAGAAGGCGCAATACAATTGTTTGAAGGAAAATTAGAGATTAGAAACGAAAAATTACAATTAATTGTTAATACGGTAGAGTCCATAGAGGAGTTAACTGCCCGAATAAAAAATAATGATCGAAAGCTTTTCCTAAAAATTGAGCGATCTCAGGATCCGCAATTGATAATGAATAAAGTAAGAAAGGTTATACAGAAGCATAAAGGGAATCAACCAGTTGTGGTGTACTACGAATTAGAAAATAAGGGGATTCAGCTACCTCCAAACTTAAGGATAAATGCAAATTGGGAAGCATTGGAGGAATTAAAGTCCTTCTTAGGTGAAAACAATGTTGTTTTAAAATAACCTACTTTACTTACTACAATTTTTATATTATTGTTTAATAGACAAACGTGGTCAGACCACCTGTGAAAGCAAAAGTGAACGTAAATATATCCTAATTTTAGGCTATCTCGCATTAACAGGTAGTAACCCCTCCCACCTCAAAGGTTTGAGAAGATTGAAGAAGAGTAGAGACGGAAACTACTACTGGTTAAAGCTTCACTTTATGAAAAATGTATTATTTCACCTCAGTGTTTACTCGCAGTAACTATTTGAATAAAGTTATATTAAAAAAGGAGAAGGAGTGAAACTATTGTCATTACGTGAAGAAGCTCTTCATATGCATAGAGTCAATAGAGGGAAGTTAGAGTCAAAATCCAAGGTAGAGGTACGAAATGCAGAAGATTTGAGTCTAGCATATTCTCCAGGAGTAGCAGAACCTTGTAAAGATATTTATGATAAACCAGAAACTGTCTATGAATATACGATGAAAGGGAATATGGTAGCAGTTGTTTCCGATGGAACAGCTGTATTAGGGTTGGGAAACATTGGTCCAGAAGCAGCTCTTCCTGTAATGGAAGGGAAAGCAGTCTTATTCAAAAGCTTCGCTGGAGTGGATGCGTTCCCTATCTGTTTAAGTACAACGGAAGTAGATAAAATTGTCGAGACAGTAAAATTGCTTGAACCAACCTTTGGAGGAGTAAACCTCGAAGATATTGCAGCTCCCAATTGTTTTGTGATCGAGGAGCGGTTGAAAAAGGAAACGAATATTCCAATCTTTCATGATGACCAACATGGAACGGCTATTGTTACAGTTGCAGGGTTAGTTAATGCACTAAAGTTAGTTGGCAAAAAGATGTCTGAGATTAAAGTGGTAGCTAGTGGTGCTGGTGCAGCAGGGATGGCAATCATTAAGCTTCTCTATAATTATGGAGTACGTGATATTATCATGTGTGACTCTCGTGGTGCTATTTATGAAGGACGTCCTGAAGGGATGAATGTTGTTAAAAATGAAGTAGCTAAATTCACTAATCGCGATCATGTAGAAGGCGGACTTCAAGAAGTAATGAAAGATGCAGATGTCTTTATCGGCGTATCCGTTGCTGGGGCGTTGACAAAAGAGATAGTAGAAACAATGGCGAAGGATCCTATCATATTTGCGATGGCAAACCCCGTTCCAGAAATTATGCCAAATGAGGCAAAAGCAGCTGGAGCAAAAGTAGTTGGGACAGGTCGTTCGGACTTCCCTAACCAAGTCAATAATGTTTTGGCATTTCCAGGGATTTTTCGTGGAGCCCTTGATGTTCGTGCAACACATATTAATGAAAAAATGAAGCAGGCAGCAGTTGAAGCGATTGCCTCTCTTATTAGTGATGAAGAGTTAAACGAAGACTTTGTAATTCCAGCTCCTTTTGATTCAAGGGTAGCTCCTGCTGTAGCTGCGGCTGTTGCAAAAGCAGCAATGGAGACAGGTGTAGCTAGGCTGAAAGTTGATCCTGAAGAAATAAGGAGAAAAACAGAACAATTAGCGGTAATTGGTAAAGGTGAGTGAATAAAAAGGTGAGTTCTTTTAAACCTCACTCGAAAGTTTATGTGGAAATTGTTCACCAGATTAGAACGATGATTTCACAAGATGGATTAAAACCAGGAGATAAAATTCCATCCGAAAGAGAGCTTTCGGAACGATTAGACGTAGGGCGTTCATCAGTAAGAGAAGCACTTCGGGCATTAGAGTTGCTCGGGTTAATAGAGACACGTAGAGGGGAAGGAACATTTCTTAGAGACTTTCGCGAGCACCATCTTGTAGAATTGTTAGGAATGTTTATTTTGCAAGATGAACAGGCAAAATTTGATGTTCTTCAAACAAAGATGATGTTAGAAAAAGAAACGTTAAGAAA
Organism: Bacillus seohaeanensis; assembly: GCF_042684945.1. Classification (NCBI taxonomy): domain Bacteria; kingdom Bacillati; phylum Bacillota; class Bacilli; order Caryophanales; family Bacillaceae; genus Bacillus; species Bacillus seohaeanensis. The sequence continues at coordinate 208,251 of NZ_JBHUMF010000030.1, read as the reverse complement.
GATCATTTCCGACAAAACGAGTGTACTAAAGGTGATAGAGCAGCTTGAGCAAAATAAATTCCATCATCTTGGTGAAGTATTTAAAAAAGTAATGAAACTTGGGAATAATTATCTAGCATATAAAATTTGGAACATACTTAATGAATATGCCGCTATTTATATTGGGGAGATACGAATTACTCCAAAAATACAAAGAGATGTAACAGCATTACTTCGAGGGCTAGAAAATCAAGAGAATAAAGTTGTACTGGATTTATATGAAAATATTAGAGAATTTGTTGAGAAATAAACGACAATTCCAGCATTATTTTATAACTTTATCCGTCAAAGTGATAGACAAGCAATCTAGAGGTGAAGGACAAGGGTGAGTTGAAGGAAGTCATCTCCTTTCTCACCTTTGTACTTTTCTTCTAGAAAGAAGGAGGTTTCACCGTGCTTAAGGAGCTATTTAATAAATCCAAAAAGAAAAAATATGCTACAATTCCTTCTGAAGCATCGAAACAAGACGTTCCGGAAGGGATTATGACTAAGTGCCCTAATTGTAAAAAAATTATGTATACAAAAGAATTACAAAAAAACTTAAAAGTATGCCTGCACTGTGGCTTTCATCATGGAATGAACGCTTGGGAAAGGATAGCTAGTTTTGTTGATGAAGATACTTTTAAAGAATTAGATGAAAATATGGTATCTACCAATCCGCTCAATTTTCCAGATTATATCGAAAAATTGGAAAAGGATCGAGAGAAATCTCAGCTTAATGAAGCCGTTGTAACAGGAACAGGGAAAATAAATGGATTGGATGCAGTGATAGCTGTGATGGATTCCCGTTTCCGCATGGGAAGTATGGGGTCGGTTGTCGGTGAAAAAATTACCAGGGCTATCGAAGAAGCAAATGCTAAAAAAGTGCCTTTTATTATTTTTACTGCTTCTGGTGGGGCAAGAATGCAAGAAGGGGTCTTGTCTCTAATGCAAATGGCGAAAACAAGTGTTGCACTTCGTCGGTTAAGTGATAATGGTGGTTTATTCATTTCCATCATGACCCATCCGACTACGGGTGGAGTGTCAGCAAGTTTTGCATCTTTGGGTGACTACAATTTTGCAGAACCTGGAGCACTTATTGGTTTTGCGGGAAGAAGAATTATCGAGCAAACAATTCGAGAGGATCTTCCTGAAGACTTTCAAACTGCTGAGTTTTTACTTAAGCACGGGCAGCTAGATGATGTTATTTCTAGACTAGATTTAAAAGACAGTATTACAAATGTCCTGGATATTCACAGTTGGGATGGTGAATTACCTTGGTAAACGAGCTAGAATTCGAGAAACCAATTATAGAGTTAAAAAAGAAAATAATAGAATTAAAAGAGTTTACTCAGAACTCGGACGTAGATTTATCAAAGGAAATTGAAAAGTTAGAAAAACGGTTACAGAAGCTTGAAAATGAGATATATGTTAATATGAAGCCATGGGATCGGGTTCAAGTTGCTCGTCATCCGAATCGTCCGACTACGCTTGATTATATAGATTACCTTTTTACAGACTTCAAGGAAATGCATGGAGATAGGTTGTATGGGGATGATGAGGCAATTGTAGCAGGAATAGCTAAGTTTCAAGGTGTTCCTGTTACAGTTATTGGGCATCAAAGAGGAAAAGATACAAAAGAAAATATCCGTCGAAACTTCGGAATGCCACATCCTGAAGGGTATCGAAAAGCAATACGTTTGATGAAACAAGCGGAAAAGTTCAATCGGCCTATTATTTGTTTTATCGATACAAAAGGGGCTTATCCAGGAAAAGCAGCAGAAGAAAGAGGGCAAAGTGAAGCAATTGCTAGGAATCTTTTTGAGATGGCTGGTTTGACCGTTCCTATCATATGTATTGTTATCGGTGAAGGGGGAAGTGGTGGAGCCCTTGCTCTCGGTATTGGAAATCATATTCATATGCTAGAAAACTCGACATACTCTGTAATTTCTCCTGAAGGTGCAGCAGCTCTCTTATGGAAAGATTCTACATTAGCTAAGAAAGCTGCTGAAACAATGAAAATTACTGCTCCTGATCTGAAAGAATTGGGTATTATTGACAAAATTATTCCAGAAGTAACTGGTGGAGCACATCGTAATACAGAGGAGCAGGCAAATAATATAAGAAATATTATAAAAGACTCTCTTCAAGAATTAGTGTCACTATCAGGGGATAAATTGGTTGAAAACCGTTATGAAAAATATAAATTAATGGGCCAATATTCTGTTTTAAATGAGTATATTGGGGTAAAGTGATAAGAGACTTTTAATCAGCAAGATTTTCAATAGCTAGTAATTTCAAAATGAAGGGCTGACTGAATGGCAATATATCCCACTAGTCAGCCCTTTTTATTGTCCTCTTGTAAATTACGTAGGTAAAACGCTTTCAGTTACCCGATAATTTCGTCTATTAACTAACCTTAGTCCTATTTATTGAGAACCTTGATTCTTCGTGGTATTTTAGAAATAATCGAAAGTCTATTTGTCCATAATAATGAAATGGGTGGGGCTAAAGCTTCATAAAAATATTATTATGTATTGTGAACACTTATACAAGTTGTTTATTACTGAGTATATATTTATGTTTAATCTAACAATGAGGTGATCTTACATGAAGAGAATAGGAGTTTTAACAAGTGGTGGGGATTCTCCAGGGATGAATGCCGCTGTGCGTGCAGTTGTAAGAAAAGCAATTTACCAAGATATTGAGGTATATGGAATTTATCAGGGTTACAACGGATTAATTAGTGGAAATATAAAAAAATTGGAACTAGGTTCTGTTGGCGACATAATTCACCGAGGTGGTACGATGCTTTATACCGCACGTTGTGAAGAATTCAAAACAAAAGAGGGGCAACAGAAAGGAATTGAACAGCTTAAAAAGTATGGTATTGAAGGGTTAGTTGTTATCGGTGGGGATGGTTCTTACCAAGGAGCAAAGGCACTTACAAAACTAGGCTATCCATGTGTCGGTGTACCTGGCACAATTGATAATGATATTCCTGGAACAGAATTTACAATCGGATTTGATACGGCATTAAACACTGTTATTGATGCTATCGATAAAATTCGCGATACTGCGACTTCCCATGAGAGAACATTCATTATTGAAGTAATGGGAAGAAATGCTGGAGATTTAGCACTTTGGTCTGGGTTAGCAGGTGGAGCAGAAACGATATTAATTCCAGAGGATAATTATAAAATGGATGATATTGTTGACCGCTTGAAAAAAGGTCAAGAGCGTGGTAAAAAACATAGTATTATTATCGTTGCTGAAGGAGTAATGTCTGGTAACGAGTTTGCTAAGCAATTTACCGAAGCCACTGGTATGGATACTCGTGTTTCTGTATTGGGACATATTCAAAGAGGTGGAACCCCGACTGCAAGTGACCGTGTTTTAGCGAGTCGTTTTGGGGCTCGTGCTGTTGAATTACTAATGGATGGAAAAGGCGGGCGTGCAGTAGGTATTGAAAAAAATAAGCTTGTAGATTATGACATTATAGAGGCCTTAGGGAAACAACATGAAATAAACCTTAATATGTACAAGCTATCTAAAGAACTATCTATATAAGATTGGAACCCGTATCAGAGTGGTTTTGTTGGAGTGATTAGTCTCATAGCGGTAAAAAGGGAAGGTTTCACTTTATCCCGTTGTGTACCATTTTAGGAGGTATTTTATAATGAGAAAAACAAAAATTGTTTGTACGATTGGTCCTGCAAGTGAAAGTGTGGAAAAGCTATCGCAGTTAATGGAGGCAGGAATGAATGTTGCTCGATTAAATTTCTCTCATGGGGATCATGAGGAGCATGGAGCACGTATTAAAAATATTCGAGTAGCAGCAGAAAAAGCAAGTAAGACAGTAGGGATTCTTTTAGACACAAAAGGTCCAGAGATTCGCACAAATAATATGGAAAATGATGCTATTGAGCTTACACAGGGTTCACAAGTCATTGTATCAATGAAAGAAGTAGTAGGAACACCAGAGAAGTTTTCCGTTACATATGAAGGCTTAATTGATGATGTACATGTCGGTTCCAAAATCCTTCTGGATGATGGGCTTATAGGGCTTGATGTAGTAGAGATTCACAAAGACAAAGGTGAAATTGTTACGGAGGTCACAAATAGTGGAATTTTAAAGAATAAAAAAGGTGTTAATGTTCCAGGTGTCTCTGTAAACTTACCAGGTATTACGGAAAAAGATGCAAGTGACATCATTTTTGGTATTGAGCAGGGGTTAGACTTTATCGCAGCTTCTTTTGTTCGTCGTGCATCAGATGTGCTTGAAATCCGACAGCTACTCGAAGAACATAATGCTTCGCATATTCATATTATCCCTAAAATTGAAAACCAAGAGGGTGTCGATAATATCGATGAAATCCTTGAAGTTTCTGATGGGTTAATGGTTGCACGTGGTGATTTAGGAGTTGAAATTCCTGCTGAAGAAGTGCCGTTAGTACAAAAAGCACTAATCAAAAAATGTAATGCACTTGGTAAACCGGTTATCACTGCAACACAAATGTTAGATTCTATGCAGCGTAATCCACGTCCTACTCGTGCGGAAGCAAGTGATGTGGCGAATGCGATTTTTGATGGAACGGATGCTATTATGCTTTCAGGTGAAACAGCGGCAGGAACATATCCTGTAGAAGCTGTTCAAACAATGCATAATATCGCTTCGCGTGCAGAAACAGCGCTAAATTTTGATGCAATTTTATCTTCACGTAGTAATGAGAGCGACCATAATATGACAGATGCAATTGGACAATCAGTAGCTCATACAGCAATTAATTTAGATGTAAATGCAATTGTAGCTCCAACAGAGAGTGGTCATACAGCACGAATGATTTCTAAATACCGTCCAAAAGCTCCTATCGTTGCTGTCACAGCTTCAGAGTCTGTTTCTAGAAGATTATCACTTGTATGGGGTGTATGCTCTCGTGTAGGGAAATTAGTAGAAACAACAGATGAAATGCTTGAAATGGCTGTAGAAGAAAGCTTGGATTCAGGATTTGTTAAACATGGTGATTTAGTTGTAATTACGGCTGGTGTACCTGTTGGTGAATCTGGTACTACAAATCTAATGAAGATTCATATAGTGGGTGACGAAATTGCAAAAGGTCAAGGAATTGGTCGTAAATCAGCTTATGGGAAAGCAGTTTTAGCGAAAAATTCCACAGAAGCATTAGAAAAAGTGACAGCAGGATCTGTTCTTGTAACAATAGGTACTGATAAGGATATGGTTCCCGCCCTTGAAAAATGTTCTGCATTAATTACAGAAGAAGGCGGATTAACAAGCCATGCTGCAGTCGTTGGAATTAATCTTGGAATTCCTGTAATTGTTGGTGTTGAAAATGCTGTAAGTTTGTTTACAGAAGGTCAGGAAATTACTGTCGATGCAACTCGTGGTGTCATCTATAACGGCCATGCGAGCGTATTATAGCAAATAAAAAGAGGCTGGGACAAACGTGTTCCAGCCTCTTAATTATCTCATGAATACTTGTTTTTTCTCATATGTTATAATGATAATAGAAAAAAATAAAATGAAAATGGAGGAATCCATTCATGAGATATATTTTGTTTTTCTTGATTGTAATTCCAGCTTTAGAAATTGGACTACTTGTTCTTTCTGGTCAAACTTTGGGTGTACTACCGACAATCTTGCTTATTATTTTCACAGGGATTTTAGGAGCGTATTTGGCGAAAAAACAAGGGTTGGAAACAATGAGGAAAGCACAACAGGATATGGGATACGGCCAGGTTCCTGGTGATGCAATTATAGATGGTTTATGTATTTTAGTAGGAGCTGTCTTGCTTTTGTCACCTGGTTTTGTTACAGATGCAGTAGGTTTTCTATTATTGATTCCTATTACACGAAAAGGGTTTAAACCGATTCTTTATAAGCTGTTTAAGAAATGGATTAATAACAAAAATGTGATTATATATAGATAAAAAAAGCTGGGACAAATGTGTTCTAGGTGAATAAAAAACCGAACTAATTCTTGTATTTGAAGGCGAATTAGTTCGGTTTTTTTATAAGTCTTCATAAAACGTGTTGTTCTTTTTAACTTGTTCTAGCTGTTGATTGGAGTGCAAGACGAAGACTCCTGCGGAAAGCGAAGTCTTGACACGGAAATCAACAGCGGTGTTTAATAACGATTACGAAACAATTTAACCTGATATTGTTCGTCTTTAGGGGGTGGTATTTTAGTTATGTCCCAGCCTCTTTTTTATCATTCTTTCAAGATGGTCGGCTCTTTCCTTCTAAGAAGGTGACCCCTTAATAAATTTCCAAACATCTTCAAAAACTCCAGCTCTCCTCAACGTTGTAAGAATAACTAATGAAACAGGACCTAAAATTAAGCCTAAAAACCCAACTAACTTAAACCCAACAAATAAAGCGACAAGTGTAGCTAAGGGATCCAATCCGATGCTTGAAGAAAGAATTTTCGGCTCCATAATCTGTCGTTGAACAACGACAATCGAATAAAGGACACTAAGCCCAATTCCAAGATTGATATCACCTGTGATAAATTCATAAGCAATCCAGGGGACAAAAACAGCACCTGTTCCTAAATAAGGAAGGATATCAACCAAACCGCTTACAAGTGCAATGGTTATAGCATAGTCAACTCGTAAAATGAGCAATCCTATTAATACAATAACAGCGGTGATGGAGATTAAAGTAAATTGAGCGCGAATAAAGCCAAATAAAGCTTTCTTCAAATCGATAAAAACCTTTTCTCCGCTAGAAATAGCCTTTCCAGGAATATATTTTTCGGCTTTTTCCGAAAGTTTATACCAATCTTTGCTAATGAAGAAGGTAGCAAGTGTAGCAAATACTAATACTGTTGCTGCGTTTGGAATCCATGAAATAAGCCGTGGTAACTTTTGAAAGAAGTTTTGCAAAAACTCCCCAGCCGAAGTGGCGACTTTACTTCCAGCTGTTTCAATATTTTGAAGGATAGTATCTTGTTGACCAGCGTCTAAGCTTTTAAACAAGCCGGCAATCTGATGGTACAAAGGAATGACATTTGCTACGATAAAATCTTCTATGTATTTTACTAGTGTTTCTACATGTTGTGGGACTTCATTAGATAAGTAATCGGCGCCAGAAACAATTTCAGCTATTAATAATGTAATAAGTCCTACGAAAATACTGACAATTAAAATGAGCGAGACTATAACAGCCCCAGTACGAGGAAGTCTACCCTTGCGCTCAAGCCAATTTACAAATGGGTTGATCATTAAGGCAATGACAATGGCAATAATAAAAGGATAAGCAACTTTCCAAATAAAATAAAAGGAAACAGCTGCAATTATGACAATGGTAATGACGACGATAAATCTAATTGTTCTATATAAATATTCTAGATTCAATAGTTTCCCCCTCCTGCATATATTCTACCATTATTTTATAGGAGTGGATAAATAATGGAAAGTTCTATTTGTTCCAAATGGATTTAAAAAATATCTTAATAGCAGTAATTCAACTGGCTGGGAAATTTATTAATATGTTAGGATAGTAAAGTTAAACTTTTAATAAATTAGGGAGTTCTCGTCTCTTAATCGCAGTTTTTTTTGTGAATAGTGGTGAGCTAAAAATAGTGTGGCTATAGGAGATGGATTTTCACCTTATCTGAAGTAGTGGGAAAGGAAGGTACAACATGAATCAGCCAATGTTATTTTTATTATTACTTCTTGCAATTGGGTTTATTGCAAAGAACCAGTCGATTATGTTTGCCGTAGGTTTGCTTATTGTTATGCGAATTATTGGTTTGGATGAAAAAGTTTTTTCAACTGTTCAATCTAAAGGAATCAATTGGGGTGTTACGATAATTACAATAGCTGTATTAGCTCCAATCGCGACGGGTGAAATTGGATTTAAAGAATTGTTTGATGCATTAAAAACTCCTTATGCATGGATTGCACTTGCCTCCGGTATGTTTGTCGCATTGATAGCAAAAAATGGATTGACATTGCTCGCAAACGACCCACATATTACTACGGCATTAGTGTTAGGTACCGTAATAGCCGTTTCTCTTTTTAAAGGAGTGGCAGTGGGGCCGTTAATAGGTGCAGGAATAGCTTATATGGCTATGAAGGTATTTGAGTTTTTTCAATAATGCACAATTTTAATTTGACTAAAAAGCGGAGTGTTTAGTTTTGGTGTGCTATATATATTGTTTGGTGATAGATTCCCGTATTATATATTGATTTAGTCATGAGACTAAACACTTTTTGGTCAGATTCAACTTGCAGTTTTTGCAAGTTAATAGTAGTGTAGAGTATAGAGACTTTTCAATTCAGAACTTTTGATACTTTTCTAGAAAAATAATTTTTATAGAAATTAATGCGTTTCCATTCACAAATGTCAGATAATTGTTTATAATGGGAAATGTAAGCGCATCCTAATCCTTGTTTTAAGAAGAAGGTAGGGAATCGTTAATAGATTCAAGTTGAGCAAGCGCTCAGATATATAATTTTTTATATAATACAGCCTATTGAAAGATTTATAGATTGTTTATCTTGTAGGTATTTATTGCTCACACCACAGTGGGTAATGGGAAATATATTTATAAAGGAGAGGTTTTTATGACAGCGACTCGCGGTTTAGAAGGAGTTGTAGCAACAACATCTTCGATTAGTTCAATTATTGATGATACCCTTACATACGTTGGGTATAACATCGATGACCTAGCAGAAAATGCTAGCTTTGAAGAGGTAATCTATTTATTATGGCATTTAAGGTTACCTACTATTTCTGAATTAAAAGAATTGAAAAAACAGCTTGCGACTAACATGGAACTTCCCAAAGAGGTCATTGACCATTTAAAACAATTCCCAAGCAATGAAGTACATCCAATGGCTGTGTTACGTTCTGCAGTATCTTTACTAGGAATCTATGATAAAGAAGCAGACGTAATGGAAGAGGAAGCAAACTATCGTAAAGCAGTTCGTCTTCAAGCGAAGATGCCTGCAATTGTTACTGCTTTTTCCCGTATCAGAAATGGTGAAGAGCCAGTAGCTCCTCGTGAAGATTTAGGATTTGCTGCAAATTTCTTATACATGCTATCAGGAAAAGAGCCAGAAGCTGTGGAAATTGAAGCATTCAATAAAGCATTAGTTCTTCATGCAGACCATGAATTAAATGCTTCTACATTTACAGCAAGAGTATGTGTAGCCACATTATCTGATGTCTATTCTGGTGTAACAGCAGCAATTGGAGCTTTAAAAGGCCCATTACACGGTGGAGCAAATGAACAAGTAATGAAAATGCTTACGGAAATTGATTCCCTTGAAAATGTAGAACCAGCTATTCGTGCAAAGCTTAATAATAAAGAGAAAATTATGGGATTTGGTCACCGTGTCTATCAACAAGGGGATCCTCGTGCAAAACATTTAAAAGAAATGTCGCGGAGACTGACAGAACGTAAAGGCGAGTCTAAGTATTATGAAATGTCTACAATGATTCAAGACATCGTTACATCTGAAAAAGGTCTTCCACCTAATGTAGATTTCTATTCTGCATCTGTTTACCATAGTTTAGGAATCGATCATGATTTATTCACACCAATTTTTGCAACAAGCCGTGTTTCTGGTTGGTTAGCACATATTTTAGAACAATACTCTAACAACCGACTAATCCGTCCACGTGCGGATTACACAGGCCCTGGAAAGCAAGAATATGTTGCGATTGAAAAACGAGGTTAATTTTCAATATTTACAAATCCTTTAAATATTGATGTAATTAATAATAGAATAGGCAAACCCAATAGTAAGTGTCGGACATATTTATTTAGAAACACAACCAACATTGTTTAAATTACTTTTTAAAACTTGTTTAGACACTTCCGGGTCAGCCTTTTAATAATGAAAAAAATGGAGGTAACATCTAATGACACAAGGCGAAAAAATTACAAATCAAAATGGTCAGTTAAATGTACCAAATAACCCAATTGTACCTTTTATCGAAGGTGACGGAACTGGTCCAGATATTTGGGCAGCTTCCCAAAGAGTTTTAGATGCAGCAGTTGAAAAAGCATATAAAGGTGAAAGAAAAATTGCATGGAAAGAAGTTTATGCTGGTGAAAAAGCATATAACAAAACTGGTGAATGGTTACCAAGTGAAACACTTGATACGATTCGTGAGTATTTCATCGCAATCAAAGGTCCTTTAACAACTCCTATAGGTGGCGGAATTCGTTCATTGAACGTTGCACTACGCCAAGAGTTAGACTTATTCACTTGCTTACGTCCAGTACGTTATTTCCAAGGTGTACCTTCTCCGGTTAAACGCCCTGAAGATACGGATATGGTAATCTTCCGTGAAAATACAGAAGATATCTATGCTGGAATCGAATATGCAAAAGGTTCAGAAGATGTGAAAAAAGTAATTCGTTTCTTACAGGAAGAAATGGGTGTAGATAAAATTCGTTTCCCGGAAACTTCTGGAATCGGTATCAAGCCAGTTTCTGAAGAAGGAACGAAACGACTAGTTCGTGCGGCAATTAACTATGCTATCAGTGAAGGCCGTAAATCAGTAACACTTGTACATAAAGGTAATATCATGAAATTCACAGAAGGCGCATTCAAAAATTGGGGCTATGAACTTGCTGAACAAGAATTCGGCGATAAAGTATTTACATGGGCTGAATATGACAGAATTAAAGATGCTGACGGTCTAGAAGCTGCAAACAAAGCACAATCTGATGCAGAAGCTGCAGGGAAAATCATTGTAAAAGATTCTATTGCGGATATCTTCTTACAACAAATCCTTACTCGTCCAGCGGAATTTGATGTAGTGGCTACTATGAACTTAAATGGTGACTATATTTCTGATGCTCTTGCAGCTCAAGTAGGTGGAATTGGTATCGCTCCTGGGGCAAATATTAACTATGAAACAGGACATGCTATCTTTGAAGCAACTCATGGAACTGCACCTAAATATGCAGGTTTAGATAAAGTGAATCCATCTTCTGTTATTCTTTCAGGTGTTCTTTTACTAGAACATTTAGGCTGGAATGAAGCAGCTGATCTAATCACAAAATCTATGGAAAAAACAATTGCTTCTAAAGTTGTAACATATGACTTCGCACGTTTAATGGAAGGTGCAACTGAAGTTAAATGTTCTGAATTCGGAAATGCACTAATTGAAAACATGGGTTAATAATTAGTTAAATGATATAAAGGGGTAAAGGGATTCTTTACCCCTTTATACATTATCTATAATGCAAGGGGGAGCTTCTAATGACAATTAAGCGTAGAAAAGTTTCTGTAATCGGCGGCGGATTTACTGGTGCTACTACAGCATTAATGTTAGCTCAAAAAGAACTAGGGGATGTAGTACTTGTCGATATTCCTCAAATGGAAGATCCTACAAAAGGGAAAGCGTTGGATATGCTTGAGGCAAGTCCTGTTCAAGGATTCGATGCACAAATCACTGGTACTTCTAATTATGAAGATACGAAGGATTCCGATATTGTGGTAATTACTGCAGGTATTGCGCGTAAACCTGGTATGAGCCGTGACGATTTAGTTCAAACAAACCAAAAAGTAATGAAGTCTGTTACGGAGCAGATTGTTAAGTACTCACCAAATTGTTATATCATTGTTTTAACAAATCCGGTTGATGCGATGACATATACAGTGTTTAAAGAGTCTGGCTTCCCGAAAAACCGTGTAATCGGTCAATCTGGTGTATTAGATACAGCTCGTTTCCGTACATTCGTTTCACAGGAACTAAACCTTTCGGTGAAAGACGTAACTGGCTTTGTTCTTGGAGGACATGGAGATGACATGGTACCTCTAATCCGCTATTCTTACGCTGGAGGAATTCCGTTAGAAACATTACTTCCTAAAGACCGTCTTGATGCCATCGTTGAACGTACTCGTAAAGGTGGAGGAGAAATTGTAGGATTGCTAGGTAATGGTAGTGCTTACTATGCTCCTGCTGCTTCTCTTGTACAGATGGTAGAGGCTATTTTGAAAGATCAGCGTAGAGTTATTCCTGCTATTGCTTATCTTGAGGGTGAATATGGATTTGAGGGAATTTATTTAGGAGTTCCAACAATTCTAGGCGGAAATGGTATTGAAAAAATTATTGAACTAGAATTAACAGAAGAAGAAAATGCAGCTCTTGCTAAATCTGTTGATTCAGTTAAAAATGTAATGACAGCTCTAATTTAATAGAAAGTTAAAAGAAACGCCTTTTAGAATCCTAAAAGGCATTTCTTTTTTATTCTGTTTTTAGGATAAGATCATTTTGAATGGTTAGGATAGAAATGGTATTATATAAGTGTGCATATTTTCGCTCTATTCAAAATTGTAAGCGTTATCAAGTGGAGGTGTATGGAATGCTGCTAGGTAAAAAAAGAAAACTTGGAAGAAAGATTGAAGAAATGTCAGTGGGGGAAAAATTAACATTGACAGAGAAAATTGAAGATAAAGATTTGTTGTTATATTTAGGCTTAACAAATGATGCAAATCCCTTATATATACAACATGATTATGCTTCACAAACACCATTCAAAAAGCCAATTGTTCCAAGCATCATGTTAACAGGAATTATTACTTCAGCTGTGTCGAAGTATCTACCAGGACCAGGTTCTCATATAATGGAACAATCTATCGAATTCCCAAAACCTATTTACCATTATTCTACAATTCAATTTCTTTTTGAAGTAAGGGAAATAGATATGTCTAATCATATCGTTGTCATCGAAGTCTCCGCAACAAACGATGAAAATGAAATTGTAGTAAGCGGAACGGTGAAAGTGTGTCCTCCCCATCGCTTAGAAAAAATGAACAGTCAGGCATTGGAAAACTTTTAAAATAAATTTATAAATAAGAAGACTAGAGACGGGTGTTCTACCCGTCTCTAGTCTTCTTATTTAGTTAAAAGCATTTGCATTCTCGGCTGATTAAGGCACTTGCATATTTCTTCTTTTAATTAGACTGATTTGAAAAAGATTGTTGCTTTTAACAACAATTGAAAACATAGAGTGGATGGAAGTGGAAAGGAACGGTCCATTGCCCACAAACAATAAATTTTATAAAAACAGTCTTTAACTATATGCAGTTGTCGATAATTTTTCGACTAGCTGTGTTATTGTTTGAAAAATAAGGGGTAGGTGAGGGGGGAGTTTTTGTACTATAATGAAGATGTATTTGATAGTGAAGGTATTTTGAGGTATTAAAACTTTTGGACGGAGGCCATTTTGTCTATGAACAAAAAAATTCTTGTCGTTGATGATGAACAGTCAATCGTTACTTTAATTAAGTATAATTTAGAACAGTCAGGCTATAGTGTGATAACGGCTAGTGACGGAGAAGAAGGAAAAAACAAAGCGATATTAGAAAAGCCCGATTTGATGATTTTAGATCTTATGCTGCCGAAAATGGATGGAATAGAAGTATGCAAAAAGCTGCGTCAGCAAAAAGAACTGCTTCCTATTTTAATGTTAACGGCAAAAGATGATGAGTTTGATAAAGTGTTAGGTTTGGAACTTGGTGCTGACGATTATATGACAAAGCCATTTAGTCCGCGTGAAGTGGTGGCAAGAGTAAAGGCAATTTTGAGGCGAAGTCAAGCTATACAAGAAACAAATGATCATTCTTTAGAAGTGATAAAAGAGTACAATGAAGTGGCGGAATTGAAAATTTATCCAGAACAGTATGAGGCTTATTTTCAAGGGCGTTTACTAGAGCTTACACCAAAGGAATTTGAACTTCTGCTCTTTCTAACTGAGAATAAAGGGAGAGTCTTGACACGTGATCAATTATTACGTGCCGTTTGGAAGTATGACTTTGCAGGGGACACTAGAATTGTTGATGTCCATATAAGTCATTTACGAGATAAAATAGAATCGAATACAAAAAAGCCAATGTACATAAAGACGATTAGAGGACTAGGGTATAAACTGGAGGAGCCTAAAGCTCCATGATGAGGTTTAGAACAAAACTTCTTTTTGCATTAATAACGTTAATAATCGCTGTATTAATTGCTCTTGGACTTTTGTTAGGGCAAATATTTAAAAATTATTATTTAGATACATTTAATTCAAGGATCGAAAAAGAGGCACAATTGCTTGCTAATGAAATAAGTGAAAATGGTGATCCGAAATCCTATGATGAGAAAATGACCCAAGAAATCAGTAAGATTTTAGATGTAAGAATAACGATTACGAATGATAAAGGGGACATTCTTCAAGATACAGGGATAATCAAAGAAGTAAATAACCAAAAACAAGAAGAAATTATTACAGATATAACGGAGAACTGGGATAAAAAGGATAAGCAAACAAAACTGGTAATGTCAGGGTTAGAAGTTAAGTACTATTGGTATCCATTATATAATAAGCGACAACAGTTGGACGGTTTACTGATTTTGAGTACGAAAGTGGATGCTTTAAATAAAATTAATCATCAAATTTGGATTGTTTTATCCGTTTCGCTTGGTTTATCCCTAATTGTTATTATTTTACTAGGGGCTAGGATTACAAATAGATATACAAAGCCAATAGAGTCGGCAACAAATGTGGCAATAGAATTAGCAAAAGGTAACTATAAAGCTAGGACGTATGAGGACCGTTTAGATGAGACAACGATGTTAAGTACATCGATAAATATTCTAGCTCGTAATCTTCAAGAAATGGTCATGTCACAGGAAATGCAGCAGGATAGATTAACTACACTAATAGAAAATATGGGAAGTGCACTACTACTTATCGATCATCGCGGATATATTGTGGTGACAAATCGGGCTTTCAACGAGTTTTTTAATATAAAAAAAGTTTTACCTAGAAAACGATACCATGAAGTTATTCAACATACAGAAGTTAATAAGTTAGTAGAAGAAATTTTCATGACAGAGCAGAGATTGAGAAGGCAAATACTACTTCCACATAAAATAGAAAGAAGGCATTACGAGGTTTACGGGGCTCCTATTATCGGTCACAACGATGAATGGAATGGTATCGTTGTCGTGTTTCATGATATTACAGAACTTAAAAAGCTTGAACAAATGCGAAAAGACTTTGTAGCTAATGTATCTCATGAACTAAAAACACCAATAACTTCTATAAAAGGGTTTTCAGAAACTTTATTAGACGGGGCAATGAAGGAACCACAGACACTTGAAGCATTTCTAGATATTATCCTAAAAGAAAGTGATAGGTTGCAATCACTTATTCAAGATCTTCTTGAACTGTCAAAAATTGAAAAGCAAGGTTTTACTTTGTCCGTTCATAGAACAGATATGGCTAAACTAATTTCGGAAGTACTTCCAATTTTGGAAGATAGAGCGAGACTAAAAGCAATTAAGTTGTCTTATACACCTGCTAGCGACAGTAGTGCTGAAATTGACCCTTATCGAATGAAGCAAGTGTTTATTAATTTAATCAGCAATGCTATTGCCTACACACAGAAAAATGGCAAAATTAATGTACATATTAAAACGGATGAAAAAAGGGTCAAAGTTATTGTAGAAGACAACGGGATTGGTATTGAAGAAGATCAGATTCCAAGAATATTTGAAAGGTTTTACCGAGTTGATAAAGCTAGGAGTAGGAATTCTGGGGGAACAGGATTAGGATTAGCTATTGTAAAACATATAGTTGAGGCACATTATGGAAAAATAGAAGTGAAATCCAAAGTAAATAAAGGATCAACTTTCATTGTCACCCTTTATAAAAGGTTTCCAAAAAATAAGGAGATTGAAAAATAAATGGAAGGTATCTCTATGTATCATGAATAATTATCAATGATATATTAGAAAAATATAGGAAACCTTTCATCCTAAACAAGAAAATATGTAAATAATTGAAATGTTTACAATATATTTACACAGCTTTCAAATTAGATTAATAATTGAATGATACTATACTTAGTGAAAACCCCTTCATCCAAATGGATAAGAAAAGACGAGAACTGACCCCGTTCTCGTCTTTTTCTTTTATATATAAAAGAAGGAAACCTTTTTTTTATTCAATCGTATTACATAGTACAAATAAAAAAGGGGGGATGGATTTGAGTCTTAAAAGAATTTATGCCATTACTGGAATGGTGTTTGGGGCTATTATACTATCAATCGTTTTATTTACTTCATGGTATACAGTGGATGAATCGGACCAGGCGATTGTTTTAACATTTGGAGAAGCAGGAGAACCGGATACTGAACCAGGTCTTAAATTTAAATTGCCTTGGCCAATTCAATCAGTAGAAATCCTTTCAAAAGAAACATTCAGCTTGCAATTTGGATTTGAAGAAAAGGATGGGGAAATTAATGAGTTTCCCGATGAAACAAAGATGATTACAGGGGATGAAAATATTGTGTTAGCAGACCTTGTTGTTCAATGGAAAATTACAGATCCTGAGAGTTATTTATTTAATGCAGATGATCCGAAAGAAATATTATACGATGCTACTTCCGCATCCATCAGAAGTATTATTGGTAGTTCAGAAATTGATGATGCTCTTACTTCCGGAAAAGCTGAAATTGAGGCGGAGGTAAGGGACTTATTAACGAACTTAGTAGAAGGCTATAATATGGGGATTTCGGTTATAAATGTTAAGTTGCAAGATGTAGAGCTACCGAATGCAGAGGTGCGCAGTGCTTTTACTGCCGTTACGGATGCTAGAGAAACGATGAATACAAAGAAGAATGAAGCAGAGAAATATCGAAATCAACGATCCAATGAGGCGAAAGGAGAAAAGGATGCCATCATCTCAAAAGCGAACGGAGAAAAAACAGCACGCATTGAGCAAGCGCGAGGAGATGTAGCCGTATTTAACAAGCTTTATGAGGAATACAAAGGTAATTCTGAGATAACGAAAAAACGCCTAATTCTTGAAACTTTAGAAAATGTCTTACCAGATGCGGAAGTATACATTATGAAGGATAATGGAGATACATTAAAATACTTCCCAATTCGTTCATTCGAAGGCGGTGCAGAGAAGCCAGCACCTGCTAAAACGGAGGAAGGAAGTGAAGAGCAATGACGGAAGAAAATGTTTTTGAAAAATATAATAGGAAAAAACAGCCGATTGAGTGGAAAAAGTATACAAAGATTGGTATCTTCTTAATCGTATTGTTAGCAGTACTTGCATTAGTTTTCACAAATATCTACGTGGTAAAAGAAGGGGAATATAAAGTTGTTCGCCAGTTTGGTGAAGTTGTTAGAATTGAAGAAGAGCCTGGATTGAATTTTAAAATTCCGTTTATCCAATCGGTTACTTCACTGCCTCAATACCAAATGACCTATGATGTTTCGGAAGCTGAAATTAACACAAAAGATAAAAAGCGTATTATCATTGATAACTATGCTGTATGGAAAATAGAAGATCCCTTAAAAATGATTACAAATGCTAGGACTGTAATCAATGCTGAAACAAGAATGGAAGAGTTCATCTATTCTGTTGTCCGTGCAGAGCTAGGAAGCCTAAATTATGATGAAATAATAAATGATGAAAAATCATCTCGTGGAAGTTTAAATGACCGTGTTACGGAGAAGGTAAATAAATTGCTTAAAAGAGATAACTATGGTGTAACTGTTACTGATGTAAGAATGAAGCGGACTGATTTACCACCGGAGAATGAAAAGTCTGTTTATGCCAGAATGATCTCAGAACGCGAATCGAAAGCTCAGGAGTATCTTTCAAAAGGAGACGCGGATAAGCAAAGGATTATTGCGGAAACAGATCGAGAGGTTCGAGAGCTGCTAGCAAAAGCAGAAGCGAATGCTAATGTTATTCGTGGTGAAGGAGAAGGAGAGGCAGCTAAAATTTATAACTCTTCTTTTTCTAAAGATCCAGAATTCTACAATTTATATAAAACATTAGAAACGTACAAAAAAACAGTCGATGGAGAAACGGTCATTGTTCTACCGTCTGACTCTCCATATGCACGTATTCTTGCAGGAGACACGGAATAATTTGATAACTTTAGGGCCTAAAATAGAGCGATAGTTGCTTTATTTTAGGTTTTTTTGTTTAGCGTGCAAGTCGTAAATAGATATCAGTCATCGGATAGAACCATTACGAGTCCATAGGACATACAAAAGGTTGAAAGAGGAAAGGTTTTGTATAGTTATAATTACTACATAGAGTCATTTTAGACGACTGAACCTCTTACTTACAGATGCTAGCCATTTTTCCTTTCATTACAGGTCATGGTAGAATAAACGGGAGAGAGAACAGGGATAATTGCACGGGAAAATTAAAAATTATGTAGTACGAGGAGGCACCTCAATGGATAAAAAACTAGTTTTAATTGATGGCAATAGTATTGCTTATCGGGCATTTTTTGCATTACCGCTGTTAAATAATGATAAAGGTATACATACGAACGCGATTTATGGATTTACTACAATGCTACAAAAAATTCTAGAAGAGGAAAGACCTACGCATATATTGGTTGCCTTTGATGCGGGCAAAACAACATTTCGTCATAGCACTTATAAGGAGTATAAAGGTGGACGGCAAAAGACACCTCCCGAGCTATCAGAACAGTTTCCATATATTCGTGAACTTTTAGATGCTTATGGAATAGCACGATATGAAATAGAAAATTATGAAGCAGATGATATAATCGGAACGCTTTCGCTAACAGCAGAAAAAGATGGATACGAAGTAAAAGTCATTTCTGGTGATAAAGATTTAACACAGCTTAGCTCTGATAAAACAACGGTTTGTATCACGAAAAAAGGAATAACAGATACAGAAGTATATACACCTAAACATATTGAGGAAAAATGGGGAATAACGCCTAATCGGATTATCGACATGAAAGGCTTGATGGGAGATAGTTCAGATAATATCCCGGGTGTCCCTGGAGTAGGAGAAAAAACAGCAATAAAACTATTGAAGCAATTTCAAACAATTGAAAATCTATTAGAATCTATTGATGAAGTGAGCGGAAAAAAACTACAAGAAAAATTGGAAGAAAATAAACAGCAAGCCATCATGAGTAAAGAACTGGCAACAATCTTGCGTGAGGCACCTGTTGATGTCAAATTAGACGAGATAGAGTATAAAGAAAACGATCAGAATAAGCTGAAGGAACTTTTTAAAGAATTAGGTTTCAACTCACTACTGGAAAAAATGGGTGAGGGTGTAGAGGAAGAACAACAAGAGTTGCAAGAGATTACATATGAAATTCTCGACAAGTTAGAAAGAGAGCATTTTGCTGATCAGAATTCACTGTTCATTGAAATACTCGAAGATAATTATCACCTGGCAGAAATAATTGGCATGAGCCTTCACAATGAAAATGGTACATACTATTTTAGTTTAGAGACAGCCTTAAATTCTCCTGCATTTAAAGAGTGGGCAGAGGATGAAAGAGCTAGTAAAAATGTTTTCGATTCTAAATTGTCCGTTGTTTCTTTAAATAGGCACGGAATCGATTTAAAAGGGATTGAATTTGACTTACTACTTGCATCTTATATTTTGAATCCTTCTGACTCTGGTGATGATTTTGCCTCTATTGCAAGACGCCATCATCAGCCTGCCATTCAAACGGATGAAAGTGTTTATGGTAAAGGAGCAAAACAGAAAGTTCCAGAAGAAAAAATAGTGGCAGAACATTTAGCGCGCAAGGCTAAATCGCTTTATACACTGGAAAAAACATGTGTGGAAGAGTTAAAGAAAAATGATCAATATGAATTATTTACAGAGTTGGAGCTTCCACTTGCGCTAATACTTGCTGAAATGGAATATACAGGAGTAAAGGTAGATACTGGACGTTTAAAAGAAATGAAGACAGAACTTGCAGAACGTTTACAGGAAATGGAGATTAAAATTCACGAGCTTGCAGGTGAATCATTTAATATTAACTCCCCTAAACAGCTTGGAGTCATTCTCTTTGAAAAATTAGAACTGCCAGTTATTAAAAAGACGAAAACTGGCTACTCTACTTCTGCAGATGTATTAGAAAAGCTTCAATCTAAGCATGAAATCATTGACTATATTCTGCGTTATCGTCAGTTAGGAAAACTTCAATCTACCTATTTAGAAGGATTGTTAAAGGTAGTTCATGAGAACACAGACAAAATCCATACTAGATTTAATCAAGCATTGACGCAAACTGGACGATTGAGCTCTATTGATCCTAACTTGCAAAATATCCCAATTAGACTTGAAGAAGGAAGAAAGATAAGACAAGCGTTTGTTCCATCCCACGAAGGATGGGTAATGTTTGCTGCTGATTACTCACAAATTGAATTGAGGGTATTAGCACATATTGCAAATGATGAAAAACTTATAGACGCTTTTAAGAATAATTTAGATATTCATACAAAGACAGCAATGGATGTGTTTGGGGTAAGTAAAGATGAGGTCACTTCTAATATGAGAAGACAAGCTAAAGCTGTCAACTTCGGTATTGTATATGGAATCAGTGACTATGGACTTTCCCAAAGTCTAGGTATTACTCGTAAAGAAGCGGGAGAATTTATTAAGCGCTACTTAGAAAGCTTCCCAGGAGTAAAAGAATATATGGATGAGATTGTGCAAGACGCCAAACAAAAAGGCTTTGTTACTACATTGCTGCATCGTCGTCGCTATTTACCGGAGATTACGAGCCGTAATTTCAATCTTCGTAGCTTTGCTGAACGCACGGCAATGAACACACCAATTCAAGGAAGCGCAGCGGACATCATCAAAAAAGCAATGATTGAAATGGCGGAACGATTGAAAACAGAAAATCTGCAATCTAAATTACTTCTACAAGTGCATGATGAACTCATCTTTGAGGCACCCAAAGAGGAAATAGAAAAATTAAAAGAGATTGTACCAGAAGTGATGGAGAATGCTTTAGAACTGAAAGTGCCATTAAAAGTAGATTATTCATATGGTCCAACATGGTACGACGCAAAATAATGGATCAATGGATCATGGGTAATATACAGTGGGTTTTAAAAAGCGTCTCGCAAAGGAGGAACCATTATGCCAGAACTGCCAGAAGTCGAAACAGTACGTAAAACATTAGAACAGCTAGTGATTGGAAAAAGAATTGAAAGTGTGTCTGTTTTTTGGCCAAAAATGGTGAAACTGCCTGATGATGCAGAAGTTTTTGTCCAGTCGTTGAGAGGGCAGGAGATCCTTGAAATGAGAAGGAGAGGGAAATTTTTAATATTTTACCTAACAGATTATGCACTTGTTTCCCATCTTCGAATGGAGGGAAGATATGGTTTGTACGAAGAAAACGAACCTGTTGAACCGCATACGCATGTCATTTTTCATTTTACGGATAACACGGCTCTAAGGTACCGGGACGTTAGGAAATTCGGTACGATGCATTTATTTAGTAAAGGGGAGGAAATGAAACACTTACCTTTAGCTCAATTAGGTCCAGAACCATTTTCATCTGACTTTACGGTTTCGTATTTAGCGGACAGACTTATGAGGACAGAAAGAGCTGTAAAAGCAGCACTACTAGACCAAACTTTACTAGTCGGTTTAGGCAATATCTATGTAGATGAGACACTTTTCCGTGCGGGTATTCATCCAGATCGTAAAGCAAAATCCTTAACGCAAACAGAGGTAGAAAAGCTGCACGCCGAAATTATTGCGACATTATCTGAAGCAGTAGAGCAAGGGGGAAGTACGATTCGTTCTTACGTGAATTCTCAAGGACAAATGGGGATGTTTCAGCAGCAATTATTTGTTTACGGTAAGAAAGAAGAGCCTTGTCCAAAATGCGGAACGACAATTGAGAAAAAGGTTTCCGCTGGGAGGGGGACACATTATTGTCCTACCTGTCAGAAGTAATGAGGCTTTTCGAAGTGCCTTAGCTCGTTGGGAAAAGGGTGATTTTGTCCTAAAGGCCAAAAGCGCTTTTTGAGCGAAATCCCTATTTTTTTCACGAGCTATTCGAGCCGCTTTTGCCTTTCGGGTTGTCTAGCGCCAGCGGCTAGAGGCTCGAGTCATAAGTCAAGCATCCCAAAAAGGCAAAGAACCCCTTTCTGAGATGCTCGCCTTATGCTTGTCGCCTCTGTTCGAGCCGCTTTTGCATTTCTATTTAACATTTAATAAGCTCCTCCCATATACTATCGTAGCGATTTCTAGGGAGGAGCCTAATCGATGAGTCAAACAATAACGTTATTATTGCTTGCGTTTGCTGTCAGTCTCGATAGTTTTAGTACAGGACTAACATATGGATTGAGGAAAGTAACCATCCCCTTTAAATCAATTAGTATCATCTCCATCTGCTCCGCAACCACATTGTTGGTAGCGATGCTTGTTGGTCAAACTATTCAAACGTTTATTTCACCTGAAGTTGCTGGAAGGTTTGGGGGACTGATACTAATTCTTTTAGGGGCAGTTGTTCTATATCAATTTTTTCGCCCAGAAAAAGAAGTAGAGGTAAAAGAAGAAAAAACGTTAATTAACTTTGAAATTAAATCAATTGGATTGGTTATTCAAATCTTGCGTAGGCCTTTAACAGCAGACTTTGACAAGTCGGGGACCATTACTGGTATTGAAGCCTTTATGCTCGGTATCGCACTCTCATTAGATGCATTCGGTGCTGGAATTGGAGCCGCGTTACTCAGTTTTTCTCCAATTATTCTGGCGTTAGCGGTAATGGTGATGAGCTTCTTATTTTTAAACGGTGGTTTGAAAATGGGAAGGTTCTTTTCTCATATTAGATGGATTCAACAGGTTTCTTTTTTACCGGGACTTCTGCTCATTCTAATAGGAGTATTAAGATTTTAAGATAGAAAGGAATACGGTTATGGGAATGGTTATTGGATTAACAGGAGGGATTGCCAGTGGAAAAAGCACTGTCTCCACCTTCCTAAAACATAAAGGCTTTACAGTAGTGGATGCAGATATTGCAGCAAGAACGGTTGTAGAAGTTGGAAAACCGGCATACAATGAAATTGTAACTAAATTCGGAAAAGAAATCTTATGCAAAGAAAACAATAAGATTAATCGTGAAAAATTAGGAAGTATTGTTTTTTCTAATGAGGAAAAACGAAATTTATTGAACGGAATTGTCCATCCAGCAGTGAGAAAAGAGATGCTCGACCAGAAGGAAAAAGCATTTGCTAGTGGGAAAAGGACGGTCATCATGGATATTCCTTTACTTTATGAGAGCAATTTAACTTGGATGGTGGATCGGACGATTGTTGTATATGTCGATGCAGAAACACAGTTAAATAGACTAATGGAAAGGAATAGCCTAAGCAAAGAAGATGCACTTGCTCGGATTGACTCTCAATTCCCGTTAAAGGATAAAGTTAGTCTTGCAGATGTGGTTATCGACAATAATGGATCTATAACTAATACAGAATTTCAACTAGAAGAACTGCTTGAAAGGTGGAACTTGATTCCTTGATAAAGTGAAATTTCAATCAGTGGGGGCTTCTATCTACCCCCATCTACTCCTTCTTCGAACCTCTCTAATCTTTGATGTGGGGGGATTACTACCCGTTTATGCGGGATAAAAGCTGCTTCACGAGGAATTTATTTTCCGAAGGGAGCGTTTTTTATTATCTGAATTTTTCTGAAAAATAAGACATTTAAAATACGCAAATTATTCATTAACAAATTCTCTTAATATGTTATACTAATTTTAGTTAATCATCATATAAGTATGACATTATTATAGAGGGGAGCCGGATTAATGAAGGCTAAAGTGGCAATCAATGGGTTTGGAAGAATAGGTAGAATGGTTTTTAGAAAAGCAATTTTAGATGAAAGTCTTGATGTAGTAGCGGTCAATGCAAGCTATCCCGCTGAGACGTTAGCACATTTAATAAAGTATGACACAAACCATGGCATCTTCCAGGCTGATGTAAGAGCAGAAACGGATAGCATTATTGTAAATGGAAAAACTGTTCAATTGCTGGGCAATCGTGATCCAAAGTCACTTCCTTGGAATGAATTAGGTATTGATATCGTTATTGAGGCTACTGGAAAATTCAATTCAAAAGAAAAGGCTAGTCTACATTTAGAAGCAGGTGCTAAAAAAGTAATTTTAACAGCACCGGGGAAAAATGAGGATACAACTATTGTAATGGGCGTAAATGAAAGCGCATTAAATATGGAAGAACATAATATTATTTCTAATGCGTCATGTACAACAAACTGTCTTGCACCGGTCGTAAAAGTACTAAATGAACAGTTTGGAATTGAAAATGGTCTGATGACAACGGTTCATGCTTACACGAATGATCAAAAGAATATTGATAATCCGCATAAAGATCTTCGTAGAGCTAGAGCGTGTGGTCAGTCCATTATTCCAACAACGACGGGTGCTGCTAAGGCACTTGCACTGGTAATTCCGGAACTAAAAGGAAAATTACATGGCATGGCACTAAGGGTTCCAACCCCTAATGTGTCACTTGTTGACCTTGTTGTTGATTTGAAAAGAGATGTTACGGTTGAGGAAATTAATGAGGCGTTCATCACTGCATCACAGGGCTCATTGCAAAATATTTTGCAATATACAACGGAACCGCTAGTATCTATTGATTTTAATACTAATCCACATTCTGCAATAATTGATGGTCTGTCTACAATGGTAATGGATAACCGTAAGGTAAAAGTATTAGCATGGTACGATAATGAGTGGGGCTATTCTTGCCGTGTAGTTGATTTAGCAAAATTAGTTGCTTCGAAAATGGAGCTTCGTTCTGAGGTAAGTGTTTGAAAGGATAGTAAGAGAGACAAAAGATAGTATTATCTAAGCCAGTGAGGTTGCGTGAAGCTTCACTGGTTTTTTCCATTCCATTTTATAAATATGGATTTACTAATACTTTTAACAAAATGGCCATGTCTGCGGAAGACTGACATGGTTATTAACCAACGACACTAATTACCCCAAACTTCGCCTGTGTCCATCTTTCGTTTGTGGAATACTAAAACTAATTCCGGTAAAAAGTAATGAGGATTAGTACTGTTATTGTAAAAATACAAGAAAAAATTCAAAAACTTTATTGCAAAACAGTTTTAAACAAAGTATACTATTTTTCGTGAACTTCTTGTTAGCAGAATAGTACTAATTTAGCTACTTAAAGGGTTAGGACCTCTTCGGACTAACTTTCCCCCGTGGTAGTTAACATTTTTGCAAATGGAAATGTTCATTTTGACGAAAAAAATTATGTCAAAGGGGGAAACGACTAATGGAAACAATGGGTCGTCATGTAATCTCTGAATTATGGGGATGCGATTTTGAAAAGTTAAATGATGTAAATGAAATTGAAAAAACGTTTGTAGACGCAGCATTAAAATCAGGTGCTGAAGTTCGTGAGGTAGCTTTTCATAAATTTGCTCCACAAGGTGTAAGTGGGGTTGTAATTATCTCTGAATCACACTTAACTATTCATAGCTTTCCTGAACATGGTTATGCGAGTATTGATGTGTATACATGTGGCGAATTAGATCCTAATATTGCTGCTAACTATATTGCTGATGCACTTAGTGCAGAAACACGCGAGACAATTGAAGTACCACGTGGAATGGGTCCTGTTCAAGTGAAAAAGCCGCAAGTAAAAGCACTTTAATCTTAAAATAAAATTTGCGTTAAAGAGGTGTATGAATTCCATACACCTCTTTTTGGTGCATCTATCTATATTATTTTTTCCTTATATCTCTTTTTCGTGTAAAATAGAATTAAAGAAATATGGAGGATGAACAAAATATGAGCGGAGTACGTTCGATTTTAAAAAGATTTCAATCAGAATGCGAGACTAGTGACGAACATGTAGATAAAGATCTTCAAACCCATTACTATAAATCAACTTCTCAAAAAGTAAACGATGCGGTGGAATCGCTTTTTGCCTCAGATGAATATCAAGTTTTATCCCACTCAAAAGACAGAGGGGAATGGACAGTCCAAAAAAACATTCGCCCTTCTTTATTTATCGTGGTGACAATCATTACGGTCCGTCCGTTTGAAACAGCGGTTGATTTTAAAGTGAGTGCGAACGGAGCAAAGCTTTCAGGTACATATCCTGTTTTAAAAGGACATATCCAGTCATTTTATGAAAATCTTGATAAAAATCTTATTAAAATTTAATTGTGAAGGTTGTCGGAACAGCTTACCTTATATATGATAAAAATAATTAGTATAAAGTAACGGAGCTGATATAATGAAGTGCCCGTCGTGTAACCATAGTGGTACAAGAGTAGTCGATTCTCGTCCTGTTGATGAGGGGCGTTCAACGAGAAGAAGAAGAGAATGTGAACTTTGTGCTCATCGTTTTACAACATTTGAAAAAGTAGAGGAAATCCCGCTTATTGTTGTAAAAAAAGAAGGAATTAGAGAAGAGTTTAGTCGTGAGAAAATTTTAAGAGGGTTAATTAAAGCATGTGAGAAGCGTCCTGTCTCTCTTGAGCAGTTAGAGAAAATCACACTAGAAATTGAGAAAGAACTTAGAAGTCAAGGTACGTCAGAGGTGCAATCAGATAAAATCGGAGAAATGGTAATGGACAGGCTTGCAAAAATTGATGAAGTATCCTATGTGCGATTTGCATCGGTTTATCGTCAATTTAAAGATATCAATGTTTTTATTGATGAATTAAAAGACCTTATAAAAAGAGATTAATGAAGTACGAGCTGAAGAGATGGTTCTTTAGCTCTTTTCTCTTTTACATTTCGTAGAATTGATTGTAAAAACAGTAAAAACTCACCTGAAAGGTAGTATGTTAATGATGAAGAAGCATTGGAATGAAATACAGCCTATTGATCATTACAGTGTCAAGACGAACGGTATTGTGCATGAGTATGACAAAAAGGTCATAACACTTCTTTATCAGCCTCTTATAGGAGCAGCTTGTTATAGTTTGTATATGACATTATTTACAGAGGTAGAGGAGAATAAATTATGGTCGGGTGAATCAACGCATTATCACTTGATGAACTTTTTATCTTTAAATTTACAGAGTATATATGAAGCAAGACTAAAGTTAGAGGGAATCGGTTTATTAAAGACATTCCAAAAAACAGAAGATGATAAACGGATTTTTATTTATGAATTGCAACGACCATTGTCACCAGATGAGTTTTTTTATGATGGCATGTTAAATGTATATCTTTATAGGAAAATTGGGAAATCTCATTTTACAAGGCTAAAACACTTTTTTACAGACTCTAAAATCAATCAAGGTCAATTTAGTGAAATTACCCGTTCCTTCCAAGATGTTTATACATCTACATCAGAACAAAATGTGGATTTCCTTCACCATGAAGCGAACATTGCTAGTAAAACAGATGAAAAATCTCAATATATCTATCAAGCTAAAGGCAAGGGTGTTGAGTTAGACGACGTTAATTTTGATTTTTCCCTATTGCTCTCTGGGTTATCTGAATCAATGGTTCCGAGAAAAGCTTTTACGAATAAAGTCAAAGAAACGGTACTTAAATTAAGCTATTTATACGGTATTGACCCGATCCAAATGAAGAATGTCATTCTAAGCTCTCTTACAGCTGATGACTCCATCGATATAGAAGTGTTAAGAAAGTCTGCAAGAGATTGGTACCAGCTTCAAACGGGGGATGTACTTCCCGAGTTAACTCCGCATCTTTCAACTAAAGGGAATGAAAAAGAAAAAAACGAGCCTTTAACAAAAGAGGGAGAACTTATTGAATACTTGGAATCAACCTCACCGAAGGATGTTCTCTCAGATATAAGCAATGGTGGAAAACCTTCGAAAGCAGATATGCAAGCGGTCGAAGAAGTGCTCATGACGCAAAAATTATCAATAGGTGTTATGAACGTATTAATTCAATATGTACTTTTAAAAACGGATATGAAGCTAACAAAAGGTTATATGGAAAAAATAGCTTCTCACTGGAAAAGAAAAAAAGTGACAACCGCAAAAGAGGCAATGGAATTAGCTAAAAAAGAACATAAACAATACTTGGAATGGGCACAAGGTAAGGATGGGAAGCAGCCATCTGGATCGCGCCGTAAACCAATTAGAACAGAGAAACTTCCTGATTGGTTCACAGAAGAAGACAAGTCATCAAAAGTAAAACCTTCTAAAGACCAAAGTAATTTAAATTTTGAAGAAGAGAAAAGGAAGCTTGAGGAAGAATTAAAGAATTTCCGAAAGTAGGTGAACAGAATGGAACGGATAAATGATACGTTAAAAAAATTGGCTACCTCTGGATCGTTTAAAGAGAGATATGAACAAACCAAAAGGGATATCCTTCAAAACGAGGAGGTCAAAGCATTTATAGATCAACATCAAGGAACTGTGACACGAAGTATGATTGATGGAAGCATAATGAAGCTTTACGAATATATATCCCAAAGTAAACAATGTAATGATTGCCCAAGTCTCGGTGAATGCAAAAATATGATGAAGGGATATGACCCACATCTCGTAATAAAGGGCAATTCCATTGACATTGAATATCATCAATGCCCGCGTAAAGTAATGGAAGATGAACGGGCACGCTCTCAAAAGTTAATTAAAAGCCTGTATGTACCAAAGGACATTTTAGAAGCATCTTTTTCCACTTTGGCATTAGATTCCCCAAGCCGACTTCAAGCAGTTCGGCTTGCTAAAAACTTTGTAGAAGAATATTCTCCTGAGAAAAAAATGAAAGGCCTATACTTTTACGGGAAATTTGGAGTAGGGAAGTCCTATCTGTTAGGTGCAATTGCGAATGAACTAGCCGAAAATAACTTTTCTTCCATGATTGTGTATGTCCCAGAATTTTTTAGGGAGATTAAACAATCTCTTGGGGATAATTCCATCAATGAAAAGTTAGAGATGGTAAAGAAAGCACAGGTTCTTATGCTCGATGATCTAGGAGCAGAAACGATGACAAGCTGGGGAAGAGATGAAATACTTGGAACGATTTTGCAATATAGAATGCTTGAGAACTTACCGACTTTTTTCTCTTCCAATTTTAATTGGGATGAATTGACTCATCATCTTACCTACTCGCAAAGAGGTGAAGTGGAAAAGATGAAAGCAGCAAGGATTATGGAAAGAGTAAAGTATTTAGCTAAGCCAGTATTAATTGACGGTCATAACAGGAGAGAATAAGGAATAAACTGCCGTACAAGAGGAGAATTCTTCTGTACGGCAGTTTTTTTATAAAAGGTGAATAAAATTTGTCTGAAAACTTCTAATTCGAACAAGCTCTCCATATATATAAAGCAGGGATTTGGCTTTAGGGAGGGAAGAAATTTGTTGGAACTTTTATTTAAGAGCAAAAGGGACGCTAGTAATCTTCAAAAGCGTGCGAACGATTCGGGTTTCATATCATCGTTCCATGAGACATTATTCCAAAATCAACAACATTATATTATATCTATAAATAAACCTTATACAAATGACGAACGGCAACAATTAATAAAATCAATATGTGACTTTTTATTATCAGAAAAATGTATGGAGTGGGCATCCTCTATTCTGACGGATTATTATTATTATGAAGACAGTGATGAAATAGGACAAATAATGGAGATTATTTTAGGAATGCGGCTTGGTGAACGGCCAGAACTGACAGAGCTTTTGGAAGAATGGGGAGAGCGGGAGTTTGTTGAAGAAAATGTAGAAATGCTGCTTGAAAGTAGGGAGCCGGTAAGTTTCGATTCTTGGTCTAAATTTCGGTTGAAGAAATTACAAGATAGGCAAATGGAGTATGTTGAACTGGCGATAGATGAATACAAAATGGAGCAAGAATATCAAATGTTTCTTCATATGTTGAGAGAATATTTGTCTACAAGAGAACAGAAAAAAATTTCTATACATCTCTATTCAACTCCGTTCGGATTCCGCTTTTTTGATGAGGGATTTCAAGAACTGGACAGAGATCAACTTTTAGCTTATATGGACAAGAGGCTTTTGACTAATCACCCATTGTATGTTGATTCTTATACGATAGCTCCTTTGCTTTCACTTGCACCGGAGAAGATTTTTGTTTATAGCGACGACCATGAGCAAAACCTTATTCGAACGTTACAAAATATTTTTGAAGAGCGGGTGAATCTACTGCCGTTAAGATATTTTCCGGAAAGTTTTCTTTATACATCATTAGACGCAGCGAATGAATAGCTTTTTTGCGATTTAAGAATATAAACTTTTAGTCAAGAAGAACTTTGATTGAGTTAAACCTGTAGAATTGAAGTATAAGTAAAACTAGCTCATCACCTATGCCTAATGACTTAATGCTAGCTAATTTTTCTTTAAAGTCCTCTTGATTTTCATTTTATAACGGCTTATAATACCTACATAATAAGTCAATAGATAAAAGTTATGATGAGGACAACAGTATTCTTTGTCAGTTTTCAGAGAGGGAAGTCAAGGCTGCAAGCTTCCTAGCGCGATACGTATACTTACCACCTCTAAACTTCAATCAGGAACCGCGTGACATACGTGCAGTAATGGTTGACGGCGACTGTCGTTATTGGTAATCAATGAAGATATTGCATAAAGGAATAGGTCCTTTTGTAATGTGAAGTTGGGTGGAACCACGAGTGTGTATATTAACCTCGTCCCTTCAAGTAGAAGGGGCGGGGTTTTTTATATTTTTTAAAATTTAAAGGAGTGAAGTCACATGGCAGAAGTTGTTAAAATTCAGTTCCCTGATGGAAGTGTGAAGGAGTTTCCAAAAGGTGCAACAACAGAAGATATCGCCGCTTCTATTAGCCCAGGGCTAAAGAAAAAAGCGATTGCCGGTAAAATAGATGGTCAACAAATCGATCTTCGTACAAGTATAGAAAGTGACGGAGAAATTGAAATTATTACAGCTGGAGGAGACGAGGCACTTGAAATTTTAAGACACAGTACAGCACATCTAATGGCTCAAGCGATAAAACGTCTTTATCCCGACGTGAAACTTGGAGTTGGGCCTGTTATTGAAGGTGGCTTCTACTACGATCTTGATATGGAACATGCTATTACACCAGAGGATTTTCCTAAAATTGAAAAAGAAATGAAAAAAATTGTGGGAGAAAGTTTAGAAGTTGTCAGAAAAGAAGTGAGTCGGGATGAAGCTCAAAGAATGTTTGAAGACATCAATGATGAGTATAAACTTGAACTATTAGAAGCAATCCCTTCCGATGAACAAGTATCGATTTACGAACAAGGTGAATTTTTTGATTTGTGTCGTGGAATCCATGTACCATCTACAAACAAAATTAAAGAATTCAAACTTCTTAGCATTGCAGGTGCTTATTGGCGTGGAAATAGCGATAATAAAATGCTTCAGCGTATTTATGGTACTGCTTTCTTTAAAAAAGAAGATTTAGAGGAGCATCTTCGCCTTTTAGAAGAAGCAAAAGAGCGTGATCACCGCAAAATTGGTAAAGAATTAAATTTATTTATGAATTCGCAAAAAGTTGGGCAAGGTCTTCCGATGTGGCTTCCAAAAGGAGCGACAATTCGTCGTATTGTTGAGCGTTACATCGTTGATAAGGAAGAGCGCCTAGGCTATGATCATGTCTACACTCCTGCTATGGGAAGCGTTGATCTTTATAAAACTAGTGGTCACTGGGATCATTACCAGGATGATATGTTCCCTGTTATGGAAATGGATAATGAATCACTTGTGTTACGTCCGATGAACTGTCCGCATCATATGATGGTTTATAAAAATGGCATTCACAGCTATCGTGAGCTCCCTATCCGCATTGCTGAGTTAGGCTTAATGCACCGTTATGAAATGTCTGGTGCACTGTCTGGGTTACAACGTGTTCGTGGGATGACGTTAAACGATGCACATATTTTTGTAAGGCCAGATCAAATCAAAGAAGAGTTAAAACGAGTAGTTAGTTTAGTAATGGAAGTTTACAAAGACTTTGACATAAAAGAGTATTCGTTCCGCTTATCCTATCGTGATCCAGAAGATAAAGAGAAGTACTATGATGATGATGAAATGTGGAATAAAGCACAAACTATGCTCAAAGATGCAATGGATGAACTTGATCTAACTTATTTTGAAGCAGAAGGTGAAGCGGCATTTTATGGTCCGAAACTCGACGTTCAAGTAAAAACAGCGCTGGGGAAAGAAGAGACATTATCTACTGTTCAATTAGACTTCTTACAGCCTGAACGTTTTGATCTAAGTTATATAGGTGAAGATGGAAAACAACATCGTCCAGTCGTTATCCACCGTGGTGTAGTCTCTACAATGGAACGTTTTGTTGCTTTCCTAATCGAAGAGTATAAAGGGGCATTCCCTACATGGTTAGCACCTGTTCAAGTACAAGTAATCCCTGTTTCACCAGATGTCCACTTTGATTACAGTAAACATGTAAAAGAAGAACTTCAGGCACAAGGATTACGTGTTGAACTTGATGACCGCAATGAGAAAATTGGTTACAAAATCCGAGAAGCACAAATGAGTAAAGTTCCTTACATGCTTGTCGTAGGTGATAATGAAATAGAAGAAAACTCGGTTAATGTTCGAAAATATGGGGAACAAAAATCTGAAACGGTGCCTTTAGCGGAATTTATTTCTAAAATAAAAGAAGAAGCAAACCGTTAATTAACAGTAAAAGAGAAGCTGCTAGTCGTTGTTAGGACTAGCAGCTTTTTTTGTGAAAATCTATATGGGGAATTCTAATGTGTACTTAGCGTACGAAATGTTGAATTTAATTATAGATTGTTCTTACTAAACGCTACTTAATTATTCTTTGAAGAAGGATCTATTTCCAGCCATTCTTGTGACCATTTTTCAATTTCCTTCATTAGCGGTTCTAACGAAAGTCCTTTTTCCGTTAAAGAATATTCAATTCTTACCGGAGTTTCTGGGAACACTTCTCTTTTCACAATTCCTTCTTCCTCTAATTCCTTTAGACGCTCTGAAAGAAGTCTCCCGCTTATACCTGTAGCAGACTTAATTGTGCAGTTTCGTTGTGGACCAGAAAGTAGTTGATAAATAATCATACCAGTCCATCGTTGACTTAAAATGCCCATTGCTTTTTCAAATCTTGGACAAATTAGAGATTTGTTCATTTTCGATCACTCCTATATTTAGATTATAGCTTAATTATTATTGATAATAAACTTATTTTACTATAACAATGAGACTTGACATAATGTGATTACAAAAGTATAATAAGTTACAAATAGTAACTTATACTAAAATTGAAAACACATACTTTTAAATACAGGAGGAACAACTATGGAATTCCATCGTCCGCCACATATTTATGTTGGAAAAGTAAATATAAAAGTAGCCGACCTAGAGCGTTCTTTGACGTTTTATAAAGATCTTATTGGATTTCAAATTTTAGAGCAATCTGGAAAAAGAGCGATTTTAACGGCAAACGGGAGAACGCCGCTCCTAATCATTGAACAGCCTGATAATGTAATACCGAAGCAACGACGAACAACCGGTTTGTATCATTTTGCACTTTTATTACCGAATCGCTCAGACTTAGGTGCAGTACTTAGGCATTTACTTCAAAATAGATATCCGATAGAAGGGGGATCCGATCACCGAGTAAGTGAGGCTCTTTACTTGTCCGACCCTGATGGAAATGGAATTGAAATATATCGAGATCGCCCATCAACATCATGGGAATGGAATAATAATGAGGTGGTAATGACTACTGAACCACTAGATGCTGAGTCCCTCTTAAATGAAGGGGAGGATGTGAAATGGGAAGGTCTCCCGAATGCCACATTGATGGGGCATATTCATTTGCATGTATCCCAAATAGCCAATACGGAGCAGTTTTATCAAGGTGGACTAGGTTTTGATATTGTTACTCGATATGGTAATCAAGCTCTCTTTATGTCTACTGGTAGGTATCATCATCATATCGGATTAAATACATGGAATGGAATTGGAGCACCTACACCAGTAGAAAACAGTATAGGATTAGGTTCATTTACGCTTATTTTCCCAGATTCAATGACGAGAGATAAAATAATAGAACAGCTGCAAAGTATTGATGCTCCGGTTACAAAGAAAGCTAGTAATTATATTACAAAGGATCCTTCTGGAAACACAATAGAATTACAAGTTAATGAATAAAATGACCTGAAATCAGCAGGATCTTACTGGAAATTAATACAGAGTAAAGTATTGATAGATATAACCCTCTGTGAACAGAAACGATATTGAGCATGAAAAAACTGTTGCACAAACAGATAAGTTCTGATAAAATAAAACATGTTGCATTGAAAGTAGTCATTTGACAGCATATTAATGCTTATGATATACTAGCTAAGGTGAATTGAATACGAGTTTGGTCAAGAAGAGGCTACCCGCTTCTCACCTGATTGACGCACAATAGCAGTTGGCAGGTTTTTAACAATTAATGTTTGAACGTTATGCGTTCTTTTATTGTAATGCGGGTGTGCTTATCACACCCGCATTTTTTAATGGATAAAAACTTTGTCTAGTTTCAGCTTGGGTGCGCCCAAACCGAGTATTCTTTTAATAAACCTTGGAGGTGGCTAATTATTAGCAAAGACATGATCGTAAATGAAGGCATTCGTGCCCGTGAAGTACGTCTAATTGACCAAAATGGAGAGCAACTTGGAATTAAGTCCAAAAATGAAGCTCTTGAAATTGCTGCACGTGTAAATCTTGATCTTGTACTTGTTGCTCCAAATGCAAAACCGCCAGTAGGTCGTATTATGGACTTTGGTAAGTTTAAGTTTGAACAACAAAAGAAAGATAAAGAAGCGCGTAAAAAGCAAAAAATTATTAACCTTAAAGAAGTACGTCTTAGTCCTACTATTGAGGAGCATGACTTTAATACAAAGCTTCGCAATGCAATTAAGTTCCTTGAAAAAGGGGACAAAGTGAAAGCTTCTATTCGTTTTAAAGGCCGTGCGATCACGCATAAAGAGATTGGTCAACGTGTATTGGATCGATTCGCAGAAGCATGTAAAGAGGTTTCTACAATTGAATCTAAACCGAAAATGGATGGACGCAGTATGTTCTTAGTATTAGCACCTATCAACGAAAAATAAGGACCCGAGGAGGAAAAGCAAATGCCAAAAATGAAAACTCACCGTGGCTCAGCTAAACGTTTTAAAAAGACAGGTTCTGGAAAGTTAAAACGTTCACACGCTTATACAAGCCATTTATTCGCAAATAAATCTACTAAAGCAAAACGTAAATTACGTAAAGCGGCTGTTGTCTCTAAAGGAGATTTCAAACGCATTCGTCATATGCTTGACAATATTAAATAATTAGCAAGAAGAAATAGGAGGGAATTATTATGCCACGCGTAAAAGGCGGAACAGTAACACGCAGACGTCGTAAAAAAGTTCTTAAGTTAGCAAAAGGGTTTTTCGGATCAAAACACACTTTATATAAAGTAGCAAACCAACAAGTAATGAAATCTTATATGTATGCTTACCGCGATCGTCGCCAGAAAAAACGCGACTTCCGTAAGTTATGGATTACTCGTATCAATGCAGCTGCTCGTATGAACGGTCTTTCTTATAGCCGTTTAATGCACGGATTGAAGCTTGCTGGTATTGAAGTAAACCGCAAAATGCTTGCTGATCTTGCTATCTCAGATGAAAAAGCATTCAATCAATTAGCTGAAGCTGCTAAAGCTCAACTTAACAAATAATAGCAATTATGAAGGGGTTGGCCGACTATGGTCAGCCCTTTTACTTTTTATACAGGCTATTTTATAAAAGATTGTTGTTTTAACAACAGTTGACAGCATAGGGAGCGTTGGAGCGGAAAGGAACGGTCCATTGCCCACAAACAATAACTTTATGAAAACAGCCTTTATAGATGCTGGAACTTTTTATAAAACAGTCGATTGATAACAGGTATTCTTTACAAATATAGCAGCAAGTGAGGGAGAAGTATGGATGCAATAATAAGTATTATCTATTGGTATGTTTTATTTATTAATATGATAGGGCTGTATATTATGAAGACAGATAAACAAAGGGCAAGGAAACAAAAGTATCGCATAAAAGAAAATACAATATGGAAGATATCGTTTTTAGGTGGAGCGATTGGGACTTTTCTAGGAATGAGAATGTTTCGTCATAAAACAAAGCATAAAAGCTTTGCTTGGGGTCTTCCATTGCTGGCTGTTGCGGAGAGCCTGCTGTTTCTATGGATTTATCAAGTAATATAATAGTATGAAATGGAATTTTTGAAGTGTTTAGCATATCAACTTGTACCATTGTATATGTTGTATTAAGTATGGGATGATGAAAAACTCTGCCGTAATTTGGATATTGCTTCTGTCTTGTGTTGGGCTAAAATTAGTTCGCCACAGCAAGGGGAGGGAGATCGATGGATGAAAGATTAGTAACAGCATTCGCTTTTATTGAAGCGAGCGGTTATATAGCACCAATCCTATTTATCTTATTTCATATTTTAAGACAGTTTTTATTTATCCCAGTTTCACTTGTTTGCATGGCCGGGGGGATTCTGTTTGGAAGTCTGCTCGGTACGGTGTACTCATTAATTGGCTTAACGCTATTATCTATTGGGTTTTATTTTGTTATTAAATGGCTTCCGGGACTGTCTAACAAACTATTTAAAATGAAGGAAAAATGGTTCGGACAAAGTGCAGTCCTGACAACAGGTCAAATTTCAATTCTTAAACTTATCCCATTTTTTCATTATCAGCTTTTAAATTTATGTTTAGTAGAAAGAAAGAGGGAATTTCCTTCTTTTACGAAAGCATCTTTATTATCTAATTTACCACTAGCATTTTTCTATACGGTTTTTGGTCAATATATTACTCGTTTTTCCCCAACTATGATGATCATTCTGCTTTTTTCATTAGTATTACTGTTTTATGTGTTGAGAGAAAAAGTTAGAGTAGTACAGTGGAATGAATTTTTTGAAACCTCCAAGGGTTAATGAAAAAAGGGGCTGCGCATTGCAGTCCCTTTTTACTTGGAATACATGAAAAATTCATCGTATCTTACCTAACCACTTCCACTTTTTAATTTAAATTAGGATGTTTCATTATCATTATTATTGAGAAGTTCTTTTATAGGGCTTTTCCAATCAATTTTTGCTTTCGGATATCTTTCGCGGATTTCTCCCTCTATATAGTAGAAGTCTTTCAAAGACAAACCTTTTAAAGATGAGACGTTATTTGTCCATACAAAAATGGAAACAACTTCAAAAGAATCTTCTGTCGTCCCCAAATATTTTTCCCCCTCAAACAGTACCCCTTTATACGTTATAAAAAAGTTCTTACGTACATTATCTTGGTCATCAAAAAAATAAAACTTTTTCTGTTCTTGTGCAAGTTCTAATTTTCTCTTTGGATTAACAATAAACTTAAAGCAACGATAAAAAAGATAAATGATAAGAAGAAATAAAACTATTCGAAATATCCATAGCATAGCAGGTACCTCCATTAAGGCATAATACTTGTTATTTTTTATACGAATGAAAAACAAAAAGGTTTCACTTTTTTAAAACTTTTTTTTACTGTTAAGGATATTAAAAGATTTTCGCATATGGATAACTCAAAAATTAAAGTGGTTTGTCTAGCTCCTGCAATTAGCTTGCTATGAAAAAGAGGATTTCCCTCTAAAGGTAAAAAGCGCCTTTAGAGGGAAATCCATATTTTTTTCGCGAGCTGACCAGGCCCATTCCGCTTTTGTTCCTTGTGCGCCAGTTTTCTATTTAACCCATTTATTCCTATTTTATAAATGGGTTATGTCACATAATAAACAAATTACTCAAGGGGTATGATGTATAGGTGATATACTTAAATTAAATTAAGTAAAGGGAGGTTGGAAATTTGGATATACAAAAATTGTTAGAGATGCAAAGGCAGCTAGATAACTATATAGAAAAAGAGCATGGACTAGAAGAGGAAAACCTTTTTGGAAAGAAGATGCTGGCCCTGCTTGTTGAGATCGGAGAATTAGCAAATGAAACACGTTGCTTTAAATTTTGGAGTAAAAAACCAGCTTCCTCTAAAGAGGTTATTTTAGAGGAGTTTGTGGACGGTGTGCACTTTATTTTATCTCTTGGACTTGAAATAGGTGTCAAACAGCTTGAACTTAAAGAAACGAATTATACGATTGAAGATGTAACAGAACAATTTATGGAAGTTTATCGAGCTGCAAATGAATTTATGACCGAACGATCTGTCACACATTTCACTAATTTACTGCGCCACTATTTTTATCTGGGAGAACTACTAGGATTTTCACACGATGATGTGTTAAAAGCATATATTCAAAAAAATGAAGTAAACTACCAAAGACAAAAGGAAGGGTACTAAACGAGTGTAGTAGTTGCTCTTCGTGGACATTTTCAGAGAATTTAGTATAATACAAAATGTACATATGAAAAAATGGGGGTCGAAAGAATGGCAAAGCTAGATGAAACACTAACGATGCTTAAGGACTTAACGGATGCTAAAGGTGTTCCGGGTAATGAAAAAGAAACAAGAGAGGTTATGAAAAAATACATAGAACCTTTTGCTGATGAAATTACTACGGATAACTTAGGAAGTTTAATTGCTAAAAAAGTTGGAAATGCAGATGGTCCAAAAATTATGGTTGCAGGTCACCTTGATGAAGTAGGGTTTATGATCACACAAATTGATGATAAAGGATTCTTGCGTTTCCAAACAGTCGGCGGCTGGTGGTCACAAGTTATGCTTGCTCAACGAGTAACGATTGTAACGAGTAAGGGTGATATTACTGGAGTCATTGGCTCTAAACCACCGCATATTTTACCTGCTGAAGCACGTAAAAAACCAGTAGATATTAAGGACATGTTTATTGATATCGGTGCTTCAAGCCGTGATGAAGTATTAGAATGGGGAGTTAAACCAGGGGATATGGTTGTCCCTTATTTCGAATTCACTGTTATGAACAACGAGAAGATGTTGCTTGCGAAAGCTTGGGATAACCGTATTGGTTGTGCTATTGCTATCGATGTACTAAAAAATCTAAAAGGTCAGGATCATCCAAATGTAGTGTATGGAGTAGGTACAGTGCAAGAAGAGGTTGGGCTTCGTGGAGCGAAAACATCAGCTGCTAAAATTCAACCGGACATTGCTTTTGGGGTGGATGTTGGTATTGCAGGTGACACACCAGGAATCTCTGAGAAGGAAGCAATGAGTAAGATGGGAGAAGGTCCACAAATCATTCTTTATGATGCTTCAATGGTTTCTCATAAAGGCTTAAGGGATTTCGTAACAGATACTGCCGATGAACATAATATCCCTTACCAATTTGATTCTATTGCAGGTGGGGGAACAGATTCAGGTTCCATTCATTTAACTGCGAATGGAGTGCCTGCCCTATCTATTACGATTGCAACTCGTTATATTCATTCACACGCTGCAATGCTTCATCGTGACGATTATGAAAATGCTGTAAAACTAATC
The DNA here is from genome assembly GCF_042684945.1 of Bacillus seohaeanensis. Lineage (NCBI taxonomy): Bacteria > Bacillati > Bacillota > Bacilli > Caryophanales > Bacillaceae > Bacillus > Bacillus seohaeanensis. The sequence goes on along the minus strand of NZ_JBHUMF010000030.1, from coordinate 168,958 downwards.
ACAGAAGTTATTAAGCGTTTGGATAAAGAAACAGTTGCAAAAATAACTTTTGATTAATAAGGAAATAAATAAAACGGATGCGGGTAGCATCCGTTTTATTTATTTTCTTTTGAAAAATTTAATAAAGAAAAGGGGTTTTATCAATGGAATTTCCTTTTATTTTAGTCCCTCTTCCAACGTTTCTAACAGCATACTTTTTTCTTCTTGACTAGAATGCTGCCAAAAAACTTCAAGTAGGACACCAAGACCTGGAAGTGTTTTTTCTTCTCCACCTTGAATGGCATCTACAATCGTGTCTTTTAATTCATCTTGACTATTTCCAGAAACGTTATGAATAATCGCATTTCTAAGATTTAGGCCCATGTCTAAACGCTCCTTTTTCTTAAAGTAACTATTTCAATGTTATTTTCACCCGAATTTAATTTATTATGTATGAAAGTTCATGTATAATGTAACCTTAAATATTTTATGAATAAAAAACTTGACATACTTGGCATGAAAACTAGCTAAAGGAGGGAACTTCTTTTGAAATACATACAGTCTTCTAAAAATCCGCAAGTAAAACAATGGAAAAAGTTATTAACTAAAAAAGAGAGAGATAAAACAAATACATTTATTGTAGAAGGATTCCATTTAGTGGAAGAAGCGCTAAAACAAAATAAAGTTGTTTTAGAATTAATCGTGAGTGATGGGGTAGATATTCCGCAAAAATGGAATGTGGATTCTATTTCCATTACAATCGTGGCGGAGGAAGTATCAAAAGTTCTTTCAGATACAGAATCGACTCAAGGAATCTTTGCAGTTTGTAGTCAAGTGGAGAAAAGTATGGAAATAAGCGGTGCGAAAACCTTTCTCCTACTCGATGGAGTCCAAGATCCAGGGAATATTGGAACGATGATCAGAACCGCAGATGCAGCTGGTATTGATATGGTAGTTCTTGGGGCTGGTTCAGGAGATCCTTACAACCCAAAAGTTCTAAGGTCAGCACAAGGCAGCCATTTTCACTTGCCGATTGTACGAAGCGATTTACAACAAACCATTGAACTATTAAAAAGCAAAGAAATTCCAATCTACGGAACAGCACTAGAAAATGGAGTCGAATACACAAATGTGGAGCCATCCTCAACATTTGCCGTAATTGTCGGTAATGAGGGAAATGGAGTATCAAATGAAGTGCTCTCTGAAACAAATCAAAACCTATATATTCCGATCTATGGGAAGAGTGAGTCGTTAAATGTTGCCGTTGCAGCTGGCATATTGTTATATTATTTAAAAATTGGGCAATAATTTAGCGAAAAAGGTTTGAAATACGGTCGATTTTTATCTATAATGATTCACATATGAGTAAAAACATGGACAGAGGAAAGTAACACATCGTCTTTTTTCAGGGAGAGAATGCCATTTTGACTGCAAGCATTCTTATTAAGATATGTTGTGAAAATTTCACCTCTTGAGTTGGCATCGGGACCATTTCTGAATAGAAATGTAAAGATGCTCCGGCATAAGCCGTTATCCGAATGAAGTGAGTATACGGATTTGTATACTTATAAGGGTGGTACCGCGAATCCAAACCTCGTCCCTTTTTAGGGGATGGGGTTTTTTTATTTGTAATGAAAAAAGGAGGAAAAGAAAATGGAGGATAAGTTAAGAGCGCTTCAAACAGAGGCACTTGAAAAAATAGAATCAGTTCAAAACTTAAAAGAGCTTAACGATATCCGTGTGGCGTATCTCGGTAAAAAAGGTCCTGTAACTGAAATATTAAAGGGAATGGGGAAACTTTCGGCTGAAGAGCGACCAAAAATGGGTGCCCTGGCTAATGAAGTACGCGGCTCTATAAAGGAAAAAATTGAAAGTAAACAAGAGAAGCTCGAAAGGGAAGCTGTGCAAAAGAAACTGGAATCTGAAACGATTGATGTGACTCTTCCAGGGCGTCCTGTCCGTAAAGGTAGTCATCATCCTTTAACAAAGATGGTCGAAGAAATTGAAGATCTATTTATTGGTATGGGATACACAATAGCAGAAGGACCTGAAGTGGAAAAAGATTATTACAATTTTGAAGCGTTGAACCTTCCAAAAGGCCATCCTGCTCGTGATATGCAAGACTCTTTCTACATTACAGAGGATATTTTACTTAGAACGCATACATCTCCCGTTCAAGCTAGAACGATGGAAGGTAAAAATGGCAAAGGGCCAATAAAGATTATTTGTCCAGGGAAAGTATATCGTCGTGATACAGATGATGCGACACATTCACACCAATTTACTCAAATTGAAGGATTGGTGGTTGATGAAAATATTCGAATGAGTGATCTAAAAGGAACTCTTCAAGTATTTGCGAAAAAAATGTTTGGTGAAGATCGAGAAATCCGTTTACGTCCTAGTTTCTTTCCGTTTACAGAGCCTTCTGTTGAAATGGATATTTCTTGTAAAATGTGTGGCGGAAAAGGCTGTAATGTTTGTAAAAAAACTGGATGGATTGAAATTCTTGGTGCCGGAATGGTACATCCGAATGTACTTGAAATGGCAGGGTATGATTCGAAAAAATATACAGGATTTGCATTTGGTATGGGACCTGAACGAATTGCAATGCTGAAATATGGTATTGATGATATTCGACACTTCTATACGAATGATGTTCGTTTCCTCACTCAATTTGGAATACAAGAATAATCGAACGGAGGTAGTAATATGTTTGTTTCATATAAGTGGTTGGAAAATTACGTTGACTTATCAGGAATATCTCCTGAAGAATTGGCAGAAAAGATTACAAGAAGCGGTATAGAAGTAGAAGGCATTGAGAAAATTGGTGAAGGAATCAAAAATGTTGTTGTCGGTCATGTAGTAAAATGCGAACAACATCCAGACGCAGATAAATTAAACAAATGCTTAGTGGAAGTTGGAGAAGACGCTCCCGTCCAAATCATTTGTGGAGCTCCAAACGTAGCCCAAGGCCAAAAAGTACCAGTAGCTAAAGTAGGAGCAGTGCTACCGGGGAATTTTAAAATAAAAAAAGCGAAGCTACGTGGGGAAGAATCCCGTGGAATGATTTGTTCTCTTCAAGAACTAGGAGTAGAAAGCAAATTAGTTCCAAAAGAGCATGCGGAAGGAATATATGTTTTCTCTGATGATGCAGAGGTCGGAAAGGACGCTGTTGAACTGTTAAACTTAGATGATGCGGTCCTTGAACTTGGGCTTACACCTAACCGCTCTGACTGTTTAAGTATGCTTGGAGTTGCTTACGAAGTAGCTGCAATATTAGATCGGGATGTCAAACTTCCAGCATCTACTTATAAAGAAAGCACAGAAAAAGCTTCCGATTATATTTCTGTCAAAGTGGAAGCAAAAGAAGATAATCCATTGTACGGTGCGAAGGTTATTCGGAATGTTAAAATTGGCCCTTCTCCACTGTGGATGCAAAATGTCTTAATTGCAGCTGGAATTCGACCTCATAATAATATAGTAGATATAACAAACTATGTATTACTTGAATATGGTCAGCCTTTACATGCTTTTGATTACGATCGTTTAGGTTCAAAAGAAATCGTTGTAAGACGTGCACATGACAAAGAAAAAATAATGACATTAGATGATACGGAAAGAACACTTTCAAATAATCATTTAGTAATTACAAATGGATCTGAGCCTATTGCACTTGCAGGAGTAATGGGCGGAGCTGATTCAGAGGTTAAATCAGACACTACCAATATCTTACTCGAAGCGGCTTATTTTAAGGGGCAAACGGTAAGAACGGCATCAAAAGATCATGGGTTACGTAGTGAAGCAAGTGCTCGTTACGAAAAAGGTGTGGATCCTAATCGAGTATTGAAGGCTGGAGAACGTGCAGCTGCTTTAATCGCACAATATGCAGATGGTGAAGTACTTCAAGGAACAGTTACATTTAACGAGTTGGAAGTAGAACCAGCTGTTGTAACGATTACGTTGGAAAAAATAAATGCTTCTCTCGGTACAACAATCTCAGGGCAGGAAGTAGAAGATATTTTCCGACGTCTACAATTTGAGGTTAGTCGCACAGAAGATACATTCACTGTTACTGCTCCGACAAGAAGAGGCGATATTACAATACCAGAAGATCTATTAGAAGAGGTTGCACGTCTATTTGGTTATGATGAACTGCCGCTTACTCTTCCAGAAGGCGAAGGTACAACTGGAGGTTTATCACCTTATCAGTCTAAGCGTCGTACTGTCCGTAAGTTTTTAGAAGGAGCAGGATTATTCCAAGCTATTACTTACTCGTTAACAAATGATGAAAAGGCAACAAAGTATGCTCTTGATAAAAGGGAACCAGTTAAATTATTAATGCCGATGAGTGAAGAGCGTAGCAATCTTCGTTTAAGTGTTGTACCTCAGTTGTTAGAGGTGGTTTCGTATAATCTTGCTCGTCAAAATGATTCGCTTGCAATTTATGAAGTAGGATCAATTTTCCTTAAAAATGAGGGAGAAGCACTTCCAACAGAAGAGGAACATATTGCGGGGGCGTTAACAGGATTATGGCAGAATCACTCTTGGCAGGGAGAAAAGAAAGCTGTCGACTTTTATGTTGCAAAAGGTGTTTTAGAAGGTCTATTTGAGGAGCTAGGCATTATCGACTTCATCAATTTCCGTGCAGCGGAAATTGATGGTATGCACCCAGGTAGAACAGCGGAAATTCTTCTGAAAGAAGAGGTGATTGGTTTCGTAGGTTCGGTTCACCCTGAAGTAGAAAAAGAACTAGACCTCAATGAAACATACGTATTTGAATTAAAGGCTACGCCAATTTTCGAATATAATCTGCCAGCATTACAATACACACCAATTCCAAGGCATCCATCTATCACGAGAGACATTGCATTAGTAGTTGATAGCGCAATTAATGCTGGTGAATTAAAACAAATTATTAAAGATGCTGGTGGAAAGCTTCTAAAAGAAGTATCAATTTTTGACTTATATGAAGGTGAACATATGGAGCCGGGTAAAAAATCACTTGCTTACTCATTAAAATACTTTGATCCAGCTAAAACGTTAACAGATGAGGAAGTCGTCAAGACTCATGACAAAGTACTCGCTACAGTAAAAGAAAAAGCTGGAGCAGAATTACGAGGATAATGGATTAGAGAAGGGAGCTGATTCAAACGTAGATGATGCGTTTGGGTCAGCTTTTTTAGTAGTATGGGGAGTCTGTATTTTGCCATTGGTTGCCAAGGAATGCTGACAGTCACTTTGACGCCTATCAGCAATCAATCGAACAAAACAACCACTCCAAAAAGGTAATCCTCCTAAGAGCGGTTTAAGTTTATTTCCCAGCTATTCTTAACGCCTTTCCACTATTAGCAAAGTGCCATTTGGTCATATTTTTTAACTCTTCTATCCCTTTATTTTTAATGATTTTTGCAGCTGCAATATCAACTTGCTTACCGGCACCTTTTGGAATGGTAACACCAGCATGGGCACTTAATTTATCCATTTCTTTCAAGAAAGCATATCTTGCAATAATAGATGCTGCAGCAACTGCAATATGGATGCTTTCCCCTTTTGTGCTAAAATATACATTTTCTTTTTGAATTCTCTTTTGACTGCTAATATGTTTAAAATAAGTGTTTTTCTCTACAAATTGATCTATTAGTATTCCTTCAGGTTGGGTAGGTGAAAGTTTATCTAATAAGTGTAGGATAGCCTGGTTATGTAGAATGGCTTTCATTTTCCCTTGAGACATTCCTTTTTCCTGAAGACTGTTGTATTTGGGATTATGCAAAATAAGCAAACTATATGGCACTGTGTGAATTAAATCTTTAGCGATGTCAACAATTTGCTTATCAGACAAATCTTTAGAATCCTTAACACCAAGTTCTTTTAACAGCGGTATGTGATCTTTAGCCACATAGGCACTAACAACTGTAATTGGACCAAAAAAATCACCTGTTCCGACTTCATCAGATCCAATAGCAGACCAACGAGAAAACCCAGCTGGTAATTTTGTGGTAGTGGCACTAGATGCTTTTATAGTTTTGGACTGGCTTTCTCCCCATTTTGCGGCTTCTTCTGCTCCAGATGCCCCCTGAAACATAACCTTCCCTGAGCGATATGCAGTAATCGTACACTGTGGAGGTTTTGCAACAAAAACAGCACCTGGAGGTAGCTTTTCGATTAGGAAACGTGAATAGTATTCTTTTATTTTTTCCATTTGTGATTTAGATGTTTGAATGACGGTATTTGCCAAATAAAACGCTCCTTCTAGTAAGAGTAGGATAACACTTTCTATTATTAATTATTCTTTACTCTAGCTGATAATGTGAGTAAATTCTATAATAAATGACGAATTGTGACAATTTCTTTCCAAAACAAAAAAATTCATGTTATGATATTGTTTAGGATTCTTATGATAGGGGGCTTCTAGGTTGTCTGAAGAACAAAAAAATCGAGCGACAGTAGAAATTTACGGTCAGCAATACAAAGTTGTTGGAGCAGAGTCTGCTGCTCATATCAGGTTTGTAGCTTCGATGGTAGATGAGAAAATGAGAGAAATAGGCTCCATGAATCCTGTGCTAGATACTAGTAAGCTTGCAGTCCTTACAGCAGTGAATGCTGTAAACGACTACATTAAACTGAAGGAGCAATATGAGAAATTAGAAATAGAAATTAAAAAATTAAAGGATTGAAATGAATGTTAGATTTAGCTCTGTTGATAATCCTTTTAATAGGATTTTTGGTTGGTCTTAAAAGAGGTTTCATATTACAAGTGATTCATATGACCGGCTTTATTATATCTTTTATTATAGCATATCTATACTATGACAAGCTTGCACCAAAGTTAACTCTCTGGGTTCCTTATCCTATATTGGATGAGCAATCGAATTTAAACATGCTTTTCGAATCTACTAATTTAGATCAAGCGTATTATCGCGTTATCGCGTTTGCTCTAATCTTTTTTGCCGTGAAAATTATTTTGCATATTATCGGTTCGATGCTTGATTTTGTCACTCATTTGCCATTGTTAAAGCAACTAAATGTTTTAGGTGGAGGACTGCTTGGATTTATTGAAATATATTTAATTGTTTTTATTCTGTTATACATAGCTGTTCTTCTGCCAATTGAGGCAGTACAGACACAAATAAATAGTTCATTTATTGCAGAGGTAATGGTAAAACACACCCCTGTTTTTTCAGAACAGGTTCAACAATGGTGGATAAAATTTGTAGCTTAATAGTAGGGCTGACTTTAAAAGAAATTGAATTCTTGCAGAGATAAACATTGTTTCGCAAGAATTATCTTTATTAGTCAGCCCTTTTGTATGCTCCTCTTTTTCTTTTAAAAGATAACTTTGCTACTATATAAAGTGAAACTTCAATCAGTGAGGGGCTTCCATCCCCACTAGTTGTTAGTCCCGTTCTACTGTTGGTAAAGCTCTGCTTGTCAGCGGATGCTTAACCGACAGTACGAGCCCGATTGATTCAATTAAACCTCTGCGCGTCGCATCGGTGAGTTTCATCGTATCTCACCAATCGGGCTTTTACGGGCAGTTCCCCTCATCTTCGCTTCTCTGGTACCTCTAAGCTTTGAGGCCCGTCAATGCGAGATAAAGAAAGGATTACAATAAAAGATAATAATAAGCAGGTGAAGTGATGAATAAAAAGGATATTATAAGACTTTTGGAAGATATCGCGTTATATATGGAATTAAAAGGAGAGAATTCCTTTAAAATATCTGCCTACAGGAAAGCCGCTTCGGCTCTTGAAAATGATGATCGAAGTTTAAGTGAGATTGGCGACTTTACCCAATTAAGTGGAATTGGTAAAGGAACGGCTGCGGTTATAGAAGAATATATGCAGGAGGGTAAATCACTTGTCCTTGAACAATTAAAAGAAGAAGTACCTAAAGGGCTTATTCCACTTTTGCAGCTTCCGAGTCTAGGTGGAAAGAAAATTGCCAAGCTTTATAAAGAATTGGGAATTGAGGACATAGAAGATTTAAAAGAAGCATGTGAAAACAATAAAATTCAACGTTTACAGGGTTTTGGAAAAAAAACAGAAGAAAAGATCCTTGTTGCTATTAATTCTGTAGGGGAACGGCCAGAACGTCTTCCAATTGCATTTATGCTTGAAGTTGCTGAAGAAATAGAGGCAAAGCTTGCTAAAATGGATGGAATTTATTCTTATTCGCGGGCAGGAAGCCTGAGAAGAGTGAGAGAAACAGTAAAAGATTTGGATTACATCATTTCTACAGAAGAAGCCGATAAAGTTAAGAATCAGCTGCTTTCTCTCTCTAACATTAAGGAAAAAATAGCTGCTGGAGATACAAAAGTCTCGCTAACCTTTGAATACCAGTGGGATGTTAGTGTTGATTTTAGAATTGTAAAGGTGCACGAATTTGCAACAACCTTGCACCATTTTACGGGGTCAAAAGAGCATAATGTGCGAATGAGGCAGCTTGCAAAAGAACGAGGAGAAAAAATTAGTGAATATGGTGTTGAGAATAGTGAAACCGGGGAAAACCTCACTTTTCAATCAGAGGAAGGTTTTTATAAGCATTTTGGACTCCCGTTTATCCCTCCAGAACTCCGTGAAGATGGCAAGGAAGTAGACGACTTTAATGAAAATTATCGTTTGATTAACATCGAGGATATAAAAGGGGATCTTCACATGCATTCTAGTTGGTCTGATGGTGCGTATTCTCTTGAAGAGATGGTAGAGGCATGCAGAGAAAAAGGATACCGCTATATGGCAATTACAGATCACTCCCAGTATTTAAAAGTAGCGAATGGGTTAACGCCGGAAAGATTATTAAGGCAAAAAGAAGAAATAAGAAAACTAAATGAAAAATATGATGATATTCTTATTTTATCTGGGATAGAAATGGATATTTTACCCGATGGAAGTTTAGATTATGAGGATGAAGTGCTAGAACAGATTGACCTTGTAATAGCATCCATTCATTCGAGCTTTTCTCAATCAAAAGAAAAAATAATGGGTCGATTAAAGACAGCTTTAGAAAATGCACATGTTGATATAATTGCTCATCCTACGGGTAGATTAATCGGAAGAAGAGAAGGATACGAAGTCGATATGGATTTACTAATTCAATTGGCAAAAGAAACAAACACAGCATTAGAATTGAATGCTAACCCAAATCGTTTGGACCTTTCAGCAGAAAATATAAGAAAAGCACAGGAACAAGGTGTTAAAATAGTAATTAACACGGATGCACATAGTATTGATCATCTTTCATTTATGGAAATAGGAGTAGGTACAGCAATAAAAGGCTGGTTAGAAAAGGATACGGTATTAAATACGTATGAAACAAAAGATTTAGTAGCTTTTTTAAAGCGAAACAATTGATTAATAGGGAGGAAGCTTCTCCGTGAATCGTAAAGTACAGAAGACATTAGAGTTTGATAAGATTAAAGAACTGTTAAAACAATATGCTGCATCCCGATTAGGACATTCAAAAGCAGACGGTTTATCGCCATCTGTCAATTATGAGGAAATCGTAAGGATGCAGGAAGAAACAGATGAAGCAATGACTGTTTTAAGAGTGAAAGGGCACGCCCCTTTAGGTGGAATATTTGATATTCGTCCACATGTAAAAAGGGCCCAAATTGGTGGAATGCTCTCTCCACAAGAGTTCGTTCAGATTGCTAGTACTGTTAGAGCAAGCCGCAAGTTCAAAAAATTTATGGAAGAGTTGCTAGAAGACGAATTGAATTTACCTATTTTAGAAGAGAAAGCATCCCAAATGATCACTCTTTCTTCTCTGGAACAAACGATAAGACAAGTGGTAGATGAAAATGGTGAAATTCTGGATTCGGCAAGTGAGGCATTGAGAAGCATTCGCTCGCAGCTTCGGTCTAATGAAAACAGAATTAGAGAAAAGTTAGAAAGAATGATCCGTTCTAGCAATGCTCAAAAAATGCTATCTGATGCGATTATTACTATTAGAAATGATCGATATGTAATACCAGTAAAACAGGAGTACCGCGGTCATTACGGTGGTATCATTCATGATCAATCGTCATCAGGGCAAACATTATTTATTGAACCAGAAGCAATCGTTCAATTGAATAATCAATTAAGTGAGCTCCGATTAAAAGAGCAAACGGAAATAGAAAAAATATTGGTGGAATTAACAGTAGAAGTACACACCCATAGTGAAGATCTTTTAATCATAGTAGAAGTGCTAGCTGATATTGATTTTATGTTTACAAAAGCGAAATTCGGTAGATCTATTAAAGGGACGAAACCGCAAATAAATAATGAAAGAAGAATGAAGTTAAACAAAGCAAGACATCCTCTTTTATCAATGGAGGAGGCGGTTGCAAATGATATTGAACTTGGGGATGACTTTACAGCAATTGTCATTACCGGACCTAACACAGGGGGGAAAACGGTTACGCTTAAAACGATAGGGCTCACAACGTTAATGGCCCAATCGGGGTTGCCAATTCCTGCACTAGATGGTTCAGAAGTTGGGGTATTCCAATATGTTTATGCTGATATAGGGGATGAACAATCGATAGAGCAAAGTTTAAGTACCTTCTCTTCTCACATGGTTAATATTGTTGATATATTAAAACAAGTAGACGATAAGAGCTTAGTTCTATTTGATGAGTTAGGGGCAGGGACAGATCCACAGGAGGGTGCAGCACTTGCAATATCTATCTTGGATGAGGTCCATCAAAAGGATGCGAGAGTAGTAGCAACAACACACTACCCTGAACTAAAGGCTTATGGGTATAACCGTGATGGTGTAGTAAATGCTAGCGTAGAATTTGATGTAGAAACATTAAGTCCGACATATAAATTACTAATTGGAGTCCCGGGAAGAAGTAATGCGTTTGAAATTTCAAAACGTTTAGGTTTACAGGATGGTGTGATACATCGCGCAAAATCATATATTGGTGCAGATACGAAAGAAGTAGAAAATATGATTGCTTCACTCGAAGATAGTAGAAGACAAGCGGAAAAAGAGATGAGAGAAGCAAATGAATTCCTGAAACAAGCTGAAAAAATGCAGCGGGACATGCAAAAACAAATGATGGAATTTTATGAGAAGAAAGATGAAATGTATGAAAAAGCGGAAAGAAAAGCGGCAGAGGTCGTAGATAAGGCTAAAGAGGATGCGGAACAAGTTATTCGTGATTTGCGAAAAATGCGTCAAGAAAAATCAGCTGAAGTAAAAGAGCATGAACTTATACAAGCTCGTAAACAACTAGAAGGAGCTGCTCCTGTATTAGAAAAATCTTCATCTGCTAAAAAAAACATAAAGAAAACAACTCGTGAGTTTAAACCTGGTGATGAGGTAAAGGTCTTAAGCTTTGACCAAAAAGGACACCTTATTGAGAGAATTTCAAACAAGGAATGGCAGGTCCAAATGGGGATTATGAAAATGAAAGTAAAAGAGTCAAACCTTGAGTTCATTCAATCCAAACAGAAAGTTGAAACGAAGCCGCTTGCTACTGTAAAAGGAAAAGACTATCATGTTAGTCTCGAACTTGATTTGCGAGGAGAAAGGTTTGAAACGGCATTATCACGTGTAGAAAAATATATTGATGATGCCCTACTTGCAGGATATCCTAGAGTTTCCATCATTCATGGTAAAGGAACGGGTGCGTTAAGACAAGGTGTGCAAGAGTATTTGCGAAATCACCGTTCTGTAAAGAAAATTCGTTTTGGTGAAGCATCTGAAGGTGGAACTGGAGTCACCATTGTCGAGTTTAAATAATGGATAAAGGGAGCAGAAATTAATGGAGAATTTTTGGGAAAATCAATTTGTCCAGACGGCGGGAAATTATAGTGTTGTCATCCTTTTCATGGTGTTGTTTTTAGCTATATTCGAAATTGTAACGAAATATCGAAATTGGGATGAAATTAGAAATGGGAATATGTCTGTTGCCATGGCAACTGGAGGAAAAATTTTTGGGATTGCCAATATTTTTCGTCATTCCTTTCAACAGCACGAAGCATTTTTAACAACAATTGGTTGGGGAATATTCGGGTTTATCTTATTGTTAATCGGATATTTTGTTTATGAATTTTTAACACCGATGTTTAAAATCGATGAAGAAATAGCGAATGACAACCGGGCAGTCGGATTTATATCCCTTGTTATATCAATAGGATTATCTTACGTAATTGGAGCGGGAATTTCATAATACAGTGACAGTGGATTCACGGGCACGTAAAACGGGAAGAAGAGTGTTTTTGCCAATCCAATCCGTTAGAATCAAGGAGAGAAAAAATGGAAACATTAGCAAAGGTTTTATTATGTTTATGTGGGGGATTTTTGTTAGTTGGTGTAATCTATATGGTATTCTTTGCATAATAAAAAACGGCGGCACATGTTGCAGCCGTTTTTTTATTTGAGGTCCATTTGTTCTGGGGAGTTGAACTGCAATTAAGATTTATAGAAACTTGTTGTGGACTAGTATAAAAGTTTGAGGTTATTATTTTTAAAATTGTAACCGAAGTCCCTATATATTATAATAGCAGGAAGAGTTAATTTTCTGAAAACTATTTTAGAGTTAGAAAAGGGAGGGAATCATTTGTCTAGACCATGGTTAGATCAGTACCCGTCTGAAATACCTGCTGCATTAGAGATTTCCCGTAAGCCGGTTCAAGCTTACTTAACCGATTCCGCTAAGAATTTCCCTAATAAAACAGCCATTCACTTTATGGGGAAAGAAATTACGTATGTAAAGTTGCATGAAATGGCATTGAAATTTGCAGGTTATCTAAAAAAAATTGGAATTCAAAAAGGAGATCGTGTAGCAATTATGCTACCCAACACTCCACAGTCTGTTATTGGATATTATGGTATTCTTTATGCAGGAGGTGTTGTCGTTCAAACAAATCCATTATATATGGAACGGGAAATAGAGTATCAGATGAAGGATTCAGGAGCAAAAGCGATTCTAACTCTTGATATTTTGTTCCCAAGGGTATCGAAAGTAATGAAAGAAACAGAACTCCAACACATAATTGTAACCGCTATCAAGGAATATCTTCCGTTTCCTAAAAATCTTATCTACCCGTTTATGCAAAAGAAGCAGTATGGAATTGTTGTTAAGGTGGAGCAAACAGACCAATTCCATTTGTTTGATACTATTATGAAGGAACCTCCTTTAAATAAGGAGGAGGAAATTAATGTTGAGGAAGACCTAGCTCTTCTTCAATACACCGGAGGCACAACTGGTTTTCCGAAAGGTGTTATGCTTTCTCATGAAAATTTAGTTGCAAATGCGGCAATGTGTGATGTATGGATGTATAAATGTAAAAAAGGAGAAGAAACTGTCCTGGGAATCCTGCCATTTTTTCATGTGTATGGAATGACGACAGTAATGATTTTATCTGTTATGCAAGCTTACAAAATGGTATTACTTCCGAAGTTCGATGCAGAAACGACTTTAAAAACCATTCACAAACAAAAACCAACATTATTTCCAGGAGCGCCGACTATTTATATCGGACTGCTAAATCATCCAAACTTAAAAAAATATGATCTCTCATCTATTGATTCCTGTATTAGTGGTTCAGCACCGTTACCAGTTGAAGTTCAGCAAAAATTTGAAGAAGTTACTGGTGGAAAATTGGTGGAAGGGTATGGATTAACGGAATCGTCACCTGTTACCCATTCTAACTTTCTATGGGATAAAGAGCGAGTAAAAGGGAGTATCGGTGTGCCATGGCCAAATACTGATGCCGCAATATTTTCATTAGAAACAGGGGAACGGTTACCTCCTAACGAAATTGGAGAAATTGCTGTAAAAGGTCCGCAAGTTATGAAAGGATATTGGAATCGACCTGAAGATACGGAACAAACTTTACGTGATGGTTGGCTGCTGACAGGTGACATGGGATACATGGATGAGAAAGGATATTTCTATGTAGTAGATCGTAAAAAAGACATGATTATCGCTGGAGGGTTTAATATTTATCCGCGAGAAATTGAAGAAGTACTCTATGAACATCCAGATGTTCAAGAAGCTGTAGCTGCAGGTGTCCCAGATCCCTATAGAGGGGAGACAGTAAAGGCCTATATTGTTTTGAAGGAAGGCGCTTCTGTAACAGAAGAGGACTTAAATGAATTTGTACGAAAGCATTTAGCAGCATATAAAGTGCCGAGAATATATGAATTTAGAAAAGAGCTTCCGAAGACGGCGGTCGGAAAAATTTTAAGAAGAACATTAGTAGAAGAGGAAAGAAAAAAGTTTGATGATGAACAAAAACTAAACGAATAAAAGAGGAATTCCTCTTTCTTTTTCACTGTAAAATGGACAAGATTCTATTCTTGACAATTTTGCAGAATAATTTTATTATTAAAATATGAATGAATGGTCATTCATATCCATTGATTAATCAATAATCAACACTTAGAACAAGGTAATTCTCCTAATACTATTAGTTACGAAGGAGAATAAATTAAAAAATAAGACAGGGCAGGTCAAAAGAATGAAACGAAATAAACCGAAATATAAACAAATTATTGATGCTGCCGTCGTAGTAATTGCTGAAAATGGGTACCATCAAGCCCAAGTCTCTAAGATTGCTAAACAAGCAGGTGTAGCAGACGGTACTATTTATCTTTATTTTAAAAACAAAGAAGACATCCTCATATCCTTATTCAGAGAAAAGATGGGACAATTTGTTGAAAGAATTGAGGAAGGTATAGCAGGAAAACAAAAAGCTGCGGAGAAGTTATTAGTATTGATCGAATATCATTGCAGACATTTGTCTGGAAATCATCATCTGGCAATTGTTACTCAACTGGAGCTTCGTCAATCAAACAAGGATATCAGATTAAAAATTAATAAGGTCTTAAAAGGATATTTAGAGCTTATAGATAAAATCTTGATTAATGGCGTTGAAACAAAAGAGTTTTCTGAAGATCTTAATATTCGATTAGCCCGTCAAATGATTTTCGGGACGCTCGATGAAATGGGAACAACTTGGGTGATGAACGATCAGAAATACGATTTAATAGTACAGGCACCTGCTATCCACAGACTTCTATTAAATGCTGTGGGAGGCAAATATTAAATTCGTTTAGGAGGTTAGAAGGATGGAGTTATTATCATGGACTTTAGAAGAGAATGTTGCAAAAGTCACGATTAATAGACCGCCAGCAAATGCTCTTGCAAGTGAATTAATCACTGAACTAGACTCGCTCTTCGATGAACTGAAAGATAATACGGAGGTTAGAGTTGTTTTATTGCAAGGGGAAGGGAGATTTTTCTCTGCAGGAGCTGATATTAAAGAATTTACTACAGTAGAAAGCGGGGAAGATTTCGCAAAGCTATCGAAAAAAGGGCAGGATGTATTCGAGAAAATTGAAAACTTCTCTAAGCCTGTTATTGCTGCTATTCATGGGGCTGCATTAGGTGGCGGACTTGAACTAGCGATGGGTTGTCATATTCGATTAGTAGGTGAAAAAGCAAAACTTGGCTTGCCTGAGCTCCAGCTGGGACTCGTTCCGGGATTTGCTGGTACACAAAGGCTTCCAAAACTTGTTGGTTCAGCAAAAGCAGCAGAAATGCTTCTGACAAGCGAACCAATTTCTGGTGTGGAAGCTGTTAAATGGGGACTGGCTAATAAAGCGTATCCGGAAGAAGAGCTGTTCGATAAAGCGAGAGAACTTGCTGTAAAGATTGCTAAGAAAAGTCCAATCGCCGTCAAAGCTACTATTGAATTATTAAGCTATACAAAGGATGATAGTTTTTATAAGGGAGTAGAGCGAGAAGCTAGCGCGTTTGGTGAAGTTTTTGTATCCGAAGATGCCAAAGAAGGTATTGATGCTTTTATAAATAAAAGAGAACCATCTTTTCAAGGGAAGTAATTTACTTTATTATAAAAGGGTACCTTCTATCAGTGGAGAGCGCTCCAAATGATGGAAGAACCTGAGGATCACTATTAGGAGGATATCTCAATTTCTGTAGAGTAGCTTCTTAATAGTGTACAATCAATTTTCGGAATCTTAACAAAGGATTGAAAGTTTTAAATTATCAGGAGGGGGATATTAGAATGAACATCTTTGTACTTATGAAAAGAACGTTCGATACTGAGGAAAAAATCGCTATTCAAAACGGTCAAATTAACGAGGATGGGGCAGAATTTATCATCAACCCCTATGATGAATATGCGATTGAAGAAGCTATTACCGTTCGTGATCAACATGGTGGGGAAGTAACAGTAGTCTCGGTTGGAAACGAAGAAGGTGAAAAACAACTTCGAACAGCACTAGCAATGGGGGCTGACAAAGCTGTTTTAATTAATACCGAAGATGATGTCGAAAACGGCGACCAATTTACTACCGCAAAAATTTTATCAGAGTATCTAAAGGGGAAAGAAGTAGATTTAGTTATAGCAGGTAATGTTGCAATAGACGGTGGATCAGGTCAAGTAGGTCCGCGTGTTGCCGACCAATTGGACATTCCATTCATCACAACAATAACAAAGCTCGATATTGATGGTGATAAAGTAACTGTTGTCCGTGATGTTGAAGGGGATTCAGAAGTCATTGAAACATCACTTCCACTTCTTGTGACAGCTCAACAAGGTTTAAATGAACCACGTTACCCTTCCCTTCCTGGAATTATGAAGGCTAAGAAGAAGCCGTTAGAAGAGCTAGAGATTGATGATTTAGATTTGGATGAAGATGATGTAGAGGCTAAAACAAAAACAATTGAAATCTACTTACCTCCTAAAAAAGAGGCTGGTAAAGTACTTGAAGGTGAATTAACGGATCAAGTATCAGAACTTGTACAGCTTTTACGTAACGAAGCAAAAGTAGTCTAAAGTTCCTGGATAAAAATGATAGATTAGTAAACTCATTCGAGTTAAAACGATAGAATTTTAAACAGTGTATTTACCATTTACAATCAGGGGGTAGAGATCATGGGAAGAAAAGTTTTAGTTCTAGGAGAAGTACGTGACGGAACTTTACGTAATGTATCGTTCGAAGCGGTAGCAGCTGGAAAGACTGTTTCAGAAGGCGGAGAAGTTGTTGGTGTTTTATTGGGCGATTCTGTAAGCGCTTTAGGGAACGAGTTAATTCAATATGGAGCAGATCGAGTGGTAGTAGTAGAGGATGAGAAGTTAAAACAATATACATCTGATGGCTATTCGCAAGCATTGATGACAGTAATTGACCAAGAAAGCCCAGAAGCAATTATCTTTGGTCATACTGCACTAGGAAAGGATCTTTCACCTAAAATTGCAAGTAAATTAAGCACGGGATTAATTTCAGATGCTACTGGTGTGGAAGAAGCAGGTGGAAATCTTGTTTTCACTAGACCGATTTATTCAGGAAAAGCATTTGAAAAGAAAATTGTAACAGATGGCGTGGTTTTTGCTACAATCCGTCCCAACAATATAGAGGCGTTAGGAAAAGATGAGTCTCGTTCTGGAGAGGTATCTTCCGTAACAGCTGAAATTAAAGATCTTCGTACAATTA
Source organism: Bacillus seohaeanensis (assembly GCF_042684945.1). Lineage (NCBI taxonomy): Bacteria > Bacillati > Bacillota > Bacilli > Caryophanales > Bacillaceae > Bacillus > Bacillus seohaeanensis. The sequence goes on along the minus strand of NZ_JBHUMF010000030.1, from coordinate 151,519 downwards.
TTAAAGACGTGGTACGCAAAGCGAGCGAAGGTGTCGATTTATCAGAAGCGAAAGTAATCATTGCGGGGGGACGTGGTGTTAAAAGTGAAGATGGATTCCAACCATTACAAGAGCTTGCCGATGTATTAGGTGGTGCTGTTGGAGCATCACGTGGAGCCTGTGATGCTGATTACTGTGACTATTCCTTACAAATTGGTCAAACAGGTAAAGTAGTAACTCCTGATTTATACATAGCTTGTGGTATTTCGGGAGCAATTCAGCATTTAGCTGGAATGTCAAACAGTAAAGTAATTGTTGCTATTAATAAAGATCCAGAAGCAAATATCTTTAATGTTGCAGACTATGGTATCGTAGGCGATCTTTTCGAAGTTGTACCTATGTTAACAGAAGAGTTTAAAAAGCTAAAAGTAGCATCCTCTTAATGTTAAAAGTATATGGATGACCGAGAAGTGTCTGGTTTCTCCCATTTAATTCAATATAGTACCCTAGTTATATAATGAGGTATTTTATATTGATGGGAGGGTACCGGGCACTTTTCCTTCCTCAGAAGATTTGACTGTCAGTTAATAAAGGTAGTTCCGTTTTTAGTTTTTGTCTAGCACGTGCGGCTAGCCCCTTGAGGTCATAAGCTAAGCATCCCCAAAAGGAAAAAAAGCGCCTTTTCCAGATGCTTGACTTATACTTGTGGGAGCTAATCAAGGCGCTTCCGCTTTTCATGTTGCATACATATAAACAAGATGGGTATATTACCAACGAGCAAAAAATTAGCATCGTAGTTGGAACGGTGATATACTAGCGTTACATTGAAAGATAATTAGGAGGCGAATATAAATGGCAATTACACATGCAACAGATCAAACATTTACTAATGAAACAAATTCAGGTTTAGTACTAGCAGATTTCTGGGCACCATGGTGCGGACCTTGTAAAATGATTGCTCCAGTACTTGAAGAGTTAGATAGCGAAATGGGTGACAAAGTAAAAATCGTAAAAGTTGACGTTGATGAAAATCAAGAAACGGCTAGTAAATACGGTGTTATGAGTATCCCGACGCTGATTGTCCTAAAAGACGGTGAAGAAGTAGATAAAGTTATCGGCTTCCAACCAAAAGAAGCTCTTGCGGAACTACTAACAAAACACGCATAAATTGAATTTTTTTTCGAACTGGGCCTGAAATTCAGGCCCAGTTTTTTATTTAGGGAAAAATTCCTGATCCTCTCTTGAAATAGACTTCAATTAAAGTGGGTGTTAAGCTAATATTTATATCAAGTGAATTCTTTATTAGTTGGAATCGCTGCTTGTTAATATAGTAATAAAATATTTTCATTCATATAAAAAACTAATGAAAGGAAGGAAAGGTTTGAACGGTAATATATCGAATAAATTGGCTCTGTTGCCTGGGCAACCTGGTTGCTATTTGATGAAAGACAGGCAAGGAACAATCATTTATGTAGGTAAAGCAAAGATATTAAAAAATCGTGTCCGTTCCTACTTTACAGGGTCACATGATGCTAAAACACAAAGACTTGTCAGTGAAATTGAGGATTTTGAATATATTCTAACTTCTTCCAATCTAGAAGCATTAGTCTTAGAGATGAATTTAATTAAAAAGTATGATCCGAAATATAATGTTATGTTGAAGGATGATAAAAGCTATCCGTTTATAAAGCTTACAGCAGAAAGACATCCGAGACTGATTATTACGAGAAAGGTGCAAAAGGGAAAGGGAAAATATTTTGGACCCTATCCAAATGTAAGTGCGGCCAATGAGACAAAAAAATTGCTTGACCGCCTTTATCCATTAAGAAAATGTTCTACGCTCCCTGACCGTGTATGCCTTTATTATCATATGGGACAATGTTTGGCCCCATGTGTAAAGGAAGTAAGTCAAGATACGTATAAAACGATGACAGGAGAAATTACTCGTTTTTTAAATGGTGGTTATAAAGAAATAAAAGAGCAACTGTCAGAAAAAATGAACGAAGCGGCAGAAAATCTTGAGTTTGAACGGGCAAAAGAATTTCGTGACCAAATTGCACATATCGAAGCAACAATGGAAAAACAAAAAATGACGATGACAGATTTTACGGATAGAGATATTTTTGGGTATGCGGTTGATAAAGGATGGATGTGTGTACAAGTTTTTTTTGTTCGCCAAGGGAAGCTTATTGAGAGGGACGTCTCTTTATTCCCTATTTATAACGAACCTACGGAAGAGTTTTTAACATATTTAGGGCAATTTTATTCCATGTCAAACCACTTTAAACCGAAAGAACTATTTTTACCAACGGAAATAGAGGGAGAGCTCGCCTCTAAGTTACTTGAAATTAAAGTACTTCAGCCCCAAAGAGGTCAGAAAAAAGATCTTGTTCATCTTGCGGAAAAAAATGCAAAAATGGCATTAAATGAGAAGTTCGCTCTTATAGAACGTGATGAAGAACGAACGATTAAAGCAATAGAAAAATTAGGAGAAGCAATGGGGATTTATACACCATACCGAATAGAAGCCTTTGATAATTCGAATATTCAAGGGACGGACCCGGTCTCTGCGATGATTGTATTTGTAGACGGAAAGCCTGCAAAAAAAGAATATCGAAAATATAAAATAAAAACTGTGAAGGGTCCAGATGATTATGAATCTATGAGGGAAGTAGTTCGAAGAAGGTATTCGAGGGCCCTGAAAGAGGGATTACCTCTCCCGGACTTAATTATTATTGATGGTGGAAAAGGACAAATAGAAGCAGCGCGGGATGTATTAGAAAATGAACTTGCTTTAGACATCCCATTAGCAGGGTTAGCGAAGGATGATAAACATCAAACATCTGAGCTCCTCTATGGAAATCCTCTTGAAATTATCCCATTGGGAAAACGAAGCCAAGAGTTTTATTTATTGCAAAGAATTCAAGACGAAGTTCATCGTTTTGCGATTACGTTTCATAGACAACTTAGAGGGAAAAATGCTTTTCAATCAATTTTAGATGAAGTAGAAGGAATAGGACCAAAACGAAAAAAGCAGTTATTAAAACATTTTGGTTCTGTAAAGAAAATTAAGGAAGCAACACTAGAGGAATTAATAGCTTCTGGTTTACCTGAACGTACAGCAAAAAATCTTTTCCAAAAGTTGCAAGAATGATGTTGTTGCAATGAAGCACCTGTGCTATAATAAATGAAAATTTCATAAAATTATCACTTTAAAGTTATAAAAGTGATGATAGAGGTGCGAGCTTCATAAGTATAGGCGCAGAGAGGTATGAGCTTCAATGATGTGCTTAGAAAGGGGAGGTCGCCGAAGTGGTGGTAAACTCATAATACTGTCGCTGGTTCTGCGTTTAAGAAATGCAGAATTGTCAAGATGTGAAAAATCTTGGAGAGCTATCTCACAATGCTATTAAACGTAATTTTTTCTGCGTTTGTAAAAGCAATGGGATCTCTATCTCATTGCTTTTTTTAGTATCTAGCTGATGGTGATTGAACCGTTTGCGAATACTATTCAATATTGTGACCTCTCCATTCCCCTTATAAAAGGGAATGATTCTAACGAGAAAGAGGGAGAAACCGTGAGTATTATTGTACAGAAATTTGGCGGAACATCAGTAGGCTCTGAAGAAAAAATTATCAATGTTGCTAATCGAGTTATTGAAGAAAAGCAGCGAGGAAATGATGTAGTAGTTGTTGTATCAGCAATGGGGAAAACGACGGATGGATTAGTCAAATTAGCAAGTAATATTACAAGTCATCCGAGTAAACGCGAAATGGATATGCTGCTTTCAACAGGTGAACAAGTTACCATTTCTCTTCTTGCTATGGCTCTCCAACAAAAAGGATATGATGCTGTTTCATATACTGGATGGCAAGCAGGTATCGTGACGGAAGCAGTTCACAGCAACGCCCGAATCACAGAAATTAATACGGTAAAGTTGAAAAAAAGCTTAAATGAAGGAAAGATTATTGTTGTTGCTGGGTTTCAGGGGATGACTGCCTCTGGCGAAATTACAACGCTTGGAAGAGGAGGATCTGACACTACTGCGGTTGCACTTGCGGCCTCCTTACATGCTGAGCGATGTGATATTTATACAGATGTGGATGGTGTCTATACATCAGATCCGCGTTACATTGAAAATGCTCGAAAATTAACTTCTGTTTCCTATGATGAAATGTTGGAGCTAGCTAATTTGGGTGCGGGAGTTCTTCACCCTAGAGCAGTCGAATTTGCAAAAAACTATCAACTTCCATTAGAAGTACGTTCAAGTATAGAAAAAGTGGAAGGGACTTTAATAGAGGAGGAAGCAACAATGGAACAAAATTTAATTGTTAGAGGAGTCGCATTTGAAAACGAAATTACAAGAATGACTGTATTTGGATTAAAGAATGCTATAACAGGTCTATCCTCTATTTTTACTACCTTAGCCAAGCATCATATCAATGTTGATATAATTATTCAAAGTCAGACAGAAAAGAATTGTACAAATTTGTCATTTTCTATCCACGAACACGATCTGGGGCAGGCAATTTCTGTTTTAGAGGATAATAAACAAACACTAGGCTTTACTCATATTGAACATGAGAGCGGACTTGCAAAAGTTTCTATTGTCGGTTCTGGAATGATCTCTAACCCTGGAGTTGCTGCAGAAATGTTTGAGGTACTTGCTGAACACGATATTATCGTTAAAATGGTCAGCACATCTGAAATAAAAGTTTCAGCTGTAGTAGATGAACAGAATATGAATAAAGCAGCCAAAGTACTACATACAGCTTTTGATTTGGATAGAGTAAAGGTAGAACAATACTCCTCTTGAAAAGGATAAAAAAATAGAGATGTCCAAATTTTGGCATCTCTATTTTGCATGACTAAAGGATAAAAGTGTAGGTATGTATAACTATTCTATACTATCTTTGTCATCCCAACGAACGATAATTTTTACTGTTTTTGCTCGTTTTTGAATTTCGTAAGCAGCCTCTGTAATGACTTTTTTTTGTAGCTGTAGTTGTTCAGCCAAAAAACCAGCTTCCATTTTAAATGAGACATCAGATTTTAATGAAATTCGGCGAGAGACAAGTTCACCACTTAATTCATAAATAACTTCGTGTTTTTTTTGTTCCAGCACCGTTAATATTCCCCAGCCTGCTTCATGAAAAAATGAAGAGAATTCATCTTGGGAAATTAACGGAAACTTTCGGGAGAGTTGTTTGCCTCCATAATATAAAATATCAGGTGTATTTTTACCTAAAATTTCTGGAATTAAAATATCACGGATAATTTCGTATCCGAAAATTGGAATGGTTGGTTCTTGTACCTGTTCTTTGTTATTTTCATTTTCCAAATAAATCCCCCACTTTCTTTAAAATTATTATATACGTGTTAGAAGGGAATGAACACCAATCTTTAAAAAAACGGAGTGGGATATTTTGGTGAGATAATTTTTATAGGGATTTTGAATGAGTTCTTTGCTAATTAATCTAGAATAAATACGCTTTTTTATGTTGTCGGTATATTTTAAAAATTTTTTCGATATTGTCAATTTTATGTATACGTTTTCTTGACGCTTCTTTCGCTTGGGAGTAAAATGAACTTGTCACATAATAGTTTATAATATGAAACGTGGTATCTTATTTCTATTAAATTTCTTTTATAGGGCAAAAGAAAACAGATTCATGTTTCAGGATTTAAGGGGGGTATATCATGGCTGGAAATCGTGAATTTAATTATCGTAGGCTTCATTCATTACTAGGTGTTATTCCCGTAGGTATATTTTTGATTCAACACTTAGTAGTGAACCATTTTGCTACTGGAGGAGAAGAATCTTTCAACAAAGCTGCTCATTTTATGGAAAGTTTGCCTTTCCGGTATGCTTTAGAAACTATTGTGATCTTCTTGCCAATACTGTTCCATGCAATTTACGGCTTGTACATTGCCTTTACTGCAAAGAACAATACTAGCAAATTAGGTTTTTTCCGCAACTGGATGTTCCTACTGCAGCGTGTATCAGGAGTTATCACTTTAATTTTCATTACATGGCATGTATGGGAAACTAGAGTAGCAGCTGCTTTTGGAACAGAAGTAAACTTTCAAATGATGGAGAATATTTTAGCGTCTCCTGTTATGTTTGCTTTTTATGTTGTTGGTATTATTTCTACTATCTTTCATTTCGCGAACGGATTATGGTCATTCCTAGTAAGCTGGGGAATCACTGTTTCACCTCGCTCGCAGTTAATTGCTACATACGCTACGATTATCATTTTTGTAGCATTGTCATTCGTATCAATACGAACTCTTTTAGCGTTTGTATAGGAAATGCTTATATAAGATTGATAGATTTAAATAGTAGTGGACTTTGGTTAGAAAAGGAGTGAGTCACGATGAGTAAGGGAAAAATCATCGTAGTCGGCGGAGGACTTGCCGGTTTGATGGCCACAATTAAAGCAGCAGAAGAAGGAGCGCCAGTGGATTTATTTTCCTTAGTGCCTGTAAAGCGTTCACACTCTGTTTGTGCACAAGGTGGTATTAATGGTGCTGTCAATACAAAAGGGGAAGGGGATTCTCCTTGGATACATTTTGACGATACAGTATATGGTGGAGACTTCTTAGCAAATCAACCACCAGTTAAGGCGATGTGTGATGCAGCACCTGGAATTATTAATTTGCTAGATCGTATGGGAGTTATGTTTAATCGTACCCCAGAAGGATTACTAGATTTCCGTCGTTTTGGGGGGACACAACATCACCGTACAGCGTTTGCTGGAGCTACAACTGGACAGCAATTACTTTATGCATTAGATGAACAAGTTCGTCGTCATGAAGTTGCCGGTCTTGTTAATAAGTACGAAGGATGGGAATTTTTAGGTACGGTCATTGATGATGATGGTGCTGCAAGAGGTGTTGTATGTCAGGACCTTAAAACAATGGAAATTAAATCTTTCCCTGCAGATGCAGTAATAATGGCTTCTGGAGGACCTGGAATCATTTTTGGTAAATCTACTAACTCTGTTATTAATACAGGTTCAGCAGCATCCATTGTATACCAACAAGGTGCTTATTATGCAAATGGTGAATTTATTCAAATTCATCCTACAGCGATTCCGGGTGACGATAAACTCCGTCTTATGAGTGAGTCTGCACGTGGTGAAGGTGGACGAGTTTGGACGTATAAAGATGGTAAACCATGGTACTTCCTTGAAGAGAAATATCCAGCATACGGAAATCTAGTACCACGTGATATTGCGACTCGTGAAATCTTTGACGTGTGCGTGAATCAAAAACTTGGTATTAATGGTGAAAATATGGTCTACCTAGACCTTTCCCATAAAGATCCAAAAGAGCTTGATATTAAACTTGGTGGAATTATTGAAATCTACGAAAAGTTTACGGGGGACGATCCTCGTAAAGTACCGATGAAAATTTTCCCTGCCGTTCATTATTCAATGGGTGGATTATGGGTAGATTATGATCAAATGACAAATATTCCAGGCTTATTTGCTGCAGGAGAATGTGATTATTCACAGCACGGAGGGAATCGTTTAGGTGCGAACTCTCTATTATCTGCTATTTACGGTGGTATGGTTGCTGGACCGAATGCCGTTAAATATGTTGAAGGTTTAGAAAAGAGTGTTGACTCCATTCCATCTTCTGTTTTCGATCGCTATGTAAAACAAGAAGAGGAGAAATGGAATAATATCCTGTCTATGAACGGAACTGAAAATGCGTATCTTATTCACAAAGAGCTTGGAGAATTGATGACAAAGAATGTAACAGTTGTTCGTCATAATGACAGGCTTAAAGAAACAGACGAAAAAATTCTAGAGCTAATGGAACGCTATAAGAATATCAATATTACGGATACAGCAAAATGGAGCAATCAAGGGGCTACGTTTACACGCCAGCTTCAAAATATGCTGCAACTAGCACGTGTCATCACTATTGGAGCACTTAACCGTAATGAAAGTCGGGGAGCGCATTATAAACCAGAATTTCCGAAACGTAACGATGAAGAATTCTTAAAAACAACAATGGCAAAATATAACGCTGAAACGAATTCACCAGAGTTTCATTATGAAGATGTAGATATCTCTCTAATTCCACCACGTGAACGTGATTATACTAAAAAAAGTGAAGGGGGTAAAAAGTGATGAGTGAAAAGAAAACGGTTCGTTTTATCGTTACTCGTCAAGACAGCCCTGAAACTTCTTCATACACAGAAGAATTTGTATTAGATTATCGACCAAATATGAACGTTATTTCTGCACTTATGGAAATTCGTCGTAATCCAGTCAATGCAAAAGGAGAAAAAACAACTCCTATTAACTGGGATATGAACTGTCTTGAAGAGGTCTGTGGCGCGTGTTCAATGGTTATCAATGGGAAGCCAAGGCAGTCTTGTACAGCCCTTATTGATCAATTAGAACAACCAGTTCGTTTAGAGCCAATGCGTACATTCCCTGTCGTACGTGACCTCCAAGTAGATCGCAGTCGCATGTTTGATTCCTTGAAAAAGGTAAAAGCATGGATTCCAATTGATGGCACATATGATCTTGGACCTGGTCCTCGTATGCCAGAGAAAAAGCGTCAATGGGCATATGAATTATCAAAATGCATGACGTGTGGTGTTTGTTTAGAGGCGTGTCCAAACGTAAACAGTAAATCTGAATTTATTGGTCCTGCTCCATTGTCACAAGTTCGTTTGTTTAATGCACATCCAACTGGAGCAATGAACAAAGATGAGAGACTAGAGTCAATTATGGGAGACGGTGGACTAGCTAACTGTGGTAATTCACAGAACTGTGTACAATCATGTCCAAAAGGAATTCCTTTGACAACATCGATTGCTGCATTGAATCGTGAGACGACTTTCCAAATGTTTAAGAACTTCTTTGGAAGCGACCACATGGTTGATTAATAGTTTTAAATAAAGCACTCGCTCTTTGGAGCGAGTGCTTTATTTTTTGTTAGATACAATATTCAATGGGAAAGCATATAAATATAGGTCTATAGAATCGCTGGAGTGAGGAGGGATTAGGTATAAAGGTTGAGGAATTACCTAGCGATAGGTTATATAGGGAGTGATTTTTTGAACTTTTTGAAAAAACAGTCGAAAGAATCCTTCTTCTTCGGAAGAATATAAGGTAGGAAGTTATCAAGGTTTACTTTATTCTTAGTAAGGGGGAAAAGGAAATGAGAAGGAATACGCGTCAAGGTTTAGCATTAATAACAGCTTTTTTTATAGTGTTAGGTTTGGTTTTGCCACTTGCCGATACGGTTACGGCAAACACAACTTCGCCTACTATCCGAGCTTCTGTTCATGATGAGTTAGCTTTTCAACAACAGAAGAACACATCGGACTTAACGATTTTACATACAAATGATACTCATGCCCATTTGGAGAATGTACCTTATATGCATACGGCTATCAAAACCGAAAAGAAAAAGCACCCAAATGCATTGTTATTAAATGCAGGTGATGTTTTCTCTGGAACTCTATATTTCAATCAGTATCTAGGGCAAGCAGATCTAGAGTTTATGAATAAGATTAGATATGATGCCATGACTTTTGGAAACCATGAATTTGATAAAAAAAGTAACGTGTTGGCTGACTTTATTAAAGGAACGAACTTCCCGATTGTTAGTGCCAACGTTAATGTCGAAAAGGATGAAGAGTTATCCCCTCTCAAGAAAAATGAGATTGGGGTTTCAAGTGGGGGAGGGAAGATCTATCCAGCAATTATTAAAGAAGTAAATGGTGTTGAAGTAGGAATAATTGGGTTAACCACAGAGGAAACAGAGTTTTTAGCGAACCCAAGTGAAGGCGTTGTATTTGAAAATGCACAGCAAAAGGCTCTTGAAACTATTTCTCTTCTTAAAGAACAAGGTATTAATCATATCATTGTCCTTTCCCATCTTGGCGTTACGGCAGATAAAAAATTAGCAGAGAATGTACAGGGGATTGATGTTATAGTAGGTGGCCATACTCATACAAAACTGATAGAACCAATCGTTGTCAATGAAACAACAGAACCAACAGTTATTGTACAAGCAAGCGAATATGCACAATATTTAGGGAAGCTTCAAGTGAATTTTAATGATAAAGGAATCATCACATCTTGGAATGGAACGTTGCTGGATATTTTAGAACAAAATGAGGATGGAAAATATACGTATCCAGCAGATGAATGGGCTTCACTCCGTTTGCAAGAATTGAGTGAACCAATTGAAGAACTTAAAAATACAGTAGTCGGTTATACTGAAGTACCGCTAAACGGGGAAAGAGTTGATGTTCGCACTCAAGAAACAAATTTAGGGAATGCGATAACAGATGCGATGCTTTCAAAAGCAAACGAATCGATTCCAACTCAAATTGCGATGCAAAATGGTGGTGGAATCAGAGCCTCAATCAACAAAGGGGATGTTACTCTTGGAGAAGTGTTAACTGTAATGCCCTTTGGAAATACATTAGTAACATTGGAGTTATCTGGAGAAGAAATTATCCAGGCATTGGAACATAGTGTATCTCGAGTAGAGGAGGAAGCAGGTCAATTTATGCAAGTTTCGGGGCTACACTTCAGTTTTGATCCTAATCAGCCTGCCGGAGAACGTGTATACGGGGTAGAAGTGAAGACAGGTAGTAGCTATGAAGCAATTAATCCAGTCTCCATGTACAATGTAGCCACAAATGCTTTTGTTGCAGATGGTGGTGATGGTTATACTGTGTTTAGAAATGCTAAGGATGAAGGGAGAATGAAGGAGCTATTCTTTGTAGACTATGAAGTAATGGCAGAATATCTTGAGGCAAACAGTCCAATTTCACCACAAGTTGAGGTAAGAATAGCTGAGGGTGAAATGCCTGAAAAGAATATTTGTGAAAATCCTCATCCGGGCAAACAAAAAGGGCACGATAAACAAGATAATCATAAAAAAGGTAATGGAAAGAAAAAAGGGCATGAACCTTGTAAAGGAGATGAGGTAACAGCTTAAGTTATTTAAATAGTATAGGAATAAAGAACAGACGCCGGATTATCCCGAGATCGTCTGTTTTTTAATCCCGTATTAACAAACAGATAGCCTTCAGGGACTATTCATTATATGGGGATAGATGAAAGTGAGGGCTTATGTTTTGTGGGAAGAAGTTCAGAGATATCCAAGGAGACGGGGAAAGTATGTCCTTAGAAAGAGGGAAAAACTTATGTCTTCAATGTGTGTTTAGCTAATATTCCAGCGTGATGGATTTTATGCCTATTTTTTGATTTTGATACCACCTCCATGTCACTCTAAACCTTGACTTTACATATGATATCGTGACGACCGACAATACCCATCCCCGCGGTTTAAAGCTGGCGAAGGCAAGGAGGGTTACCATAATTGAAGGACAATGACTTTACACACAAACCATTGCTCACCAAAAGAGAAAAAGAAGTGTTCGAACTGTTAGTACAAGATAAGACAACAAAGGAAATCGCTAGTGAACTATTTATAAGCGAAAAAACAGTTCGAAATCATATTTCCAACGCCATGCAAAAGCTTGGAGTGAAGGGGAGATCACAAGCTGTTGTGGAGCTTCTTCGCATGGGGGAACTCAAGCTTTAAGTTAAGGGACTGACTCTAAAAAACTCACATAAGATTTTTGTTATATAAGTCTTATGGAAGGGAGAAATAAAGGGTCAGTCTCTTTTAAATTTTTGAGATATAGTTTTATGTATGAATGATAAGTAACGCGCAGTCTTTAGTGCAAATAATTGAACGGTGGGATACTATCTTTGGTTTGACTTCTCATCAGTGATAGAAATGAATCTCACACTGATGAAGTTTTGTTTCATTATTCCCGTAAATGGAAAATAACTGTAGGTCCGTTTTGATGAGTACAACTTGAAATTTTCTTGTAAAAAGGTGAAAATGCTAGTTAGGGATATATGCTTTAAAGCGTAGTAGTGAGGAGTTGCAGAAAATGAATGATTTACCTAAATTAGAAATTTTTGCAGATATTGAAAAAGATTTAAGATACATATCTTCAATTATTAAGCAAAAGGGAAGAGAAATTCTGAGTCACTATACGATTACACCGCCTCAATTTATTGCACTGCAGTGGCTTTATGAAGCAGGAGACATGACGATTGGGGAACTTTCTAATAAAATGTACTTGGCGTGTAGTACAACAACTGATTTAGTTGATAGAATGGAAAAAAACAAGCTTGTCGAGAGAGTAAAGGATGAAAATGACCGCCGTGTTGTTCGTATCCATATGCTGGAAGAAGGGGAGCGGATTATTGAGGAAGTAATAAGTAAGAGACAGGCTTATTTACAAAGCGTACTTAAAAATTTTACTTCCGATGAAATTGAAATTCTGAAAAAAAGCATGGCTAAATTACATCAAGAAATGAAAGTAGAATGAGGGAAAAATGTGAACAAACCAATAGGAATTATCGACTCTGGAGTTGGCGGTCTAACAGTAGCCAAAGAGGTTATGAGACAACTTCCTAAAGAAACCATATACTATTTAGGTGATACTGCGAGGTGCCCGTATGGACCGAGACCAGTGGAAGAAGTTAAACGTTTTACTTGGGAATTAACCCGGTTTCTTCTTCAATATGATATTAAAATGTTAATTATTGCTTGTAATACAGCAACAGCGGTTGTGCTAGAAGAAATTCAATCAGCAGTGAAAATACCTGTCATTGGGGTTATTCAGCCTGGTGCAAGAGCGGCAATAAAACAAACATATAATAATCAAATCGGTGTTTTAGGGACGATTGGTACGATTAAAAGTGGTGCATATGTGGAAGCACTTCATTCTATACATGAGGAAATAGAGGTCATATCATTAGCTTGCCCGAAGTTTGTACCATTAGTGGAGAGTGGTGAGTACAACAGTGCTATGGCTGATAATATTATTGCAGAAACCCTAGAGCCACTTAGAGGGGTAAAAATTGATACATTAATATTAGGCTGTACACATTATCCTTTATTACAACATAAAATCCAGAATTTTATGGGTAATGGAGTAGAAGTAATAAGTTCAGGGGATGAAACTGCCCGAGAGGCTAGTACTATCCTTGATTATTATCAGTTATTACATAAAGGGAAAGAAGCACCAAATCATCGCTTTTTTTCTACAGGATCTCCTGCAATTTTTTCTAAAATAGCGTCTGACTGGTTGAAAATCGATACCGTTACTGTTAAAACCATTCGTTTATAAGACTTCTAGTCTAAACGAATGGTTTTTTAGATTATGAAAAATAGTCTTGGGCGTCTATGTCGGAACCCTTTACTTTGTCTGATGTGACTAAATGACGCTCCTTTTCAAGTTGATACCGTTTTATTGACTTCTATCAAACTTATTTAGATTATTTTTAACAGGTTGGTCTAATTTAAAGATAGAGCTCGTATACATGTAGTACAAACTGTCTTTAGGAGGTTTCCTCATGTCGAAAAAAGCAAAGTCTACAGTAGTTATAACGGTATTAGCATCATCGTTGTACTTATCAGGATGCGGGTTATTGAGCTTTGGTGATAAAGAAAAGATCGATCCACCAAAAGATGTTTCCTATTTAGAGGAAGGGGAAAAAGTAGATACAACAAAAGAAGAGGGTGACAAAGCAAACACTTCCAAGGAAGGAAAAGAAGAGGGGAAAGATGTAAGTAAGAAAGACGCTGCTGAACAAACAGTTATGACGGAATTATATTTAATTGATGAAAATGGTTATGTTGTATCACAAGCATTGCCGCTGCCAAAAACAGAGAGCGTGGCAAAACAAGCGTTGGAATATTTGGTAGCTGACGGTCCTGTCCAAAATATGTTACCAAATGGATTTCGAGCAGTTCTACCTGCTGAAACACAGGTGAGCGTCAATATTAAGGACGGAAAAGCAACCGCTGACTTTTCTAAAGAATTTGCTAATTATCAACCTGAAGACGAAAAGAAAATTTTAGAAGCGGTAACATGGACATTAACACAGTTTGACTCAGTCGAAAAAGTAGAATTAACAATGAATGGATACCCACTGACTGAAATGCCTGTTAGTAATACACCAATCAATGAAAGTGGGCTGACAAGGGAAGTTGGTATTAATGTAGACACTTCCGGAGTTGTAGATGTTACGAACACGAAACCACTGACTGTTTACTACGTATCTCAAACAGGGGATCAATCGTACTATGTACCGGTAACCAAACGTGTTAGCGCAAACGAAGAAAATGATGTGAAAAGCGTTGTTCAACAGTTAATTGAAGGACCGGGCTATGCGTCGTCCTTAGTCAGTGATTTTACAGGAGCTGCCCTTCTTGATGATCCAAAAATAAAAGATGGGACCGTTACGCTGAATTTTAACGAAGCGGTCTATGGTAGTATTGAAGAAAAATTAGTTTCGGAACATATGCTTAATTCACTTGTACTTTCCTTAACAGAACAAGAAGGTATTAAAGAAGTATCTGTATTGGTGAATGGAGAAGCGACATCTGTTAGTAAAGATGGAAAAACAGTAACGGAACCAGTTTCTCGTCCTGAAAATATCAATGCTGTTAGTTTTTAATTTGGGGATTTTTGATATACTATAAAAGTATCGTTAAAAGAGGTAGGCTTATGCCACCTCTTCTCTTTTTGAGGGGATATATATTCTGCATAACAGTATACATATAGAATTTTATCCTGTATTAATGGGTAGTAAAACTCCCGCTGATTGGAGTCTCACTTTATTGTCAATGCCGTGCTATTTAGTTTTTCTACATAAGTTACGCATGTCATTCTTAATGAAAAAATACTTAATAGAAGTTGAGGAGGAAAAAGAATGAGAGTAGATGGAAGGGAAAAAAATCAATTAAGACCTGTTACAATCGAGACAGGGTTTGTAAAGCATCCTGAAGGGTCTGTACTTATTACGGTCGGAGAAACGAAGGTGATTTGTAATGCAAGTATAGAAGATCGAGTTCCCCCTTTTATGAGAAACTCAGGTAAAGGTTGGATTACTGCAGAATATTCAATGCTACCGCGTGCAACAGAGACACGAAATATTCGTGAATCCTCTAAGGGGAAAATTTCTGGTAGAACAATGGAAATTCAACGATTAATTGGGCGTGCTTTAAGAGCAGTTGTTGATTTGGAATCTATTGGAGAGCGGACAATTTGGATAGATTGTGATGTTATCCAAGCAGATGGCGGAACAAGAACAGCTTCTATTACTGGAGCATTTATCGCAATGGCCACTGCACTTGGTAAAATACAAGATGAGAAAAAAATAAAAAAATTCCCTATAAAATCGTATCTTGCTGCAACAAGTGTTGGAGTTGTAAAAGAGCATGGGGCAGTACTAGATCTTAATTATATTGAAGACAGTTCTGCTGAAGTAGATATGAATATTATTATGACTGGCGAAGGAGAATTTGTTGAGCTTCAAGGAACAGGTGAAGAATCAACTTTCTCCTACAATCAATTACAAGAGCTATTGAAATTAGGCCAAGAAGGAATCGGTGAACTTTTTGAATTGCAAAAAGAAGCTTTAGGAAAACTTGCGGACCGTATATAAGAAAGGAGAAACTTTTGATGAAAAGAGTTATTATTGCTACGAAAAATCGAGGCAAAGCGAAAGAATTTCAACAAATGTTTTCTCCGTTCGGGTTTGAAGTGCTGACATTACTTGATATGCCGGAAATAGAAGATGTGGAAGAAACCGGGACGACATTTGAAGAAAATGCAATTTTAAAAGCCGAGGAAGTAGCAAATAGGCTGAATACACTGGTTATAGCGGATGATTCAGGTTTGGCAGTGGATGCTCTAGAAGGACGCCCGGGTGTATACTCTGCACGCTATGCTGGCGAACAAAAAAATGATGAAGCCAATATTGATAAAGTATTAACAGCATTAGATGGAATAGAAATGGAAAAGAGAACCGCTCAATTTTATTGTGTACTTGCGATTGCCGGTCCAAATCATAATACAAAAACGGTAACAGGTTCTTGTGAAGGAATCATTTTAACAGAACGTCGTGGCACAAACGGTTTTGGCTATGATCCGATTTTCTACGTTCCGTCTTTTAAAAAAACAATGGCAGAATTATTACCAGAGGAAAAGAGCAGTATTAGCCACCGTGGAAATGCGTTGAAAAAGCTGCAAGAAATTCTTCCAGATGTTGTAGGGGGAGATGAAACGACATGAAATTAGTAATTGTGAGTGATAGTCACGGTTCAAGGGAAGAAATAAGAGAACTCCAAGAAAAGTATAGAAATAAAGTGGATGCACTTATTCACTGTGGTGATTCTGAACTAGCCTCTGATGATGTTGCTATTAAGGATTATATTATAGTAAGAGGAAACTGCGATATGGAAAGCAAATTTCCAAATCAAGTTGTAGAAGAAATTAAAGGGAGAAAGATTTTCGTTACCCATGGACATTTGTATAACATAAAAATGTCACTAATGAATCTACAATATAAAGCAAAAGAGAATATGGCTGACTTTGTCTTCTTTGGTCATTCCCATACACTTGGTGCTGAAATGATAGATGGGTGTGTTTTTCTAAATCCGGGAAGTATCTTGCTTCCACGCGGCAGGAAAGAAAGAACTTATGCCTTAGTAGAGTCTATTAATGAAAAAATTCAAGTTCAGTTTCTTACGCATGACCACAAAGTAGTAGAGTCGAAAGAGTTTGCATTAGAAAAGAAATAATAGAAAAAAATTCAGTGTCAATCCTTATTACCCCTTTTACATTAGTAGAAAATACGATATAATATGGAACAGAGATTGGCACTGATTTTAGAACTTAAATAAAAAAATAATTTTTTTCGCAAAAATGGTTGACTTTAAGTTGTTATGCGGATATAATTAAAAATGTCCTTGAGACAAAGTAAATAAAAACAATGTCCCAGTAGCTCAGCTGGATAGAGCAACGCCCTTCTAAGGCGTCGGTCGGGAGTTCGAATCTCTCCTGGGACGCCATCCAATCTTACATAATCGGCGTTAAAGCCGCGTGATATAAGCCTTCTAGTACGTCAGTTGAATCGGTCAATGAATCGGTCAACTAGCGGATTAGGAGGCTTATTTTTTATGTCAAAAAGAAAAGCGTCATTGCTAGTTAAAACGGATTTGTCCGATATATTCCACGAAAACCCACAACGTAAATCTCCAGAAGGTTACCCGATACAAAAAGCACTGTCTACTGTTCTTCGGCAAATGAAGGCGGCTGGTTTACGTGCGAGAACGGTTAGCGACTATGAGTTGCACGTTACCCACTTCGCTGAAATTACTGGCGTTAAAGTTATAGAAGAACTCAATGCGAATCATATATACGAATGGCTATCATCAATGAACGTTAGCAATCAAACGAAACTAACACGTTTAAAGTGTCTGAAAGCGTTTCTTGGACGTTGTTTTGATAATGGCTGGCTAACGTCTAATTTTTGGCGAAACATCAAAATAAAGGTCGATAGCCCGGTTAAAGAAGGCGCTACGGATCGAGAAATTAAGATGCTACTATCGCTACTAGACTTAACGCGGTTTGTAGAGTTGCGGGATGCGACTGCGGTTTTACTTATGTATCAGACCGGAATTCGTGTTGGCACAATAGCGCAATTAGAAGGTAAACACGTTAACCTTAACGATAAACTACTAAAAATTGATGGCGGTATTATAAAGAATCACGAATCAATATATTTACCTTTCGACGACGTGCTGGCTCGCTTGTTGGATGCGTTAATCCAGCAGAATGAGCTTATAAGAAGAGATAACAAGGTAAATAACGATTTACTCTTTATCACAAAGAATGGCGGTAAGGTTGCTACCAGTCCGACGAACAACAATATTATTAAGCGTCTCGGTAAGTATGCGAAAGACTACGGACTTAAAAATATTAATCCGCATGCACTCAGACGGGGATTTGCGAAGAATTTACTCGGTAAAGGGGCAAATATTGCGCTAATCTCTAAAGCGTTAGGACATAGCGATATAGCCGTTACAACGCGTTATTTGCATTTAGATAAAGAAGAGGTCGCGCAAAGTTTACGAAGTTATTTATAAAAAGACATAAAAAAAGCACGCGTCCACCGAAGTGAAACACGCACTACACCTAACTCAAATACTAAGCGAAAAAAGCGTAAATGTCAAACGCTTATTTGAGTGTGCCTTCATATTCGGTAGGGCTCCGAGGGGAGAAACCGTACCATGCGTTATTTATCAGAATATCAAACGTTCCAGTCCGTTGGCGAGCTCAACGAGGCTTTATATCGTCATACCTGCGACCACTATTTCGCTATGAATGAAACAGACCGCAGCATCTTAAAATTAATCGGAAGCTATGCCGTGAAGTTCCTAGGCGCAGCTCACTTAAAGGCGGCTACAATTGCGGACTCAATCGGAAAGAGCGAAAAGACTGCTCGGCGATCACTAAGCAAGTTACAAACGCTAGGCATTATCGCAAAGGTTTCAACTATGCGGAAAGTGACTGGCGGTTATGGAGCTAACGTGTATGTGATAAACAATGTCCAATCGCCTGTGTCCAGTCGGCAGCAAGCCGAGAAGCCTACTGAGGCAACGCATGAGCCAGCGAAAAAGGAAGCCGAAGCTATTACTCTTTCAAGCGAAAAAGAGTTATTAAGTTCTTATAATACGTATGAGCAGCCGGCTAGCCCTTACGTTAGGTTTAAGCAACTAATCGCAGATAAGAAATTACGGAATAAAATCTACGGAATATGGCTTGCTCATACATCGTACTTAAAAAACGTCTATGATAAAGACGTCTTATTAAACGCGGGTGTAACTGCGATAATGACTACGTTTAAGGCGAATAAAGTAAGGAATCCTGCCGGCTACTTTAATGGCGTGTTGGATCGCATGCTCGACCGCCTGTACTATGCTGATGTTTACGAGATTTTTTCGTAACCTAATGCGTGGAGTTCTTCGAAGTGATGAGTGCGGGCAATCCAGTAGTTTTCTTGGTTGTCTGTTACGATAATTTCATCCGGCAAAACATAGGTGCGGATTTGGTCCAAATCGAACGGACCGCGAAGTTCGCTGATGTTCACGGTAATCACCTCCTTTATATTAACTATATGCGAGTTGGTAAGCGATTACAATTAAGTTGCATTATCAGCACGGTGAGGCTTGCGCGTGGGCTTCCGAACACTTCCGATATTCATGCACCCTTACGCAACTCATTCGGCGATAATGACAGTTGTATACATATAGTAGGAACGCGGTTAATGGGCGGTTAGAGTCGCATTTATAACGTAAGGTTGCGTAATGTAAAGCGGAAATCATCAGCACGGAGGCTCTGGCGGGGGAGGGGGCGGAAAACTCAAGGGGTAGTAAAGAAGCGCCCAAACTGGACGCTCATTTATCGAATATCATTTTTCCTGCTACCTTCTCTCCATAAATTTTTTCGATGTCCTTATAGCAATCTTCGCTGGTATAGTTAATTCCGTTTACTCGGTTAACCTTTCGGAATATCTTTGCTAGTATATCCTTCGCCTCAGTCTCGCTCATTTCCTTAATCGCCTTGATTAAGTTTTCTTCACGAATCATTATGGAGCACCACCTTTACTATTCATCTATCTTGCCAGTTCCGTTACAGCGTTTGCATATCAATGTAGCATCGCTATATCGCCTTTTTAATTCCTTTAACGCAAAGTAGCCGGAAGGTTGTTCATCCACTAATCGGTCTATTTCATCGTCGTATTTATCAAAATTAAAAACTTCACCGAAAAAGCAATTCGGACACATTTTCGTCGCCATATAATCCACCCCCTAACATTTACCTATACCTATTCGCCATTTAATGATGGAATTCCTTCCTCGGTATCATAACTTAAAAGTTTTGACACCGGTTAACCGATGTAGTATTATCAAGGTATCAGAAGGTGTCAATACTTAGTGTCATAAATGGAGGCGTAAATATGAAGTATGGATATGCTCGGGTATCTACGACAGGGCAAGACTTAAACGCTCAGCTAGATGCGTTGAAAAATGAAGGTTGCGAAGAAATCTATTCGGAGAAGTTTACCGGAACAAAAGCCGATCGTCCACAATTCCAAGCGTTATTGTCTGCGCTACAGACTGGCGATACATTAGTTGTAACGAAGCTAGACCGCTTTGCTAGGTCGACTGCTGAGGCGTTGGAAATCGTCAAGAACCTATTCGAACGAGGCGTTAAGGTTCACGTCTTGAATATGGGACTCATCGAGAACACACCGACTGGCCGACTTATATTTACGATAATGAGTGGATTCGCTGAGTTTGAACGTGACTTAATTGTGGAGCGAACGCAGGAAGGCAAGGCGATAGCAAGACAGCGCGAGGACTTTCGAGAAGGTAGACCGCCTAAGTTTACAAAGAAACGGATCCAGAATGCGTTAGGGCTACTACAGTCGCACTCCTATAAGCAGGTGGAGGATATGACTGGCATATCGAAGAGTACCTTAATACGAGCGAAACGGAAGCAGTCCGATAAGTAAACAACTCCGTCTATAGTCCCCGCATATACTCCGCACATAGAACCCGCATATAATTTACGGTAAAAATATATTCGCAAGATAACAAGCGAACAAATAAACGAAGAATGGAAGCGAAAGATTGTTTCCGTTCTTTTTTATTTTTGTCGCTGACCCCAACGGCCCCCTTCGAAATCGGTCAATCTGCTGTTTCTAACTTACGCGCAAAAAATTTTCATTAGGGGGTCTACACGGTGTTGGGGTTTTCGTAAATGGAGAGCAACGGCGTCAAATGTTTTGGGTGAAATGACTCATTGTAATAGCTATAATTCAAGGAATCTAAAGGTTTTAGTGGATGGCTAAGTCTCATCGAACGTCAAATGATAAAGATTTAATCCGTTGGGATAAAGAATATGCTAGTATAAAATTAGGGAAACGGAAAATAGGAAAACACGTTATAATAAGAAACGTGGGCAGGGAAATTTATTCCAAAATAAACCTTGACCTTTCCTGTCTAAGCTTATATAATCTCACAGTTAGGGAGGGGGTGTCTTTTATGGATAACGTAAAGTTGGGAATGTTAATTCTCGGTGGCGTTATTAATCTCGTAAAATTTTACGTAGATTATGCTTTACCTTTCTTTAAGAAAAGGAAGGAGAAGCGAAACAATCCGCCAAGCTGTGGGGGCAAGACGGATCGTAACGTTAGTTAGCTTAGTTTTTTGTTTTAGAGGTCGTAGCTGTGGGGGCTACGGTCTCTTTTTTATGTTTATGATACTTTTGGTACCATTATGACGCATTTTGCGTCGTTTTGATGTCTTCTGATTACATATATTATCATACATGCATAAACTTCGGAAGTACGCATGGTGCAAAAATTTTCGTTAGGGAGTTAAAAAGGTAAAACCTTCCTTGTAGCGAATATGTATAGGTAGCAGGGGGCGATAAAATGAAAAAGGATTTCGGAATATTATTAGGAACATTCGCACTAGTTATTATCGGTGTACTAATCATGGTGAGCCAACCTTTCGAAAATGATGAACCCGAGAAGGTTACAACGGCAAATACGGAACCAGTTTCGGAACCACCAGCGAAGCAGCAACCCGAGGTTAAAGAGTACAACGCTACATGGTCCGACGATTATAAGGGGTACATATCGGAAATTAACAAGGTGGAAATCGAAAATAAGACGCTGCGTGTTTACTTTAAGTTTACGAATAACTCTCCGCATCAGTACTCGAATATGGTCGAGTGGGGCAAGGCGGTTGTTAACAAGAAACAAATTGACGCAAACTTTATTGGCAGCGAAGATGTGGGCGGAGAACATTTAAACGATACCGAGCGTGAGGGGTTCGTAGAATACTACGCCGACAGTCTGGAAGATTTAGAAGAACTAACGGAAGTGCGAATTACTTGGCATATGCTTAATGACGATCAGTTCGAAAAGAAAGAATATGACGTCACACTTCCGTTGAAATAGGGGATTACACATCTTTTTTAATTATTTCGTCAAACAAATCGGCAGCCTCACGCTGCTGCGAAGGAAATACATGCGAATAGGTATTTAGCGTAGTATCTATTCGTGAGTGACCCAAGCGCTCCTGGATTACCTTAGCATTGACACCATGGGCGAGCAGTAAAGAGGCGTGAGTGTGTCGCAAGTCGTGAAAACGAATTCGCGGCAAATCAGCCTTTTTTATTATCTCCTGCATGGCAGCCGTTAAGTTTCGCTGGTGTATCGGACCTAATTTCTTTGTTGAAACGACATAGTTTACCTTTGTCGGATCGATTGAGTCTAAGTACGTCTTATGCTCACGCAATACTTGAACGAGCGTTTCTGGCATTGCGATTAACCGCCTGCTTGCTCTCGTTTTAGTGCGACCGGTGTACTTTTTACCTTCACCGTAGAGGTTATGAATAGCTTCTTTAACTTTAATGGTTCGTTCTTCAAGGTCGACATTTTCCCACCGCAATCCCAATATTTCTGACTTGCGCATGCCTGTGTGAATTGCGAGCATATACGCAACAAAGAAGCTGGGGTTTCCGGTATGTGTTTTACTGCGATCCTTAGCAAATTTTAAAAAACGCTCAATATCGTCAGGGTTCCATACTGTATATTCTCTATATTCCTGTCTAATCTGGATACCTTTAAACGGATTCTTTTCGATTTCCTCCCACTCAACACCTCGATTAAAGGCTGTAGCTAAAAGGCGTCTGCATTTGCTAACTGTACTCGGCTTATATTTCTCTAATAATTTTCCCATTAATAGGTCGGCTCGCTTACGTTTCATTTCATGCAGATAGATATTAGCAAGGTACGGCTCGAGCATTTTTATGTATTTGCGATAAACGTACTGGGTGTTTGGACTAAGGTTACGACTAGTAATAGTTAGCCATTCGTCCATGAAGTCGAGCACTGTTCGGATGCTGCCGTTTTGTATGATTTCATTAATTGCTGCTTGAGCTTCTTGCTCAGAGTTATACGTTGAGTAATGTCGTTTTCGCTTACCGGTGACTGGGTCCTTGCCTACATCAATTGTAACTTGGTATTTGTTACCGCGTTTGCGAATGTTTCCTCTTACCATTAATCGCCACCTCCATGTAGATAAATTCTACTTTAAAACGCAAAATGGCGGCAAACTCACGCTATAATGGACGAAGGAAACCTGCGGGCTTTTTTACATTCCGAAATAGTCATCTGGCGGCACACTTCTCCCTAACTGCTGGATTGCTTTCTTTATCTTGGCAACTGTCGATAATTTAGGACGATAGTTTTTGTCGTTACATAACTTCGAAATTGTTGCCCTTCCTAGATTCGCCTTCTTCTCGAGTTCCAGCTGCGTTAATCCCTCACGATCCAACCATCGACCAAACTTCGTGCGTTTCTTTCCTAGTCCGAACATTTCTCGCAACTCCTTATCGTTTTTAAAACATTCTCGTCCAAAATGTCCGTTTTTATACCTAATGCAAAAAAGTGACAACTTAACCAAGCCGTGCAACATAGGCTATTAACACGAAGGCGAAAGAGTCTCGTAAGTTTTAAAACTCTATTTCGTAATATTAGCAACAGTTAACGCCTAGTGAAGTATTACCTTCGTAAACCCTAGCGAAATAGTAAAAGCAAAATCTGTTAAGAATGGAGCGAAGCGAAATGGATAGGAAGGGGAGCGCGAGGGGAAACAGAAAATAAATCATCATGAGGAGGCAGCACGATGTTATTTGAACCGATGTTTTTTATCGCTGGAGGAACGGTCTTGGCTGCGGCATTGCTAGACAAGACGCTAGAGGGATATGGATTTCACGCACTGGGAACGGTAGTTAAAATAGTCTTACCGATTGCAGCGTTTGCAGCTGGCGTCTACTTTATTGAAACTAACGCGATACTAGGGTGGTTGCGATGAACTTTAAAACAACATGGGCGAAACTAAAAACTCGCAAAAAGCTGATTGATTGCTTCAAATCTGGCGGTATTCACTTAACGTATGAAATGAGCGACAAAACTAAGCGCTTAATCCTTCCAAAAATCCACTCAGTCGATTCAACCGACAACTCTACTACTATTATCTTTTCGCTACCTAACGGGCTAGACCCAAAACTACTGCAAAAACACTTCTACGTATTCCAGCAACATTTCGGAAAATCTATCGAGCTTGAAGGCGAATATAAGAAATACGTCTTAACAATTCATCATACATCGCTTACAAAATCACTCAAATATAACTACGAAGCCCTGTCGCCATTGCTCAGCGACTTAGACGTTCCGATTGTTTGCGGTAAGGATTCGAACGGAAACATAATGGTCTATGATGCGATAACAGAGCCGAATTGTCTTATTTCCGGAGAACCGGGTGCGGGTAAGAGTACGCAGTTACGGAGCATACTTACGACACTTATCAAATACAAATCGCCGGATAATCTTCATATCTACCTTGGGGATCTGAAAATGAGTGAGTTTTTCCTTTTTAAAGGAATCCAGCACGTTAAAAGCGTTTGTATTTATCCGCAAGACATGGCGAGAATGTTGGACCATATCCACGCAGAAATGAAAAGGCGAGGCGAACTGTTAAATAAACACGAGGCTACGCACGTTAATAACCTGCCAGCTTTCGCAAAAGTACCTTATATTGTTCTTGCGATAGATGAAATCGTGATGATTATGGACGACAAGGAAATGAAGAAACAACTCGTTCAATTAGTAGCGCTCGGCCGTGCGTTAGGTATTTACTGTATTCTATCGCTTCAACGTCCATCGCACGACATTCTCGATACTAAAATTCGAGGCTTACTGACGGTTAGAATGGGCTTTCGTACAACTGACTTGTCTAATTCGCGAATCATAGGGACGCCAGGTAGTGAAAAGATAAGCCGAGAAACGCCTGGACGGTTTCTTATTAAACGTGATGAGCTAACCGAATTACAAGCTCCGTATTTAACTGAATCGAAGGCTAGAGAAATACTCGCAGAATATAAGGACGAAGGCTGGACGGATATGTTTGTCGGCAGTAATTCTCCCAAAATGGGTGGAATAAAAATTGAACAACTAACGGAAGAGGATGTGTTTAACGATGTTAAATAAACGTGATCGAGCGATTATATCCGACTTAAATAAATTTCGTGTAATGGACCGTGACTCTATCGCCGAGCTACATTTCGCCAGTTTAAAGAATCCACAATACTCCGCCAATAACGTACTGTTGCGGTTGCTAAGAGACGGTCATATTCAGCGTAGCACTGCGTTTGTGCCTTACGTTTATTTCGGACCTGACGTGAGCATGAAGAAGAACTCGGCGAAGATAGGACATTTCCTGGCGATTCTTAACGTGTATAAGGAAATGCGGAAGCTGGGAGCCGTTGAGGAGTTTCGAGTTGAACCGAAGTATGGTAGCAAAGGAACGGTCGAACCGGATATTTATTGTAAGTTTCGCCGAACGCCTTTCTTTATCGAAGTGCAGAAGTCGATTTATTCGCAAAAACAAATGAGCGACAAAATGAATCGGTATCTCGACCTATACAACAGCGATATATTAGGCGATGTTAAGCCACATGTTTTAATTATTGCTGAGCAACGATATGCAGTCGACGATTATCCGTTTAAAGTATTCCAGACGCAATCGTTTACCCAGTTTGTTGAATCGTTAAAGCAGAAGCCCCAGTCGATTAAGGCACCATCAAATAACGGCATTAGTGTCCGTATAGGGTAATAAAAAAGCGAGGCCATTAATCGGCTTCGCCTTCTTTGTTTTCTTTTATTTCGAATAAATCTTCAACTGGCATTTCCAAAGCCTTGCTTACTGATATTAATACGTCGATATCATAACGTGTTTGAGAATCGAACCGGCTAATTGTCGCCTCTTTTACTCCTACTAAGACTGCAAGTTCTTTTTGTGTTTTAATTCCCTTTAATTTCATAAGTTCTCGTATCTTTTTTGGTCGTGCAACATACTTTGCCATATTATTCCTCCACCCTATTTATACTTACATATTACACATTAGAAATCTTTTCGTCAATTACTCTTGACTTTCTAATTACTAATTAGTAATATTAACTCAACAGCAAAAATATTACACATTAGTAATAACTAATTAGAAATAAAAGAGGAGGAGTTAACGAAATGATTGCAGCATTTATCGTCGGCGTACTCGGCGCATTTGTAATCGGACTATTCATCGGAATGGACCGATCTAATCAACTAAATTAACAAAAAGGGGTGGCGAAAATGTTCGATAAATTACAACAGTCAATCCGCAACACTTGCGACATGTTAGACGGTTATACTATCGGCACACTCATCGTCGAGGGCGGTCGCGCTTATATGCAAACTGAAACTGGCGAAGAAATTGACTTGCAGCCGTACGAACAAATCGAAGTTTACACTGGTGGCGAATACAAGCGAATCAGCTACGGCGAAGTGGTTTCAACGGTTAGTTCCGATAACTGGCCAGCTTATGCAGGGCTAGATTGCCGGGTTAAGCCAATTAAACTTACGCTATTAACTAAGGAGGATTTTATCGATATGGAAAATAACGCAATTGTAAATGTAGTTCTAGATTTAGGCGAAGGGATCGCCGAAACTTACACGGCTTACAAGCTTACAGACAGCGGAATTTATCTTACGGACATAGATAGAGACGGGCTTGCGGTTATATCGACGCTGAAATGGGAAGAGGAGCTTTCCGGCTATTACTTCGACAAGGAATTATTCACGCTACAAAATTGCGGTGTGGTCGAAGAGTTTATCGCCAGTGTCGATGATATGCCAGCCGAGGAAATACTTACGTTACTTCTAAAATATAAGGCGGAGGGATATTGATGCGAAAAGTAACCGTTCACTTCCATAACGATGATGTAGATACGCAGGAGCAAGCCTATTTATTTGGCGGTAACATACTTCTATCAATTTATGGCGACACTTTATACTTCCGGCTTGTGACCGTCGGTTTGCGGCAACAAACTGACTTCCACGTTCGGGATTACAAAGTTCTCGAATTGCCTGGCAGTGGCGTGTCAGTTGAGAAGCTAGATTCAATTTCATTGGTCGATTACGTGAGATTAGCAGTTAATTAAATCAGCGTTTGTCAGTCGGTGCGTTATAGGAAGGCGCATCGGCTCGGCACTTAATAGCACGCGACTGTTTGCCGAGCGTTTGGCAGCGTTGGACAAGCAGCCGTCACAAGTTGCTAGCGAAACTATGAAATTAGGAGGTTATCGGAATGGAACTGGCACAAGTATATTACGGAAAACTCCACGACCTACATAACGAAGTAAAATCCATCTGTAAGAAGTTATCGATGTTGCAATCGACTTTGGATCGCAGAATAGCTGATATATACCATCGCATTGAAGAAACGCCTATTGAGGATTTAAATGAGCTCGAATGCTTAACGGAATTAAAGGACGTTTTGCAGCGACGACGCTTGTGTAAGGATGAATATGCGAAAATGAGGCCAATTCTGAGTAAGGTCGAACGAGACATGAAGGCGCTGGAAGAAAAGAACGACGAAATTGCAAATATGAGTGTGTACGTGAGGAATCGCTATAACGTGAGCATTACAGTTGAGGAGTTGTTTGCTGAAATAGGGATGGAAATATAGGTAATCTTTAATTATAACATGGAATTTTGAAAAATTCGCTAAAGTTGAATGGATTTTTTTGAAATCTTTTTATTCACCTTTTGGAGAGTTTAGAAAAATCTATGAGAAAATTAGAAAAATACTATAACACACTAAAAGTTGACCAAATTTCATTTTTGAAAAATGTTCAATTTCTCCGGTATTTTGATGGAGCTATGTAATAATTTTTGTGAAGATTTTTTAAAAAAACAGGAGGGATAACTGTTATGGAGGACTGGAAAATTAATCGTCATTTTGGCTCGGAGAAGGGTAGCTCAATGGTAAGAACGTCGTTATTACGTATGTATACGGCTCTTGAGGGGTTTGATGTTTCGACAGCAGGATTATATGCGTACTTTAGATCGTGGAGAAATACGACCGGAGATATTCAAACAAAAAATACGGTATGGCACCAAAAAGAATACATGTATGTACAAACAGGGCTTGGCAGAACCGCTTTTAATTCGAGATTAGAAACACTCAAAAAATACGGTTTGATTACTGAGTTAGACAGTAATAGAGGACCAAATAAAAAGGTTTATTATGTTCACGATCCACTTAGTAGAGATGATTTTATAAAAAAGTACCTGCGAGAGGTAGAAGAGTTGGTAAAAAAAGTAGAGGAAATTGAAAGGAAATCAGATGAAAATAATAGGACTCTTGCTAAAATCGCAGAACTAAATCGAAAAACGACATAAGCTACTGTTGATTTTGTACAGTAGAGAATGTTTAAAACATACTAATAGTAAGCAATAACTAGTAAGCAATGTCTAGTAAGCAATAAGTTCTTTCCAGCTCACTTACGTTCGCTGGCATTATTTTTAATAAAAGAGATTGTGCGATTAAAAGAATATGCGATAAATAGATAAAGAATGAATAGGAGGAATCGCCGTGTATCTATCAACATATGAATCTCAGGCAATACCAGCAATTCACGCATTTTGGGCCGATCACTGCCATGTCGAACAAACTTTTCGCAATGTCCTTGTCAAATACTTCACCGAAGAATGGTCCGACAAAATCGACCTTACTCGCCCGATAACTAAGCACCCAGCAACCAAAAAGAAAGAATTCACACTCTACAGCGTCCTAGACATTTTGACCGATTTCATACTCGCCTCTGGTCAAGTTGCTGAACGCGAACAAGAATACCCTGTCGCAAACGCGGACAAACGAGCGCGTCAATCGGCAGAAATCAGACACCACGAATACTCTCTTGTGTTGGACGAGGAGCACCCCAACAATGACGACGATTATCGCACACCACCGTATTCAATCGAGGAAAGTTCGCTTCCTGCTGCTGATCACGTAATGGAAGTATTATTCGCCGACTCCTGCTGCGAGAAAGTTGAAGAATTACAGGACCTAATAGCCCACGTTAAGCAATACCCGTACTTTTACGTTGCTACTTATGCTGAAGAAATGCCCGAAAAGAATCGTGACCGTAAGAAAGCAGAGAAATCTATCAAAGCGCTGGATGTTAATCGTGTGAGAGAATGTAAGGTTTGCGGAGGAGCATTTTACGCTCATGACTTGCGTAGGCGTGTGTGCGATATTCAGAAATACCCTAAGTCGCAAGATTCGGCGTGTGAGGTAAAAAATCATCGAAATCGGGAGAAAAATAGGTATTTAGCGCAGAAAAAAGCCATTATCTAATAGAGCCCAAGTGCGAGCCGGCGGTACTTGGGAGTCTAGGGCTTCTTATCGCGAAGGAGCCTGTTATTATTTTGTATAAAATGTGTGAAAAGGGGGAGAAACAATGACGAACGAAACATTTAAATTGATCAGATTGTATTCAGGACTTTCTCAAAGGGCTTTTGCGAAGAAAATTTCTGTCGGCCACGGAACTGTTTCTATGATTGAAGGGGGAAAAAGAAGAGTGACAGATAACGTAAAGTCTAAACTTGCAGCTCATTTTGATTTAACGCCTGATTTTTTTATATATTTAGAAAAAATGAAAGGATTATCCCACATTAGCAATGTTAACACATAAAATAAATAAAAACAACCAAAAAAGTGTAAAAAATAATGAGATTTGGCGAGTGGACTCCGACTGGCTCATGGCTTATTCGGAATGCCCAGAAACAATTCGGAAGGTCAAACGGAGCTACAAAGATTTTATTATTGTCGCTGATTACTTTAAGTACGGCAAGTTGGTCGGGTTGCAGTTCAAAATACCTTCACATCGCAAAAGAGCAGCACGGCACGTTTTTGGCGTAAATGTCACGAAATAAGGCGTTTTAGGGGTTTGCCCTTACAAAGACATTCGGGATGATTTTCGACCGCCAATTTAAGGCTGTTTTGTCGAAAACCGTACCATATACGTAGCATTTTGAGGAGGGTTTACGATGTTTATTCAAGGTACAGGTCTAAAGTGTATTTTATGCGTTCCGGGAAAGCACGCACCGAAGTCTATGAAAATAGTGGCGCAGGTTTTTGACGGAAAAGAGGTTTCCGAGTATCAGTTCGGTCCACACGTTCCACTAACGAAAATATGGACGCAAATTCCTCGGCTTTATATGGACAGTAAGTTTCCACCTCAGAAAAAAGTGAAAGGCATCGATCGTGGCGAAGTAATCAACATCACTCGCCGAGGAGAAAAACACCAGGCGATTAAGTTGCCGAACGGCTCCATTCTAATAAACGAGAAGGCGGTGTAAAGATGAACAGACGAATTAAACACATGGGTAGTTTTGTAGGCGGATTGAGTAAGTTGGGAAAACCGAAGAGGCCTCTTGCTTTTACTGGAGGTATTAAAGCGAGGGTAGAAGCAAGTGGAAATAATCGTAATATACAGTCTGACTAATCGCCCACAGTCTGGCAGCTTGTTAACGCTAAAAATAGCAGGACAAATATAACGGAGTTTTTGGAAGGGGGGCGAAGAAGATAGAGACGAAGATTAAGTGTCAGTTCTGCCAGTTAGCGCAAAACTGTCAGCGCAGGCAGCGAAAACAAAAATATGAACAAGCCGGCATAACAACGTACTGCACAATGGCAAAAAAACAAACGGGAGGAATTTTAAATGACAAACATTAACGATATCCGCAAATTAGTAGACGAGGCAATGGAAATCAAAAACGGTTCAACTAGGTTATTCCGCGAGTTTAACGATAGTTACCAGGCAAAACGATTATCTATCCAACAGAACCGCGACTATACTCCGAGTGGAAAACAAAAGTTACTTGAATCAGCTAAGAAACGTGAAACTTCTCGTCTTATGAAGCTCGCCCGTTCACAACGAGAAGAATTTAACGCTAAATTGAAACAAGCGAAAGCAGAAGCAGACGCAATTGTTCACGCTCACGCGCCAAAAGTTGATCCGGTTAAGCAAGAAAGGTTTAGCAAGCGACTAGCCGAAGTCAAAACGCAAATAGCTTTATCGAATGCAAAACGGGGGCAGCAACTTTTTAAAGAGTTTCTGACGGAAATTGACGAGCAAGCCTTCGCGGAACAAGTGAAAAACGACTTCTCGGCGTTAGTTCAACCGATTTTAAACGATGTAAGCGGGCCGGAAACGGAGAAAGTTCGCCATGCTCTTTTCGATGCGTTTGAGGACGTGAGAATGAAGGCGAAGTCACCAGAAGCAGGGGACGCTCAAAACGTTGCCGAATTTGCAGACGCTCTGCTGAACGGGAAGTTCTTCGAGGGTATCGTCGAGGAAAAAGCCGAGGAAGTGCTGGGAACGACAGCGAAGCAGTTTATTAATGAGCCGGAAGCTTACTTCGAAATTTATCCGGAAGAAGACCGACCACAGTCACACCTTAAAACAGTGGAGGAAATCATGGAGGAAGAGGACGCGAAGTATTAAATAAAAACTCATGCGGCTGTACTGCGGCTTACCTCCTCCGTAGGAGCATGAAGACATGTGAACGTAAATTTTAAAAACGAAGGGATGGAGCGGCATGTTAGAACTTAGAAAAGCAGAAGGAAAATTAATTATTAAAGGTGACGAGGCTCTAATATCGCAACTAGAAGGCGCTGACCTAAGCGGAGTTGACCTAAGCGGATTCAGAGCAACGGCAGACGATTTGTATAAAGCGTACGAATTGGCTGTCGCCCAGCCGGTTAAAGAAGTGAAAGACCGCAACACTGGCGAGGTAATAGGAACAGTCGACAACGTGAAGAAATACGGTGCGTTAAAACAGAAATGTATCGCAGCATTCGGGCAGGCTTAACGGCTTGCTCGTTTTTATTTATCTAACGAAGCTAACGAAAGGGAGTGTAGAGGATGAGCGCAGTATCAAAGGCACGGCTTGAACGCATGCGGAAAGCGAACGACCTAATGCACAAAATCGCTGGCAAGGGAGAAATCAAGCCGAAAGAATATCGCAAACTACAACAACTTCGCACAACAATCGAGCCAGCCGTCGTTGACCCAACACTCGGGCCATTAGCGGTTAGTTATCTCGCTACAATTGACATGTTAATTCGCGGCATTAATTTACTCGCGGAGGGTAAAACAGCCGAGGCGGAAGCGCTGGGCGACGAGTTTGCAGAATCATGCGTAAATCTGAGCGACCAAATTCGAAAATTTGAAGGGAGGTGAACGGAATGGCTATTGATTTAACGGCTAAACTATCGCTCCAGGACGACTTTACGAAAAAGATGGAACGTGTCGAGCGTAGAATGAAGTCGGCAGAAAAAACAACCAGTTCGCTAAGCAAAGCGACTTCTAGCTACAACGGCTACCTTGACCGTTCTTCTCGTTCTGCTGATCGTTTCAATGCCGGAATGCGAAAAATCGGCAGCGGAGCGAAGAAGGCGATTAGTGGTATTACGTCGTTGAAAGGTTCGTTTATCGGGCTAACCGCAGCAGTCGGCGGAGCAATGGCTGCGAAACAGGCGTTTGATTCCACTGTTTGGGAAGCTGCGAAAATGGAGCAAAGCCAAGTCGTGCTGAACGCTCTATTTGACGACGAGAAAGCGGCCAAACAATATGAAAAGATGATTAAACAGTTTTCGCTTGATTCGCCGATGTTGGATTTGAGCGACATGTACAATACGTCGAGCTCTTATTTAACGATAAGTAAGGACGTCAAGCAATTAGAGAAGCTATACGACATCACTGAGCGTCTAATCGCAGCAAATCCACAACGTACGCTTGAAGATGCGTCATTTAGTTTGCGAGAAATGCTGATGTCCGGCGATGCTATATCGCTAATCGATCGATTTAATCTATCGCGTGATGCAATGAATCGGATTAAAGAGCTCGACTTGCCTCAACAGATAACGGAACTCGACAAGTACCTCAACAAAATCGGCTTTACGTCGAAGTTAGTTGACGACATATCGAGCACCACTATCGCCAAGTTTAACAAGGTGAAGGAGCAATTCAAGTTATTCCTCACGGAAATGGGGCAGCCGTCGCTTGATGTGTTGAGCGGATTCTTTGACCGATTGACCAGCAAATTTGACTCCGGTCAGTTTCAAAACATGGCAAAAATGGGCGGTAGAATGATCGAAGGAATACTTAGCGGCTTAACCTCGGGCATTAATCGCGTATACGACTGGTTCTTGGCAATTTCGAACAACCCCGACTTTCAAGCGAGGACAACGTTAACAGGTAAAATCGATTTTATTTTCAACGACTTGTACGAACGCTTTACCGCGTGGTATGAAGGAGGCGGGAAGGATAAATTAGAGGCTGCCGTTACTAAAATGATTGAGTTTAGCGCTTCAACGATAGTAAACAGTTGGGACTTAGTTGCACCGGCTGCAAACGCACTCGGGACATCTATCGCGAATGGTGTTATTGACGGGTTCAAGAACCGGATTGCCAGCTTCTCTTTCGCTGATTTCATTCAGGGAACGCCTATGCCAGTAGAACCTAATTACGGAGGAAGCGGCAAAAAGAACAGCTCCGGCCATGAGTTTATCGGTCCAAAACCGCCTGGATTTTCCGGAGGACTCTCACGCGTACCATATAACGGTTTCCAAGCAACGCTTCATAAAGACGAGCAAGTTTTAACTGCTGAGGAAGCGAAAGAGTATCGCAACGGCGGAGGCAATGGCGTAACTATCGCAAAACTGGCAGACCATATTATCGTTCGTGAAGAAGCAGACATCGAGAAGTTTGCGTATAGACTTGCGAAACTAATTGAGCGAGAAGGAAATCAAATGGGAAGAGTTTATTAACAACCATGCCCGGCGGCTTAACGGTCGCTGGACGCAAGGAGGAGATCGAACGTATGAGAATGAAACGAATAAAGTAAAGGCAAGTAAAGTTAACGCGCTCATTGGCTTCGGCTGGTGAGCGCCTTTTTTTGTGTCGCTGAGGACGTCTATAACGAAATGAATTTAATATTTACGTATAGTTGGTCGATTAATCGCAAAATTAACGTATTGACGGGTTACATATATAATAGTAGAATTAAGTCAAACGGTCAGTTGTTCGTTTCAATGACCGAGTCAACTAACGTATATACTAACGGTTAAAGTCACGCGATTTATGACGGGTCGGGAGTTCGAATCTCTCCTGGGACGCCATCCAATCTTACATACAAAAGCTTACCTTAATCGGGTAAGCTTTTTTTTGTATAGTTGCAACGGCCTAGCTCTCAAGGTTATTTCTATAAAAAACTGTGGGTCAATAATTGACTTGAACTGTTTTTTGGAATAGTCAAAATGGAAGAAGGTCACGTCTACCTTTTTTTGTTATCTACTATATAACATGCTACACTGAAACCAACTTTTCTAGTTAGGACGGTATTATTCATGACAAATGAAAAAGATAATAAACGTAAAATAGTTTATTTTCCTAGATTAAAGGAAAGGCTTCTAGAAAAAGGAGTTCAAGCACTAGAAGAAGGGAAATATGGTGAATCAACTGAACTACTATCGCAAGCATATCAATTAGAACCACATAACCCTGATGTGAGCACTGCTTTAGTACTTTCGTTATATGAAAATAAAAATTATCACGAAGCAAAAGATATTTGCAAAGAGATGCTGCTTGAGGGAATTGGGGACTATTTTGAAGTCATTGATATGTACTTGATGATCCTTATTCAATTAAACGAGCATCAAGAAGTGGTTCATACGATACATGCGCTTTTTGACGAAAGGGAAGTCCCTTTTGAAAAAGAAGAGCATTTTGAAAAATTGCTTTCTTTCAGTGAAAAAGTAATTAAAGGAAAAGAAGAGCCATTGAAAGTGACAGAGAGTGAGAATGGTCTTTCTATTCTTACCGGTAAAAGCCTCGAAGAGCAGACACTTATTCTTGCTCAACTGGTAAATCAAAACATAAGACCGTATGTAAAAGAGTTGCTTTCATTTTTACAAGATAATACAGCACATCACTTTCTTCAGACTATGATATTAAATGTATTACGAGAGCACGGTCTTTCTGAAAAGGTTACCGTTGCAAAAGGTGAAAAACAAACAGAGGTAATTCCTTCTAAGCTTCATGATGTTTTTGAAACAGCTTTTTTTATCAACACATCTAAATGGCTTGAAGAGTTCCTTTCCCATCAGAGCCCGACATTGTATGAACAAGCAATGGAAATTTTCAAAAGGCATTCGTTTCTACTCTATCCATTTGAGATTGACTCTGATTATAAAAGAATTGGGGTAGCCTACGCGTATTATGTAGCAAGTCTTTATGAAGATAGACAGGTACAGCAAGAGTTAGACGGATTAGTAGATAACCAGAAGGATTTACATACGGTTCTTGAAAAAATAGAAGAACTAGAAAGAGTTTCTTCGCCTACTATTTAATTTAGCAACAGCTTGTCGCCTCTAACCGCTAGAGCTTTTCTATTTGTTTAGCTCAAGCGGTTAGAGGCTCGAGTCATAAGTCAATCAGTCCAGTAAGGCGAAAACCATGCCTTTCTGGTCTGCCCGCCTTATGCTTGTCGCCTCTGAGCAAGCCGCTAGAGCTTTTCTATTTGTCTAGCTCAAGCGGTTAGAGGCTCGAGTCATAAGTCAATCAGTCCAGTAAGGCGAAAACCATGCCTTTCTGGTCTGCTCGCCTTATGCTTGTCGCCTCTGAGCAAACCGCTAGAGCTTTTCCTTGTTGAAAGCGAGTTTTATTATGTTATAATGGAATGGTTGTAATGTGGAGTTTTTATCTATTTTACGTTGATAGTACTAGATTTACTAAAGATCGACTATCTGCAAAATTGTGAATGATTATTACTATAGATTGTTGGAGGGAAATATATGTCTGCAAAATGGGAAAAGCAAGAAGGAAACGAAGGAGTTCTTACAATTGAAGTAGAGGCTGCGAAAGTAAACGAAGGTTTAGACGCTGCTTTCAAAAAAGTTGTAAAACAAGTAAATGTACCAGGTTTCCGCAAAGGGAAAATGCCACGTGGAATGTTTGAAAAACGCTTTGGTGTGGAATCACTATACCAAGATGCATTAGATTTCATCTTACCTGAAGCTTATGCAAATGCAGTAGAAGAAGCAGGTATTGAACCAGTGGATCGTCCTGAAATTGATGTTGAACAAATGGAAAAAGGTAAAGAGCTAATTTTCACTGCTAAGGTTACTGTTAAGCCAGAAGTTAAACTTGGTGAATACAAAGGACTTGAAGTGGAAAAAGTAGAAACAGAAGTAACTGCAGAAGATGTTGATGCAGAACTTAACACGATGCAAGAGCGTCAAGCAGAGCTTGCTATTAAAGAAGAAGGTAAAGCGGAAGAAGGCGACACTGTTACTATCGACTTTGAAGGATTTGTTGATGGTGAAGCGTTCGAAGGCGGTCAAGCAGAAAATTATTCTCTTGAATTAGGTTCTGGTTCTTTCATTCCAGGATTTGAAGAGCAGTTAGTTGGATTAGAAGCTGGAGCAGAAACAGAAGTAGAAGTGAATTTCCCAGAGGAATATCATGCTGCTGAGTTAGCTGGCAAAGCTGCCACTTTCAAAGTGAAAATCCATGAAATCAAAGCAAAAGAACTTCCTGAATTGGACGATGAGTTTGCTAAAGATGTAGACGAAGAAGTAGAAACTCTTGCAGAATTAAAAGAGAAAATCCAAACTCGTTTACAAGAATCAAAGAAAACTGAGGCGGAAACTGCTGTACGTGAATCATTAGTAGAACAAGCTTCAGAAAATGCTGAAGTAGAAATTCCAGAAGTAATGGTTAATAGTGAAGTAGATCGTATGATGCAAGAATTTGGTCAACGTCTACAAATGCAAGGTATGAACCTTGAGCTTTACTTCCAATTTTCTGGTCAAACAGAAGAAGATCTTCGCAATCAAATGACAGAAGATGCGCAAAAACGTGTTCGCACAAACCTCACTTTAGAAGCAATTGCTGCTGCTGAGAATCTAGAAGTTTCTGATGAAGAAGCGGAAACAGAAGTTAGCCAAATGGCAGAACAATACAATATGTCATCAGACAACATTAAACAAGCTCTTGGTGGATTAGATACGTTAAAAGCTGATCTTAAAATTCGCAAAGCTCTTGAGTTTCTTGTTGAAAACAGCAAAACTGCTGAATAATTAATTTTTAAGCATACTAATAACATAGTGAAAAGTCGAACAAGGCACGATAAAATTCGTGCCTTGTTTTATAAAGTGAAACATGTAAGAATACAATGCACTATTTTTGGATAAACCTTAATAAGCAGGTATAATAATTACATAAGTATCTCATACATCATTTACCAATGAATTGGACATACAAAAAGATAAAAAATATTTGCTAAATTTACTTTTACATAATAAGATGATTCTTAAGAATCTTATGAAATCCGTTACACACATATAATATGATAAAATGTAATACATAACATAAGATAAGAAAGTTTAAATGTATGTTTGTGGTGTAGGGATCACTTCACGATTCTAAATAGTTTTAAATAAGGGGTGAGTTTCATTGTTTAAATTTAATGATGAAAAGGGACAACTTAAATGTTCTTTTTGTGGTAAGACGCAAGACCAGGTTCGAAAATTAGTAGCAGGACCAGGTGTATACATATGTGACGAATGTATTGAGCTTTGCACCGAAATCGTAGAAGAAGAACTTGGTACAGAAGAAGAAGTTGAATTCAAGGATGTACCTAAACCTCGCGAAATCCGAGAAATCCTTGGTGAATATGTTATTGGGCAAGACCAAGCAAAAAAATCATTAGCAGTTGCTGTCTATAATCACTACAAGCGGATTAATTCTAATAACAAAGTAGATGATGTAGAGCTTGCTAAAAGTAATATTGCTTTAATTGGACCAACAGGAAGCGGTAAAACATTACTAGCTCAAACTTTGGCGCGTATTTTAAATGTTCCATTTGCAATTGCTGACGCTACATCTTTAACAGAAGCGGGATATGTTGGAGAAGATGTTGAAAATATTCTTTTAAAATTAATCCAAGCAGCTGATTATGATGTGGAAAAAGCGGAAAAAGGGATTATCTATATCGATGAAATTGATAAGGTTGCAAGAAAATCAGAAAATCCATCTATTACAAGAGATGTTTCTGGTGAAGGTGTTCAACAAGCACTCTTGAAAATCCTAGAAGGAACTGTAGCAAGTGTTCCTCC
Organism: Bacillus seohaeanensis; assembly: GCF_042684945.1. Lineage (NCBI taxonomy): Bacteria > Bacillati > Bacillota > Bacilli > Caryophanales > Bacillaceae > Bacillus > Bacillus seohaeanensis. The sequence goes on along the minus strand of NZ_JBHUMF010000030.1, from coordinate 113,531 downwards.
ACAAGGTGGTCGTAAGCACCCGCACCAAGAGTTTATTCAAATTGACACTGGTAATATTCTGTTTATTTGTGGTGGAGCTTTTGATGGAATTGAGCAAATAATTAAACGTCGTCTAGGACAAAAAGTTATCGGTTTCGGTTCCGATCCTAAAAATGCAGAAGCAGAAGAAGAAAAGTCTCTTCTTTCGAAAGTGGTTCCGGAAGATTTATTACGATTTGGATTAATTCCAGAATTTATCGGTCGTATACCTGTAATTTCTAGCTTAACACCTCTTGATGAGGAAGCATTGGTAGAAATTTTGACGAAACCAAAAAATGCTTTAGTAAAACAGTATGAAAAAATGCTTGAACTTGATAATGTGGAACTTGAATTTGAAGAAGAAGCATTGTTAGAAATTGCTAAAAAAGCAATTGAGCGTAAAACAGGTGCACGTGGACTCCGTTCTATAATTGAAAGTATTATGCTAGAAGTGATGTTTGATCTGCCTTCTCGTGATGATATTAAGAAATGTGTTATTACAAAAGAGACAATTGCAGATGATGCACATCCTCGGCTTTTACTAGAGGATGGTACTGTTGTAGAAGGTTCCGAAGAAACAAAGACTTCCGCATAATAACAGGAAATTTCTCTCTGTTGGGAGTATATAGCACTAAAATTTTACTTAAAAGAGCCATTCCTTTGGGGTTTTTATCCTTAAAGGGAATGGCTCCTTTTTGCATACAAAGAAATTCTTGTTTATTCCCCCACGGTCAAGGAAATACTAATTCGTACAACAAGTTATAACTGGAGGGAAACGAATGAGCTTCACTGGTATCGCATTATTTATCCAATTATTTTTTGGTGTGATTATTGGCTTATACTTTTGGAACTTGTTAAAAAATCAACGGACACAAAAGGTTTCCATTGATCGTGAATCGAAAAAAGAAATGGACGAACTAAGAAAGATGAGGTCTATTTCCTTAACCGAGCCTTTAGCCGAAAAGGTAAGACCTTCAAGTTTCGCAGATATAATTGGGCAAGAGGATGGGATAAAATCACTAAAAGCTGCATTGTGTAGCCCTAATCCTCAACATGTTATTATTTACGGTCCTCCGGGAGTTGGGAAGACAGCCGCCGCAAGACTTGTTTTAGAAGAAGCAAAAAAGAATAAAAAATCTCCTTTTCAGTCGCAAGCTGTTTTTGTTGAACTTGATGCAACAACTGCTCGTTTTGATGAACGGGGAATTGCAGACCCTTTGATTGGTTCCGTTCACGATCCAATTTATCAAGGAGCAGGTGCAATGGGACAAGCAGGAATTCCACAACCGAAACAAGGAGCAGTGACGAATGCACATGGCGGTGTTCTTTTTATCGATGAGATTGGTGAACTGCATCCAATACAAATGAACAAGCTTTTGAAGGTATTGGAGGATCGAAAAGTATTTTTAGAAAGCGCTTATTATAATGAAGAAAACACGCAAATACCCACCCATATTCATGATATTTTCAAAAATGGCTTGCCTGCTGACTTTCGTCTAATAGGTGCAACAACAAGAACACCAAATGAAATTCCTCCTGCCATTCGTTCACGGTGTATGGAAGTATTCTTTAGAGAGTTAGAGCACGAGGAAGTGAAAAAGGTCGCAAAAAGAGCAGTGGAAAAAGTCAAAATGACGATTAGTGATAATGGACTTGAAACACTTTCTTCTTATGCAAAAAATGGAAGGGAAGCCGTCAACATAGTTCAAATTGCTGCTGGAATAGCAATAACGGAAAACCGTACGGAGATATTGGAACAGGAACTAGAATGGATTATTCAATCTAGCCAGTTATCCCCACGTTTTCAAAAGAAAATTAGTCATGATGCAACAATTGGGTTAGTAAATGGTTTAGCTGTGACAGGCCCTAATACAGGTTCTCTATTAGAAATAGAAGTTACCGTAATTCCCGCAACGGAAAAAGGGATAATAAATGTAACTGGAATTGTAGAGGAAGAAAGTATTGGAGATAGAAGTAAATCGGTTAGAAGAAAAAGTATGGCAAAGGGATCTATCGAAAATGTCATTACCGTTCTTCGTTCAATGGGAGTACCTGCAGACCAATATGATATTCACGTCAATTTCCCTGGTGGTATTCCAGTCGATGGGCCGTCTGCAGGAACAGCAATGGCTTTAGGGATATACTCAGCTATTTACAAAATTCCAATTAAGCATAATGTCGCTTTAACAGGTGAAATTAGCATACATGGAATGGTTAAACCAGTAGGAGGTGTTTTTTCAAAAGTAAAGGCAGCTAAACTTGCTGGTGCAGAAACAGCGATTATTCCTTTTGAAAATGTCCAATCAATCCTTAGTCAAATTGATGGAATCGAAGTTAAACCTGTTAAACATATAAAAGAAGTATTGGATATTGCATTAATGAAAGAAGCTATGCCGAATGAGGAAGGAAGTTTCTTGTCAAATCACAACAAAAAAAGTGTTTAAGTTAGATATTAAGAAAAACTCTATTAACTTTGACCGGTTCGGAAGTACATCCGAATCGGTTTGTTAGTAAAGGAAAGCTTTTAGGAATTAGTTTTTGAAGCGAATAACCAATTGTATGACTGATAATTATTCCTTATTGGTTGCGAATTCCTATTTAATAGACACCCTGTAGTAAATAAGTTAGAATTGTACAAAGATAAAAGGGTAATTTTATGGAGGTGTTATTAGTGACAAAACAAAATAAATTTACGGTTCCCCTCCTTCCACTTAGAGGCTTACTCGTCTTTCCAACAATGGTGCTTCATTTAGATGTAGGACGCGAACGATCCGTTCAAGCATTAGAAAAAGCAATGATGGAAGATCATTTAATTTTCTTGACAACACAAAAAGATATGAATATAGATGAACCTGAACAGGATGATTTTTATGAGATGGGTACCTTAACAAAGGTTAAACAAATGCTGAAACTGCCTAACGGTACAATCCGTGTGCTAGTGGAAGGTTTAAACCGTGCATCTATTACATCCTTTACAGATGAAGAGGATTATTATGAAGTGGAAGTAGAACAGTTTGAGGATTCAAAGCAAAAGGAATCTGAAACAGAAGCATTAATGAGAACACTTTTGGATTATTTTGAACAATACATAAAGCTTTCAAAAAAGGTTTCTGCAGAAACATACTCCACTGTCTCAGATATAGATGAACCGGGAAGGCTTGCTGATATTATTGCTTCCCATTTGCCATTAAAGATGAAGGAAAAGCAAAATGTTTTAGAGACGTTAGATATTAAAGTGCGCCTTCAATTGGTCATTGAGACAATCAATAATGAAAAAGAAGTTTTAAATTTAGAAAAGAAAATTGGACAGCGTGTCAAGAAGTCAATGGAAAGAACCCAGAAGGAATATTATCTTCGAGAGCAAATGAAAGCAATTCAAAAAGAACTTGGGGATAAAGAAGGTAAAACGGGCGAAGTAGAAGACTTGATGGAAAAAATTAATCAAGCCTCAATGCCAGAACAGGTAGAACTAACTGCACTTAAAGAGTTGGGTCGCTATGAAAAGGTTCCTTCAAGTTCTGCGGAAAGTTCTGTAATCAGAAATTATATAGAATGGCTTGTATCACTGCCTTGGTCTAATGAAACGGAAGACCGTCTGGATATTAAACGAGCAGAAACGATTTTGAATCGAGATCATTATGGCTTAGAAAAAGTAAAAGAGCGTGTTTTGGAATACTTGGCTGTACAACAGTTGACAAAGTCATTAAAGGGGCCCATTCTATGTCTTGCAGGCCCTCCTGGAGTCGGAAAAACAAGCTTAGCCCGCTCTGTAGCGGAATCGTTAGGTCGTAATTTTGTCCGAATTTCACTTGGTGGTGTACGTGATGAGTCAGAAATCCGCGGTCACCGAAGAACATATGTTGGTGCAATGCCGGGAAGAATTATTCAAGGGATGAAAAAGGCTGAAACAGTAAATCCAGTATTTCTACTAGATGAAATTGATAAAATGTCGAGTGATTTTAGAGGGGACCCTTCCAGTGCGATGCTTGAAGTATTAGACCCAGAGCAAAACCATAACTTTAGTGATCATTACATTGAAGAAACGTATGATTTATCAAAAGTAATGTTTATTGCAACAGCAAATGACCTGTCTACAATACCTGGTCCTTTGAGGGACCGAATGGAGATTATTACAATCGCCGGGTATACAGAATTAGAAAAAGTAAACATTGCAAAAGAGCATTTATTAACTAAACAAATAAAAGAACATGGGCTTACAAAGAGCCAGCTACAAGTACGTGATGAAGCTTTTGTTGATATTGTCCGTTATTATACAAGAGAAGCAGGAGTCCGTAGTTTAGAACGTACGCTTGCAGCACTTTGTAGAAAAACAGCTAAAATTATTGTTTCAGGTGATAAAAAACGTGTCGTTATAACGAGCAGTACATTAGAAGAATTTCTTGGTAAGAAAAAGTTCCGGTATGGTCAGGCAGAAGCCGAAAACCAAATTGGTGTAACAACAGGCCTAGCTTATACAGCAGTTGGTGGAGATACTCTTCAAATTGAAGTATCGTTAGCTCCTGGTAAGGGAAAGCTCGTTCTAACAGGAAAGCTTGGAGATGTTATGAAAGAATCTGCACAAACAGCATTTAGCTATGTGCGTTCGAAAGCGAAAGAGCTTGGAATTGACGAAACATTTCATGAGAAATATGATATTCATATTCATGTTCCAGAAGGAGCAGTCCCTAAAGATGGACCCTCTGCTGGAATAACGATTACAACTGCCTTGGTATCTGCTCTAAGCGGTCAATATGTTGATCGGGAAGTGGGAATGACCGGGGAAATAACTTTACGAGGAAGAGTACTTCCAATCGGTGGTCTAAAAGAAAAAACATTAAGCGCTCACCGTGCAGGAATAAAAACAATTATCTTACCAAAAGACAATGAAAAGGATATTGATGATATTCCGGAAAGTGTGCGCAAGGACCTAACATTTATTTTAGCGTCCCATATTGATGAAGTATTAGAGAGGGCTTTAGTAGGTGAAAAGAAGTGAAAGTAAATACAGTAGAATTAGTTATCAGTGCAGTTAGACCTGAGCAATATCCAGAAGGAGGACTTCCGGAGTTTGCGCTTGCTGGACGTTCCAATGTTGGGAAGTCTTCCTTTATTAATAAAATGCTCGGTAGAAAGAGTTTAGCTAGAACATCTTCCAAACCTGGAAAAACCCAAACGTTAAACTTCTACAAAATAGAGGAGAAGCTTTTCTTTGTGGATGTTCCAGGTTATGGATTTGCAAAAGTATCAAAAAAGGAAAGAGAAGCCTGGGGAAGAATGATTGAGACATATATTACAAACCGTAAACAATTGAGAGCAGTCATCCAGCTTGTTGATTTACGACATCCTCCTACAGCGGACGATGTCACAATGTACAATTTCCTAAAATATTATGAGCTACCTTGTGTCATCATTGCAACAAAGGCGGATAAAATCCCGAAAAGCAAATGGCAGAAGCATTTAAAAATAACTAGAGAAAAGTTAGACTTAGAAGCAAGCGATGAAATAATATTGTTTTCCTCGGAAACAGGAGAAGGAAAAGACAAAGCATGGAATGCTATCCAGGCCCGCAGTTAATAAAAAAAGGTAAGTTCTTAGAAGGCGTTATTTAACGCCTTCTAAGGGCTTACCTTTTTTTTGTCTTATTTTAGCGGACTTAAGCCTTTCTTGGTAAAGCTTTAAGTCAATGAGTGTAATCTAGAGTATAAAGAAGTATACAGGGGGATTTAGAACAATAGACAAGCTGAGTGGAGGAGAGAATGAAATATAGACAAAATAACCGAATTATCAATTAATAATAATTTTGTGAAAATTCTATATTATTGATACAATTATACTAAGTTTAGAAAAATGTCTACTTAAGCATAAGGGGGATATCAAAAATGAAAAGATGGATGAGTGTAATCATGCTAGTAATCTCCATAGTAATGCTTTCTGCTTGTGGAGGAAAGGCAACAACAGATAGCGGCATGAAGCTAGTAGAAAAAGATAAGTTCGTTTATGCTGCTTCAGGTGAATTTAAACCTTTTAGTGTTGTTACGGGTGATGATGGAACGATGACTGGTTTTGATATAGAAGTTGCAGAAGCAGTTGCAAAAGAACTAGGACTTGAACCAGTTCAGAAAAAGTTCAAGTTTTCTGGAATTGTAGAAGGGGTTAATTCAGGAAGGTTTGATGCTGCAGTAGCAAGTCATACCATCACAGATGAACGTTTGGAGAAAGTAGACTTCTCAACACCGTATTACTATTCTGGTCCTCAAATTTTTGTTCGACCTGATAGTTCGGTGGAAACACTTGCTGACTTGGAAGGAAAAGAAATTGCTGTCTCGAAAGGTTCAACTTATGCTGATACAGCAGGGGAAGTTACAGATAATATTCCGAAGTATGACAGTGATGTTGTTGCTCTTGAAGCGTTAAATAAGGGGAAACACGACGCAGTCATTACAGACTTTATTACAGGGAAAGAAGCAATTGCATCTGGCTTGGAGATTGAAGCAAAAGAGCTTATCGGACGAAGTGAACAGGCAATTGCAATTGGAAAAGACAATGATGTATTGCTTGAAGAAGTGAACAAAGCACTTGAAAAGCTTCGAGAAGATGGAACATTAAAAGAAATAAGTGAGAAATATTTTAATACTGATATCACAACAGATCCAGATAAAGAGTAATTACACCATGACACAGGGCGAATGTGCTACCCAAATGTGCATTCGCCTTTTTTATTCTTAAGGCTATTTTCGTAAAGTTTGTTGCTTTTTAACGGAAATCAACAGGCTAAAATTATAACTAAAAACAACAATCTATGAGAAAAGAGCCATTCTTAAAAAAGTATGAGCTGTAGTGATAATGCACTTTGAAAAATGGAGAGGGAAATTGAACATATTTCAACTGACTGGTACGCATAAAAAAATACTACAGTAATGAAAATAGTCGAGGAGGAGAAACGTTGAATTTCTTTGAAGTTTTTATTGATACATATGATGTATTTTTACAAGGAATGCTGTTAACGTTTCAACTAACAGTTGTATCGGTGTTAATAGCAATATTTATTGGACTTTTCTTTGCCTTTTTAAAAATTTCCAAAGTTAAGCCTTTAGAAATAATTGCAGATATATATATATTTATTGTGCGTGGGACACCGTTAGTTGTACAAATTTTTATTTTCTACTTTGGATTAACTGCATTACATATTTCTGGTTTTTGGTCGGTTGTTTTAGGATTAGCGTTTCATAACGGTGCTTATATAGCTGAAATTTTCCGTGGAGCAATCCAGTCTATCGATAAAGGGCAAACGGAAGCAGGGCGATCTCTTGGTATGTCAGTCGGTCTGACAATGCGCAGGATCATTTTGCCACAAGCATTCAGAAGGGCGTTACCTCCCTTAGGAAATCAGTTTATTATTGCATTAAAAGATTCATCCCTTGCATCCTTTATAGGTATGTTCGAGCTGTTCAGTGTAGCTACAACTCTAGGTTCTAACAATTTTGATTACATGACATACCTATTGATTGTTGCGGTTTATTACCTTGTTCTTGTACTCATTTTCTCTATTATCGTCAATTTTGTAGAGAAACGTATGGCTGCAAGTGATTAATAGAAAAGGAATTTACGTTGTAATGGAGGGGTACTTTTGAGTCAGGATATGATTAAAGTAGAAAAACTAAATAAATCCTTTGGTGATTTACATGTGCTAAAGGATATAGATATGAGCGTAAAAGAAAGTGATGTTGTTTGTCTTATTGGTGCCAGCGGATCAGGGAAAAGTACCTTGCTCCGTTGTTTAAACTTCCTAGAAATCAAGGATAATGGAAAAGTTATTATTGAAGGGGAAGAAATAAATAAAGACACCCATGATTTAAATAAAATACGTGCAAAAGTGGGGATGGTATTTCAGCATTTTCATCTTTTCCCGCATAAAACCGTGCTCGAAAATGTCATGGAAGCACCTGTCCAAGTAAAAGGACTATCTAAGTCGGAGGCAAAAGAAGAAGCGAAAGCCCTTTTGAAAAAGGTCGGTCTAGAAGACAAAGAGAATGTGTATCCTTCAAAGCTTTCTGGGGGACAAAAACAGCGGGTAGCAATTGCAAGGGCGCTAGCAATGAAGCCCGACATAATGCTTTTCGACGAGCCTACCTCAGCGTTAGATCCGGAATTAGTAGGGGAAGTGCTAGCAACAATGAAAGAGCTTGCCGAAGAAGGTATGACGATGATCGTCGTGACGCATGAAATGGGATTTGCAAAAGAAGTCGCCGACTGGGCTGTTTATATGCATGACGGTAAAATTGTAGAAGTTGGGCATCCAGAACAATTGTTTAATAATCCAACAGAACAGCGTACAAGAGAGTTTTTAGACTCAATTTTATAAACAAAAAGTCGTGTGAAAGAGTTTTCCTTCACACGACTTTTTGTTTATATTTTACGGCAATACAAATCAGCATTATTTTTTTTTCATTAGTAGAAATAAACCAATTGCAACTAGAATGATTGGCCAAAATTCCCAGGCGCTAGCAACTCCGCCTTCTATTAATCCCAACCATTCAGTAACTTTGTTATAAAAAAGGAGAATAATAGATAAGCATAAAAATAGAATTCCTTGGAAAAGCCCATGACGAGTTTTTTGATGTCTTAGTAAAAATCCTAAAGCAATGATTAAAACAAAAATGCCTATATGATCTATCCATACGTCAAAGCGGTCTGCCACATGAAAATGAATACCAAAACCAACTAGTATTGTGCCTGGTAAGATTGCTTCATAATCCTTTGCACCATATCCTTGACATAAAAAGGCAACACCAACGAGAGCAAGCAATGTGGGCCAATTGTAAAAGTCTTGAAAAAGTAGTATATTTTTTTGCTGTAAGTAAAAATATAAACCAAATCCGATTAAAATAATTCCAGGAAATATCCTTTGGTTTTTCATATATGCCTCCATAGTACTGGTAACTTGAATATCTTTTGTGATTTTGGTACCCTACATTAGTAGGAGATGTCGAATTTTGTTATGGAACAATAATCGAATCTTTTTAATGAGATTAACGTAATCAAATGATTTTACTCGACTATTTTAACAAATACTAAACATATCATCTATACTTTGAAAAAGTATAATAACTTTTTTCATCGTACCATATGATTCATACTCTGTTCACATTTTTTATCTAGAGGTTTTGAGAGACATGTTATAATAATAGTAATGATTTTTTCTTGGGGGTGTATTTTCTAACATGCATATTATCGTTGTCGGTTTAAACTATAGAACGGCCCCTGTTGAGATTCGTGAACGCTTATCGTTTAATGAAACTGATCTTCCTTTAGCGATGAAAGAGCTGAAGGGCAAAAAGAGTATTTTAGAAAATGTTATCGTTTCTACATGTAACAGAACTGAAGTATATGCTGTAGTAGATCAGCTTCATACTGGTCGTTATTATGTGAAAGAATTCTTATCCGGGTGGTTTAATATAGACAAAGAAGAGTTCTCACCTTATCTGTTCATTTATGAGCAAGATGGTGCTGTAGAGCATCTTCTTAAAGTGACATGTGGATTAAATTCAATGGTGCTTGGGGAAACGCAAATTTTAGGGCAAATTCGTACTAGCTTCTTAACAGCACAAGAAGCGGAAACAACAGGAACCGTGTTTAACCATTTGTTTAAACAAGCTGTGACATTGGCGAAAAAAGCGCATTCTGAAACAGAAATTGGGTCAAATGCAGTTTCGGTAAGTTATGCTGCAGTTGAATTAGCAAAAAAAGTTTTTGGTGAATTAAACGGAAAACATGTTCTCGTTCTTGGTGCTGGTAAAATGGGTGAACTAGCTATTAAAAATCTACATGGAAGCGGCGCAACAAAGGTAACGGTAATTAATCGTACATTTGAAAAAGCACAATCGCTTGCCGAACGTTTTAATGGTAATGCAAAAACGCTTCAAGAGTTGCAGTGTGCCTTAGTAGAAGCGGATATTTTAATAAGTTCTACTGGTTCAAAAGATTATGTTTTGTCAAAAGATACGATGCAACATGTAGAGAAAATGAGAAAAGGCCGTCCATTATTCATGGTGGATATTGCTGTTCCTCGTGACTTAGATCCATCTATTAGCGAAATAGAAAGTGCATTTCTTTATGATATTGATGACCTAGAAGGAATTGTGGAAGCGAATTTAGCTGAACGTCAAAAAGCAGCAGAAACAATTGAATTATTGATTGAAAGTGAAATTGTTGCGTTTAAAGACTGGTTAAACATGCTTGGAGTCGTTCCGGTTATTTCTGCTCTAAGACAGAAAGCATTAACTATTCAAGCGGAAACAATGGAAAGTATTGAACGAAAAATGCCGAACCTAACAGACCGCGAACGTAAAGTACTGAATAAGCATACAAAAAGTATTATTAATCAGTTAATAAAAGATCCTATCTCACAGGTGAAAGAACTTGCTGCTCTTCCTGATGCAGAAGAAAAACTGGATTTATTCATAAATATTTTTAATATAGAAGAAAAAGTTCAAAAAGAAAAAGAATTAAAAGCAGCCACTGAGAAGACAGAGAAGAAACAAAGTTTTCAACCACAACCTTCTTTTCAATCATAAGTGAGGTTAGCGTCGATGTTTGATCAAACAATGACAAGGCTGCATGAACTAATTATTGTTCTGTACGCTATAAGTATTCTTTTTTATTTTATAGATTTCTTAAACAAAAATCAGAAGGCAAATCAATTTGCCTTCTGGCTACTTGCAATTGTTTGGGTACTTCAAACAATTTTTTTGTTTCTATATATGTTTAGAACAGGCAGATTCCCAGTCCTCACTATTTTTGAGGGACTTTATTTTTATGCATGGGTGCTTGTAACACTATCGCTTGGCATTAATAGACTTTTAAGAGTTGACTTTACCGTTTTTTTTATAAATGTAATTGGGTTTATTATCATGGCAATACATACATTCGCTCCTGTTCAAATAGGGTCACAGGCTAATGCAGAACAACTAGTGTCAGAATTATTACTAATTCATATTACGATGGCTATTCTTTCTTATGGGGCATTTAGTTTATCGTTCGTATTTTCGCTGTTGTATCTGCTGCAGTTTAAGCTTTTGAAAGAGAAAAAGTGGGGGCAGCGGTTATGGAGAATTAGTGATTTGTCAAAACTTGAAAAGATATCCTATATTTCAAATGCTGTCGGAGTCCCGATGCTTTTATTGAGTTTAATTTTGGGTGTTCAATGGGCTTTTATTAAGCTACCTGATATTATATGGTATGACCCAAAAATAATTGGATCATTCCTATCGTTGATTTTGTATAGCATTTTTTTATATTTTCGAGTAAGAAAAAATATGTTTGGTAAGTCACTAGCGATGCTTAATATTGCTGCCTTTTTAATAGTATTAATTAATTTCTTATTAATCAGCCGGCTATCATCATTCCATTTCTGGTATTCATAGTTTTTGGGAGGTTATTATGAGGAAAATTATTGTAGGTTCACGTCGAAGTAAACTAGCTTTAACTCAAACAAATTGGGTAATGAATCAACTGAAGGAATTAGATCCCTCATTTGATTTTGAAGTGAAAGAAATCGTAACAAAGGGAGATAAGATTCTGGATGTTACGTTGTCAAAAGTAGGCGGAAAAGGATTGTTTGTAAAAGAGATTGAACAGGCTATGTTGGATAAAGAGATTGATATGGCTGTTCATAGCATGAAGGATATGCCTGCTATTTTACCAGAAGGACTTACGATAGGCTGCATTCCTGAAAGGGAAGATCATCGCGATGCGTTTATTTCTAAAAACCATGTTGCTTTAAAAGATCTTCCGGAAGGTGCAATTGTCGGTACTAGTAGCTTGCGCCGTGGAGCTCAAATTCTAGCAGAACGTCCTGATCTTGAAATAAAATGGATTCGTGGAAATATCGATACACGTATTGCAAAGCTTCAAAATGAAGATTATGATGCGATTATTTTGGCAGCAGCAGGATTGTCTAGAATGGGATGGACAGCAGATATTGTCACAGAATTTTTAGACCCTGAAATTTGTCTGCCTGCAGTTGGTCAAGGTGCACTTGCAATTGAAAATAGAGAAGATGATAAAGAGTTAATGGACCTTTTGGAGAAATTCGCATGTAAATACACAACAAAAACGGTTCTTGCAGAAAGAGCTTTCCTTCATAAAATGGAAGGTGGATGTCAAGTGCCGATTGCTGGATACTCCTATTTAAATGAAAATGATGAGATTGTTCTTACAGGTCTTGTTGCTTCTCCAGATGGAAAACAGATTTATAAAGAGGTAGCGAAAGGCAAGGAGCCCAAAGATGTAGGAGAACAAGTTGCGAAAGTGCTTAGTTCGCAAGGAGCGAAGGATCTTATCGATAAGGTTAAAGAGGAGCTTGATCAATAATGACAACACTATCGCCTCTAGCTAATAATACAATATTAATTACTAGAGGAGCGAATGAAGTCGAGGCAATGTCTTCTCTTATTTCACATTATGGAGGGACAGCGATGCATGTCCCTCTTCTTTCTTTTCAATATAATAAGGATACAAATGAATCTACATATTTAACACGTTTAGACCAATATGATTGGATTATTTTCACTAGTAAAAATGGTGTGGATTTTTTCTTTCAAAGGTTAGAGTCGTATGGAGAGAGTCTTAGAGACTTTAAAGGGAAAATTGCGGCTGTGGGGGAAAAAACGAAGGAAGTTCTTCATACATACGGTATTGACGTTTCGTTTGTTCCTGAGAAGTTCACAGCAGAAGATTTTTCCGAGGAATTTCAGTCTCAACTAGACTCTGTAAAATCGGTACTAATTCCTAAAGGCAATCTTGCCCGAGATGTGATAGCAAGTCAACTTACTTCGCAAAAAGTTAAATGCGATGAATGGATTATTTATAATACTGTTTTACCATCGGAAAGCAAACACAGATTGAGGGACACACTTTTACAATCTACAGTTAATTTTATTACCTTTACAAGTTCGTCGACAGTAAGACATTTTATGCAAGTTGTGAAAGAATACAACTTAGAGAGGCGAATAGAAGGCATACCAATTGCTTGCATCGGTCCGATTGCAAAACGAACAGCAAGCGAATTCGGATTGCATGTAAATATTTGTCCAAAGGTATATACTGTTGAGGGAATGATAGAAGACATAGTTCAGTATGTTAAGGAACATAAGGAGGAAGAAAAATGAACGAATTGAATTTTAATCGTCACCGTCGCTTACGACAATCTGAAAATATGCGTGCATTAGTTAGAGAAACTTATCTGAGAAAAGAAGATTTAATCTATCCACTTTTTGTTGTGGAAGGAGAAAAGATAAGAAATGAAGTATCTTCCATGCCAGGTGTGTTTCATGTTTCACTCGATTATCTTAAAGAAGAAATAGATGAGATTGTATCACTTGGAATTAAGTCCATTATTTTATTTGGTGTTCCTGCGGAGAAGGATGAAGTTGGCAGTCAAGCATATCATAATCATGGTATCGTTCAAGAAGCAACAAGGTTAGTAAAAGAATTTTACCCAGAATTAGTTGTTATTGCAGACACTTGCTTGTGTCAATATACAAGTCATGGCCATTGCGGTGTTGTGGAAGGCGGTAATATTTTAAATGATCCAACTCTTGATTTACTTGCTAAAACAGCTGTAAGTCAAGCGGAAGCAGGTGCAGATATTATCGCTCCTTCTAACATGATGGATGGGTTTGTCGCAGCAATCCGCAAAGGGTTAGATGAAGCTGGTTATCACGATGTACCTATCATGTCTTATGCAGTAAAATACTCATCAAGCTTTTACGGTCCGTTCCGTGATGCAGCACATAGCTCACCGCAATTTGGCGATAGAAGAACTTATCAGATGGATCCAGCAAACCGTCGTGAAGCATTACGAGAAGCAAAATCGGATATCGAAGAAGGCGCAGATTTCTTAATTGTAAAACCTTCATTATCCTATCTTGATATTATGCGCGAAGTAAAAGATGCATTTAATGCACCACTTGTTGCTTATAATGTAAGTGGAGAATATTCCATGATAAAAGCTGCAGCACTGAATGGTTGGGTAGACGAAAAGGAAATTGTTCAAGAAAAGCTGTTAAGTATGAAACGTGCTGGAGCAGATCTTATTATCACTTACTTTGCCAAAGATGTAGCGAAATGGTTATCATAAAGTGAAACTTCTGTCAGTGGGCGATTTTCCCACTGACGGTGTCAGAAGAATGAGGGCTTACCGTCAGTTGTTGCGGGATAAAGTGACACTTTCATCAGTAGGTAATTTCCCTGTCAATGGTTAGATCAAGCGAGAGAAACTGAAACTATTAAAGTAATTAATCTTTTAGAAAGGGTGGACAAGTATTTTGCGATCATACGAAAAGTCGAAGCAGGCATTTAAAGAAGCAGTTAACTTAATGCCAGGCGGGGTTAATAGTCCTGTACGAGCATTTAAATCCGTTAACATGGATCCAATTTTTATGGAAAGAGGAAAGGGTTCTAAAATTTACGATATCGACGGTAATGAATATATTGATTATGTTTTATCATGGGGACCGCTTATCTTAGGTCACTCAAATGATCATGTCGTAGAGGCGATAAAAAAAGTTGCCGAAAACGGAACAAGTTTTGGATCACCTACTTTAATAGAAAATAAACTGGCAGAACTTGTGCGTGAACGAGTCCCGTCTATTGATATAGTCCGTATGGTTTCATCGGGAACAGAAGCTACGATGAGTGCATTACGTCTTGCCCGCGGATATACTGGGAGAAATAAGATTGTAAAATTCGAGGGATGTTATCATGGACATGGTGATTCCTTGCTTATAAAAGCAGGTTCAGGTGTGGCGACACTAGGATTGCCAGATAGCCCTGGAGTACCAGAAGGCATTGCGAAGAATACGATTACTGTTGCATATAATGATATCGAGGGTATTCGTTATGCTTTTGAACAGTATGGAGAGGACATTGCTGGAGTCATTGTCGAACCAGTAGCGGGTAATATGGGGGTTGTGCCTCCTCAGCCCGGGTTCCTTGAAGGGTTAAGAGAAATTACAGAAGAAAATGGTTCGCTTCTGATTTTTGATGAAGTAATGACAGGTTTCCGTGTCGGTTATAATTGCGCTCAAGGATATTTTGGTGTTACGCCTGATCTTACTTGTTTAGGCAAAGTTATCGGCGGGGGTCTCCCTGTCGGTGCATTTGGTGGAAAAGCAGAAATTATGGAAAAAATTGCGCCAAGCGGACCTATTTATCAAGCAGGTACACTATCAGGAAATCCGCTTGCCATGACGGCAGGTTACGAAACGCTTCGTCAACTAACACCTGAAAGCTACGAGGAATTTATACGTAAAGCAGACCTGCTCGAAGCTGGCTTACGTAAAGCAGCGGAAAAATATAATATACCACATACAATTAATAGAGCAGGTTCAATGATTGGTATATTCTTCACAAATGAAGAAGTAAAAAGTTTTAAAAGTGCGAAAACATCAGATTTAGAATTGTTTGCTAATTATTATCGCGAAATGGCAAACGAAGGAGTATTTTTGCCACCTTCACAATTTGAAGGAATATTCTTATCAACAGCACATACAGACGATGATATTGAACGAACAATAATGGCAGCAGAAAAAGCTTTCCAAAAAATTAAAGGTTAAATAGAAAAGTGCCAGGCTCTTCCCAATTAAAGGGAGGTGTCTGGCATTTTGTTTTATTCTGAATTAACGGGCAGTAAGACCCCCACTTCAAGGCTTGAGAGAGTCAGAGAAGCGTAGGTGGAGAGTAAACTGCCCGTAAACGCCTGGTTTTGGTGGGATAAAGTAAAACTTACTGAAGCTTTAGGTGAACCAGTCAATTGGGTTTGCACTGTTAGTTAAGTATCTACTAACAAGTGGGACTAACAATCAGTGGGGATGGAAGAGTTCCCCACTGATTGAAGTTTCACTTTATTTTTATTTCCCTTTTCTCCACTTAACCTCTCCTTGTGTCCCTGATTATGCTTAATTTATACATAAAACTCCATTTGCATTCATACAGTGATAATGACATTGTCATATATTTTTTGGAATGGAACTTGAAAGGAGGAAACCTCTTTGTCACAAGAACAACAATCGTGTTTGCGATTTTCATTGGAAGAGTCAATTTGGTTTAAAAGAGGACAGGAAGTTGAGGAATTACTATCTATCTCCTTAGATCCACATATAACAATCCAAGAACAAGAACAGTATGTTTTAATAAGAGGTACTTTAGATTTAACAGGTGAATATTTACCATCCTCTGTTGAAGAATTTGATCGAGAAGAGGATTGGATGGATAACAGTATAAACGGAAAATATGTTCAAATAGTTGAAAAAAGAGAGAAAGGTGAATGTGAATTTGTTCACCGGTTTCCAGTAGATGTGACAATTCCTAAAAATCGAATTGCAAATTTAGGAGAAATTGATGTCTATGTTGAAGCCTTTGATTACCTAATTCCAGAAAATGCTTGTTTAAAATTAAATGCGGACCTCACGATTTCAGGTATTTATGGGGAACAGCAAACAAATCATGCTATGGAGTTGGCAGAAGATGCTGTTCTCGAACCACTTCATAGGCCTACTCCCATAAGAGAAGAAGGCGAGGAAACGGAACGAGAGATAAAACAAGAAATAGAGGAAAAGGCAGAGAAAGAACAAGAAATAGAGCAAGAAATAGGGGAAAAGGCAGAGAAAGAACGAGAAATAGAGCAAGAAACAGAGCAAGAAACAGTGGAGAAGGCAGAGGAGGAACAGGAAATAGAACAAGAGATAGTAGAGGAAACAGAGGAAGAAATAGAAAGCGAGCAAGAGAGAGACTATCTTGAAGTGGAAAACCAAGCGGACAAGAATGACGAAGAATATGGGTTAGAAGAGGAAGATAAAGGTGAAAGTGAAGAGGAGTATATTCCTTTTTCAATAGAGGGAAGAAAACAAGTTGATGAGGAATTAGTGAACGAGAGAGAGGAAGAAGAAGAGGAAGAAGAAGCTGTGCCCGTTCAAATTCATTTTGATTCTTATCCAACCGAGTCTAAATCGGATGATAACCCGAGAAAAGAGAACGTCTTTGTTATGCCGGAGCCTGAACTTAGCGAGTCATCTGAACCGGCATCTTATGAAGAGGAGCATAAAGATAAAGTTACAGAAAATATACAACCACAACAGGAACATGGATACTATGAGGAAGAATCCTCCTCATCAAGTGCAGAGGTAGAGGTCGAACAAGAGAGTGCCGAAGTAGAAGAAGAAAAGAAAGTTAAAAAGAGTAAAAAGAAAAATGAAACCATTTCTTTAACAGACTTTTTTGCAAGAAAAGAAGAAGAAAGAGCAGCGAAGTTAAAAGTGTGTATTGTCCAAGAAGGAGAAACACTTGATTATATTGCAGAGAAGTACGAATTAACAGTCCCACAAATTTTAAGAGTAAATAATCTTGAGGCAAATCAGGATGTATATGATGGTCAGGTACTTTATATCCCGGATGAGCCGATTTTTAAGAGTTAGGTAGTGATACGCTTTCTCCTCTTTAAAATGAAAGAGGAGGCCCATCCGTATTATCATTGGGGTGATATTCAATAAGGAAAAACCCAAAAATATGAAGAGTCTAACTATTGTGGACTGACTCCATTTCTATGGGGACAGTCCATTCATCTTTTTCGAGACGACGGGTGACAGCCATAAGAACTAATTGCTATTTAGAAGGTGAGAAGATGGATCAAGCAGTAGAAGTAATGAAACCCATTCTTAAACCTTATGGGGTTGAACCATATTTTATAGAGACATTTGGAAAAGTGAAAAAAGTTTATTCGAATAAAGGTACTCTAGCCGTCAAACAATTACCTGCTAAGCATGGAGTAGATTTTATACGAAATGTGCAATTTCTTTATCAGAGGGGGTACCATCATATCGTTCCTATCTATCCAACATTAGACGGGAGATATGCAGTCTGGAACGATGGAAACTTGTTTTATATTATGCCCTGGCTTATGAATGAGGACAAAGAGAATCGATTTGAAAAGCATCAAAAGCTGTTTCGTGAATTAGCAAGGCTTCATACTCTTTCTTCCAAGGAAGTTACGATTAATAAAGAAGAACGAACGGAACATTATGAACAACTAACATCGAGATGGGAAAAAGAACAGCAATTTCTAGAAGAGTATATCGAAGAGTGTGAGAAAACGACTTATATGTCCCCATTCCAATTACATTACTGTATGTATTATGGAGACATATCTCAAGCACTCGTTTTTTCACAAAGGAAATTAAACGAATGGTATGAAGAAACAAAGGATAATGATAAAGTTCGAACAGTTATTACACATGGAAAATTATCTACCGAGCACTTTTTATTTGATGAAAGAGGAACAGCGTATTTTCATAACTTTGAGCAGTCAAAGGTTGCTTCTCCCTATCATGATTTGCTTCCTTTTTTATCTCGAACACTTAAATCCTATCCTAAATTGTACGATGAATGCATCGATTGGCTTGTTACCTATTTTCATCATTTCTCTTTTCGAAATGAAGAAAAGCTGTTGTTTATGAGTTATTTAGCCTATCCCAGCTCTATCATCAGAATGGTTGAGAAATACTATCATGATAAAGGAAGCAAACGGAATGAAATAAGGTCAGTAAAAAAACTACAAAGATATTATTGGATGTTAAAAAACACCGAGTACGTTGTTATGCGATTAAATGAAATAGAAGAGCAAAGAAAAGAGGAACAGAACAAACAATCTGAGGAAGAAAAAGAGCAGGCCTGATGTAATGAGCATATGCTCAAAAAGTGTCAGACCATTAAATCCAATCAAAGAATAAAGCCATAGCAAGTAGGATAAATAAAGTGAGTAGTAATACATCGAAAGTTGTCGGTAAGAGAATTGTTCGAATTCCTTGGAAAATTGAAAAAGGAATAATAAATTGTTTGCAAAGGTTGCGGGCGTTTCTCAACCATGGCGGCAATGAATAAGGATTATACTTTTTCATGTTTTTCCTCCTAGTGCCTAGATGAAGTTCTATTACATTGTATGTAATAGGAGAGAAAATGTGCTATTTCCGCTTTTCTTATTTAAAGTGAATGTTTTTTAATAAAATTGACGATAATGATTGACGAACAAGTTTCTTTTTAGATAATATATTGATTATATAATACAATTTTAAAAGCTATGAATGGGAAGAGTACGTTGACACTGACCTTAAGAGAGGAAAACTAATTTGCTGAGAGGTTTTCTAGGTAAAGGCAATGGAATGTCGCCCAGGGAGCTGTTTCTATGAACAAGGCAGTAGTAGAAGCCGGTTAAAAGCCGTTATCTTGCTTGAGAGCTATAGGGTATAGTTAGTTTTGATTACCCTTGTGAAAAAAAGGTGGTACCGCGAATCCAAATCCTTCGTCCTTTTATGTGACGGAGGATTTTTTTATTTGCATCAATCACTAATCACTGCCTTTCTAGAGAGCTATTTCTAAAGCTTTGTTTTTAAGGAACAAGAAAATACTCGCTTGTAGACAATCTTTTTATTGAAATTGTCTACAGCAAGCTTTAGCGGCTAGAGGCGACAAGCTGCTTCCGCTTTTGAAATAAAGGAGGAAAAAGTATGGAAACAACAGAAAATGAATTAACAATGCCAACGAAATACGATCCGCAAACAATTGAAAGAGGTCGTTATCAATGGTGGTTAGAGGGGAAATTTTTTGAGGCAGAAAATGATAAGGAAAAAGAGCCTTATACAATTGTAATACCTCCCCCAAATGTTACTGGTAAATTGCATTTAGGTCATGCGTGGGATACTACATTGCAAGATATATTAACACGAATGAAACGTATGCAAGGTTATGATGTATTATGGTTACCTGGGATGGATCATGCGGGTATCGCTACTCAAGCAAAGGTAGAAGCAAAACTTCGTGATGAAGGAAAGTCCCGTTATGATTTAGGTAGGGAAAAATTTGTGGAAGAGACGTGGAAATGGAAAGAAGAGTATGCTGAACATATTCGCCAGCAATGGTCAAAGCTAGGATTAGGTCTAGATTACAGCCGTGAACGATTCACATTGGACGACGGATTATCAAAAGCGGTTAGGGAAGTTTTTGTAACGTTGTATAACAAAGGTCTAATTTATCGTGGTGAGTACATTATCAACTGGGATCCAGCAACGAAAACAGCATTATCTGATATTGAGGTTATTTATAAAGATGTGCAAGGTGCCTTTTATCATATGAGATATCCGCTTGCAGACGGTTCTGGTCACATTGAAATAGCAACAACTCGTCCAGAAACGATGCTAGGGGACACAGCTGTTGCTGTTCATCCAGAAGATGAACGCTACAAACATCTAATTGGCAAAAAAGTTATTTTACCGATTACCGGCAGAGAAATTCCTATTGTTGGAGATGATTATGTTGATATGGAATTTGGATCGGGAGCTGTAAAGATAACTCCTGCTCATGACCCTAACGATTTTGAAATCGGTAACCGTCATAATCTGGATAGAATCCTGGTAATGAATGAAGATGGAACGATGAATGATAAAGCCGGTAAATATACGGGAATGGATCGTTTCGTTTGCCGCAAGGAGATAGTGAAAGATCTCCAAGAAGAAGGCGTTCTTTTCGAAGTCGAAGAGCATATGCATTCTGTAGGACATTCGGAACGAAGCGGAGCCGTAGTTGAGCCATATTTATCAACACAGTGGTTCGTTAAAATGCAGCCACTAGCAGATGAGGCGTTAAACCTTCAGAATACAGGAGATAAAGTAAACTTTGTTCCTGAGCGCTTTGAAAAAACGTATTTACGCTGGATGGAAAATATACGTGATTGGTGTATTTCACGACAACTGTGGTGGGGTCATCGTATTCCAGCTTGGTATCATAAAGAAACTGGGGAAATTTATGTTGGACATGAAGCTCCTGAAGATATCGAAAACTGGAAGCAAGATGAAGACGTACTAGATACATGGTTCAGTTCTGCATTATGGCCGTTTTCAACGATGGGATGGCCTAATGTTGATGAAGAAGATTTCAAACGCTACTACCCGACGAACACGCTTGTGACTGGCTATGATATTATTTTCTTCTGGGTTTCACGGATGATCTTCCAAGGTGTCGAATTTACTGGGGAACGCCCTTTCAAAGATGTATTAATTCATGGACTAGTTCGTGATGCAGAAGGAAGAAAAATGAGTAAGTCATTAGGTAATGGTGTAGATCCAATGGAAGTAATTGACAAGTATGGCGCCGATTCATTAAGATACTTCTTATCTACTGGCGGTTCTCCTGGTCAAGATTTACGTTTCTCAATGGAGAGAATTGAATCTGTTTGGAATTTTGCTAATAAAATTTGGAATGCGTCACGATTTGCGCTTATGAATATGGATGGATTAACATATGAAGAAATTGATTTAACAGGAAAGAAATCCGTAGCAGATAAATGGATTTTAACTCGATTAAATGAAACGATCGAGACGGTAACGAAGCTGGCCGATCGTTACGAATTCGGTGAAGTTGGTCGCGCATTGTATAACTTTATTTGGGATGATTTCTGTGATTGGTATATTGAAATGTCCAAACTTCCGCTATATGGTGACGATGAAGAGGCGAAAAAGACAACAAGGTCGATATTAGCTTATGTTCTTGATAATACAATGAGACTTTTACATCCATTCATGCCGTTTATTACCGAGGAAATATGGCAGAACTTGCCGCATAATGGCGAATCTATCACTGTTGCTTCTTGGCCAAAAGTGGAGGAAAGTTTAACAGACAAAGCAGCGGCAGAAGAAATGAAGTTATTAGTGGAAATTATTCGTTCTGTTCGTAATATCCGTTCTGAAGTAAATACACCTTTAAGTAAACAAATTAAATTATTATTAAAAGCAAAGGACGACAAAGTTTTAGCAATTCTAAAAAGTAATGAAGGTTATATTGAAAGATTCTGTAATCCAGAGGAATTAACAATTGCTACCGACATTGAAACTCCTGATAAAGCAATGACTGCTGTTGTAACAGGTGTGGACTTATTTTTACCGTTAGAGGGATTAATAAATATTGAGGAAGAAATTGCTCGTCTGCAAAAAGAGTTGGAGAAGTGGAATAAAGAGGTTGCGC
This sequence comes from Bacillus seohaeanensis, assembly GCF_042684945.1. Classification (NCBI taxonomy): domain Bacteria; kingdom Bacillati; phylum Bacillota; class Bacilli; order Caryophanales; family Bacillaceae; genus Bacillus; species Bacillus seohaeanensis. The sequence continues at coordinate 91,445 of NZ_JBHUMF010000030.1, read as the reverse complement.
GTGTACAAGGGAAATTGAATAATGAAAAATTTGTGAGCAAAGCACCACAAAAAGTAGTTGATGAAGAGAAAGCGAAAGAAAAAGACTATCTTGAAAAACGTTCAAAAGTAGAAGCGCGAATTCAAGAACTGAAAAATGTTTAATAAGTGTACTGAATTTTAATTAACTAAAGAGGACTGACAAGCAGCCTAGTATCAAAAAGTAGTTGCTCCTGTCAGTCCTTTTTCTAATATAGTAAGTAGGATGGTGTGTAGAAAATGAATTATGAAGAGGCAGTAGAATGGATTCATGCAAGGTTGAGACTTGGAATAAAACCAGGACTTACGAGAATGGAATGGATGCTTGAGAAGTTAGGGTCCCCAGAAAAGAAGATAAAAACGGTACATGTAGGTGGAACAAACGGCAAAGGGTCTACTGTTACATACCTTCGAAATGTGCTACAAGCAGCTGGATATAATGTCGGTACTTTTACTTCCCCGTATTTTGAAAAATTCAATGAAAGAATAAGCATAAACGGGATTCCAGTCTCTGACGAGGAAATCGTTGAACTAGTAGAGATTATTCGCCCATTAGCAGAAGAATTAGAACAAACGGAATGGGGTGGACCATCCGAGTTTGAAGTAATTACGATTATGAGTCTTTACTATTTTGCAGAAATAAGACCAGTGGATTTGGTTATTTATGAAGTAGGGCTTGGTGGAAGATTGGATTCAACGAATGTGATTACACCACTTGTTTCTGTTATTACTAGTATAGGCTATGATCATATGCAATTTTTGGGTGACACTTTGGCGGAAATCGCATATGAAAAAGCTGGTATTATCAAAAAGAACATTCCTGTGATAACGGCGGTAAAACAACTTGAAGCATTGAATGTAATGGAAAGAAAGGCCGCTACACAAAATAGTAAATTATTCATGCTAGGACGAGATTTTCAAATAGAGCATCTAGCATCTCTTGAGACAGGTGAAAGTTTTTATTACTCTTTTAAAAAACAGCAAGATGAATTCGTTATTAGTATGATTGGGAAGCATCAAGTGGAAAATGCATCTTTAGCATTGACTACTATTGCGTTATTGAATGCAAATAAAGAGTTTATTATAAAGAAAGAGGCAATAATAAATGGGCTAAAAAAAGCAAATTGGCCGGGAAGAATGGAACGATTGTCAACGGAACCACTTGTATTTTTAGATGGGGCTCATAACCCTGAAAGTGTAACAGCGTTAGTTGAGACAGTAAATTCAAGGTTTCAAAATGAAAAAGTACATATATTATTTGCTGCTTTAAAAGATAAAAAGGTAGAGAACATGTTAGAGCAACTAGAAAATGTAGCGCTGTCGATTGCTTTCACGAGCTTTGACTTTCCAAGAGCTGCAACGGCAAAAGAACTTTACGAAACATCTACGCACTCAAATAAGAAACTAGTAGAGGATTGGTACCATTATATTTTAGAGTTGTTACCAAGTCTAAAAGAGGATGATGTATTAATTATAACAGGGTCATTATATTTTCTATCAACTATTAAACCAGAACTTATTGAATTATTGGAAAAATAGAGAAAATTAAAGTGACTTTTATCATATTATTTGATAAAATTATTTTAAACTTATGACTTTTTTACTAATTTTTGAAAGGGGAGGGTAATTATGGATATAGTTACTAAATATAAACGGTTGCTATGGATACTATGGGTATGTATCGTTCCAGCTGGTGTGTATTGTATCTATCAATTCTTCCCTCCTGAAAATATAGAAGGGGAACTATGGAATATTGTAGCTCTATTTATTTTGGCTAGTATTGTACCATTAATTCCTATAACAATTAATGGCACAACTATTTTCTTTATTCAATGGGTGACGCTAGTAGGGTTTATTAAATACGGATTATTTGTCGAAGTACTACTGTTTCAAATTTCCATTATTCCAGTATTAATTCGAATGAAGATTGGAAAAAAGGATGGGTATCGTCTCCCTCTAAGCTCGACAATGTTTTTTCTTGTTTCCTTATTTAGTGGTTTTTGCTTTTATTTAGTAGGAGGAATAATCGGCTATCAATCGATTAGTAGTTTGATTGTTCCGATTCTTGTATATCAGATTGCCTCCATTTTGTCTAATCAGTTGTTATTAATGCTTTTTTACAAACCACTGAATAGAAAATTTACCTACCTTGATTTCAGTTGGGATTTTATTTCAAATTTGGTTATGTTACCTCAATCCTTGACATTATTCTATTTAACATATGAATTGGGGCCTATAGCTACGGTACTAATAGGCATTCCGTTTATAAGTGTATCAATTATTTTACGACTTTATAATTCTTCTGAAAAAGTAAATAAATATCTCCAAAAAGCGGGAGAATTCGGCCGCCAATTAGCAGAAAGCCTTCAAGTTTCCGAAGTGTTAGATCTTTTTTTGCAAAAGATCAGTAAAATATTACCTGTTGAGTATGCGTACATATTAGATGTGAAAGATGATGAATTGGTATTGCTGAGAAGGATAGAAAAAGGAGAGAGAAAAAGTAATGATTTGCCTTCTATGAAGAGGAATCGGGGAATCTGCGGGAGTGTATGGTCGTCAGGGAAACCGGTTATGTACGGAAGTAAAACGGAATGGAAGGGGACTACTGAAGGATATATGCCAGAAGGCGTAGAAAGTATTTTATGCGTTCCCATCATTCGAAGTCAAAAGGTAAGAGGGGTACTATTTCTTGCCTCTTCCAAAAAAGCAGCTTATGAAAAGTTCCAGCTCATGATTGTAGATATTCTCTGTTCGTATTTTGGGGTAGCGATTGAAAATGCCAGGCATCATGAGCAAACAAAACACAATAGTGAGAGATGTGCTCTTACAAAGCTATATAATTATCGGTATTTTGAAAGTTTACTAACGTTAGAATGTAACCACTTAAATATTGGCAAGAGAGAGTGTCTTAGTCTTATTATGCTTGATATTGACCATTTTAAACGAATTAATGACGAATATGGTCATCAAAGCGGTAATGAAATATTGATTCAACTAGCAAACCGGTTAACTAACTGTATTTGCTCAAGTGGAACTGTTGCAAGATACGGTGGAGAAGAGTTTGTTATCCTTCTACCAGATGTTACTAAAAACGAAGCGTTTGAAGTAGCTGAAGGGATAAGGAAAACGATCGCCAATACTCCTTTTATAGTACATAGTGATTTGGATAAAAAACGAAGGACTTTAGAAGTAGGCATTACAGCAAGTATCGGTGTTGCAACTGCACCTGGAGACGCAGATGATACACTCGCACTTATCAGGCACGCTGATAGAGCACTTTATACCGGGGCAAAACAAGCTGGACGTAATCGAGTTGCGGAGTATGTGAAATAAAGGAAGAAACCTTGTGTTGATGCACAAGGTTTCTTCTTTTATAGCCTATAATGTTAGGGGATTTTTTACTTTTCGCGGGATGGTTCAGCAGAAATAATATCCTCTGCTGAATATGCTCCTTCTGAAGTTCCGGCTAGGATTGGAGGTAAATCATTTGGATTTAGAGAATCAAATGTAACACTGCTGCCACCTGTTGCAGTATAGGACTGAGCAATAATGGAACCCTTAATTGTTCCTCCTCCAGACACGATAACATCTGAATTTGGTGCATAGAATAGTTGAGTAACAGCATTGGCACCACCTTTTATCTCTATTTTCCCCCCACCTAATAGTAAATGTCCTTGAAAGCCTGAACCACCGGTTAAAGTTAGTTCTGCATTTTTAGCATATAAAGAGCCGTATATTTTTTGCCCCCCTGATAAGTTTAAATTACTCCCTTTATAAAAGATTTCTAGTTTTTTTACGTGATCTTTTATTAGTTGTAGTCTTGTTTGTTCATCCCTTCTCCGATTAGAGTTTTCTATTTGATCATTTGTATTAATCGCACTACCTGCGCCCATAGTAATGTTGTTATTAACATAGATTGTCAGTTTTCCAGTACCATTTATGTTAATCTTTCCATTAGGTAAATGAAGGTTATTGACAACAATAGCCCGATCATTATCCCCGACATTAATATTTAATGTGTAATTAGATGTAATGCGAATTTCATTGAATTGCATGTTTTCTGTCATAGTTAAAGTGTAGTTATCCGTCATCCAGCTATCGATGTACAAGGAGCCATCATTAATGACATTATAGCTATTTGTAGAGTTATGCACCTTTTCATCTTCAGGTATAGGATAGCTTGGAAAAGAAGGGAATTCAGGCATTTCAAATGTTTTTGCCTGTGCCGATTTAATTATCTCATTATCTAATTCCATCCAATTCGGCTTATTAATTATACTGTCTCCTGAATCAGAGCCTACGTATATATCGCCTGAAATACTCGCACCTCCATCTAGGTTTATTGAACTCGAGGCTGATGAATTTGTTCCGGCTCCACCGATAATTTTTGCTCCTCCAGATAAGTTTATAGAGTCCTTAACAAAAACGGCTGTATCAGGAATGATGACGTCAGTTTTTGGCTTCCAAGTGATACGAAAGTGTTTCTCTACTGTTCTAGAACGATTGTTTATGGTTCCAACCGATATTATTTTATAATCCCTAAAATGAAGGGAATTCCAATTACTAGTATCGATTCTCTCAATGGTTACTTTTGCTTCAGGTTTATGACCAAAGGAATCTTCAAAATTTTTATAGGGGGGATCATTATTTAAGTTCATTAGCATATTCTCAGCATGTAAAAAAAAGGTACTTGCATCGTCAGAGTTATGATAGATATCAACTATGTTTGTATTAATTTTATTTATCTTGTAAGTAACACCAGACTCTGCGATATAATAAGTAGATTGATACGTTCTTTCACTAGAACTCATTTTCGTATTGTTTACTGCAAGTCCCATGATGGATAAGCCTAAAATTGAAATTATGGTGAGGGCTAATAAAACTACAACTAAAGCAATTCCTTGTTCATTCTTTTGTGATTTTATTTGAGCGAGTATTCTTCTCATAATGACACACCTATTCCCTTAAATAAATAATAGTTTCAGGCAAACTACCTATTTTTAATGTGACTTGATTTCCACGCTTTTTAACAGTGAACTTCTTTATATTTGAAATGAACGGTTCATTATTTTTGGTTAATGTAGTGCTCTTTAGCTTGTAAACATCTGTTTCGTTAATTATTAGTTCATTAAGATGATTTGTCTCTACTGTCTCTGCTTTTCTAATCTCTTTTGTAATAAGGCCAATCGCTAATCTTTCGTCAGATTGGACTTGAATTTTATTTACTTGTGAATTCATTTGTTTTTGGACGAATAAGTGAACGGAATTTGCAAGAAGTAAGATCATGGAAAGTAGTGCAAGGGCAATTAATACTTCAACTAATGTTACACCTTCTTCACTTTTTTTCATTCATAACACCAACTAATCTTACCATGATAAAATCATCTCCATTTGGGCCTGCTGTTTATCTTTTTTCTTATCCTTATACACTTTCACGATTACTTTTTCTAGTTTTCCCGATATACTTTTTAATTGAATAAATATATAATGACCATCCCTACTCATTCCATAACATTTATGACAGGAGATATCATTTTGATAGCCTCTCATTAAAATACCGTCTGATAAAGTATTTACAGAAGAGGAAGTGGAGCTAGTGTTCATATTTATTATTTCTTCCATTTCTGCTTGTGCAAGGTACGTTGCCTCTGTAATATTTTGTGACATAGTATTAGAACGGGATGATTGAATAAACATTGGTATGATTAGTACTATAATCATAGACAATATTACGATTGAAACTAATATTTCAATTAATGTCATCCCTTTTTCAGAGAAGAAATTCGATGAAAAATTCCTCATTTTTTTGGACCATCCTTTATTTTTAAAAAACTTAGAATGTGACTTTTTATGTTCCATGTTTATTATAGAAACAATTTTTCACTTCCGAGTAACTATGCTTTTCCATAAATATTATGACATGTCTAGCTACATTTACGTCTACTACTTTTTTCTGAATTATAGTTGGTATATGTTTCTATTTGTAGGAGAAGTTTATAAAGCTTAACAACAAAATACCTAGAATTGTAATAGAAACAAGCAATTCAATAAGAGTTAGGCCTTTTTAATCAGTCAAGAAATTTGACAGTTTCACTCTGCCACCTTCTTTCAAAATACATAAGTTTATTATACAATAACATAAAGTCGATTATTGTTGATTTAAGTCTAATTTCTTAGAAAAAGATAATAGGAAATTCTTTTAAATGGGTATTTCATCCTGTGAAAAAGTAACTTCTTATTTTATAGAGGTATTTCTGGTGAAGAGCTTCTTTAAAGAACGTAAACTAGATATTAGCCTTCTGTACCTGCGTCAATTTATAGATGAAAATATTCTAGTTAGAAAGAGGTAATGTATGTATATATACCTATTTGCGATACTAGTCTTTATTATGCTTATCCCTATTCTTTATTTCATTCCAACAGTTTTTTCTGTAAAAGGGAAGGTAGGTTTTGCTAGCATCGCTTTATGCTTTTCTGTGCTAAGTATATTTGCAAAAACGCAATATTCCTGGTGGATTGTAGGAGTACTACTATTGCTTCTTTTAGTTGTAACTTCCTATTTAATTGACCAACGGTTTACTTCGGTATTTTTTGAGACGATTGATTCAAATGAAGAAGCGATAGAGAATCCGGTAGATATAAATAACAAAGTTAAAATAGAAATTAATAATGATTCAGAAGGCTTAGTCGAACAGAATGAAAAAAGTGATATGAAATCTGAAGAAAAATTATCTAGTAATGAAGAATTAGAAGGTTTGGCTGAAGAAGAAAGTACTTTTTTAGCGACGTTTCGTGATGAGGCTACTGCAACAAAAGAAGTTGAAATGGACAAAGAACAACTATTAGCTAGTGAGAAAGAGGGAATAGAAATAATAGTAGAAAACGAAGCTAAACCAATGACCATAGCGATGGACGATTTAAGTGAAGCTTTTATCCATCAACAGGAAAAACCTTCTACAGTAATAGAGGAATTTTCAGCGGATAATAAAATAGAAGACATAAAAACGGATACACCCGTAATGGACCCGGTGAAGGAAGAGGAGGAAGATCTCGAGGAATGGTTGGAAAGGGTGAGTTTAGAGGACATTGATGTAGAAAAGTCAGATAAACGTGATAAATAGAAAAGAAGGGAGCGGTTAGTGTGAAATCGGTACGGTTTATTAAAATATTTTACACATTACTTCTATCGACTCTATTTGTGTTAGGCTTTTCTCATTTAGGTGCAAATGCTTATGAAAAATTCGTTTTAAAGGCAAAAACATACGGACCAAACACAAGTATTGCTTCTGTAAATGTATCTGGAAAGTCAGAAGTAGAAGCTCGTGAGCTTTTACTTCAAAAAATAGAAGAGTGGAAGCTTGAAGGGAGAGTCAGCATACGTCATGTAGATAAAGAAATACATGTGAAAACAGCTAGTTTTACATTTGATATTGAAAAAACGTTAAATAGTGCGACTAATAATGGTAATGAACTAATCGTAACTATTCCTGAAGAAGAGTTAAAAGCAATACTGACGAATAATATCCCATCTATTAACCTAGCAAGATATGATATAGGAAAGGTAAAAAATAAACTAGAGCATTCCACTTCATCCCTGAATCCCGAAATAGCTCTTCAGCTAGAGGATTTCATTTCTGATTCTCAAGAAGTAACGGTAGTGTCCCAAGTTCAAAAAGATATGGTGAAAACGACATCTGGCGTCCGAAGTTTTATTGAGACATTTCCTTCCATAAAAATTGAAGGGAGCTCGCAGTTTTCACTTATGCATTTTTTGAAAAATGAAGGGTTTACCATTGAACAAGGTCAAAATTTAAGTGTTATATCCTCCATCATCTATGAACTTTTACTACCTACTAACTTTTCTATCGCGGAACGAAATACGAGTCTTTCTCTTCCCTCCTATGCAAAGTTAGGTTATGAGGCACATTTTGACACGGAAAAAAATATGGATTTTGTTTTTGCTAATCCAAATCAGGTGTCCTATGAAATTCAATTTGAATTGGAAGACAACATAATAAACACGAAACTTATAGGGATACCGTTTCCGCATCAATATAATGTAATGGTAGAAGGGAAAGAAACATTCCTTCCCCGGACTATAAAACAATTCAGTCCTTTTATATCGAAGGGCGATATGACTGTGAAGGAACAAGGAGAAGAAGGTAGCCTTATTAAAGTATATCGGCAAACACTTGACCCAAGAGGACAATTGCTTGAAGAAACACTACTAGCTGAAGATTTTTATCCACCTGTTCACCGTATCGAGTTACACCCTATTGAAGAAGCAACAGTAACTAATGAAATTTCAGATTCGAATTCAGATGTAGATTCAAAAAATAACAAAGATGAAAAAAGTTCTGAAGGGCAAGAGAGCAAAAATAACCGAGAAAATAATGGGAATAAAAAAGAAAATGTAGAGTCAAGCGAAGAAAAGAATAATAAATCCAATAATTCTTCTAATGAGCAAATGGAATCATCAACAGAAATGATGAAATAACCTGATAAGCAGGTGATACTATGGTGAATGAAAGAAAGAGATTAGGTGACTTACTAGTCGAAGCTGGGTTAATAACAAAAGAACAGCTTTTCTCTACTTTAGAAGAAAAAAGTAGAGGACAAAAGCTAGGAGATGCGCTCTTACAAAGAGGATATATTACGGAACAACAATTGATTGAAGTATTAGAATTCCAATTAGGAATCCCTCATGTTAGTTTATATCGCTACCCTTTTGAAACGAACTTATTTCATTTAATTCCAAAAGAACAAGCAAAGCGAAATTTAATGATTCCGTTAAAGAAAGAAGGAGACAAGCTATTTGTCGCAATGGCAGACCCAATGGACTTTTATGCTATTGAAGATTTGCGGTTGGCGACGGGGTTTTTCATTGAAACAGCAATTGCTACAAAAGATGATATTTTAAAGGCAATCAATAAGTATTATGATTTGGAAGATGGTTTTGAGGACTTAGCAGAAAGCACAGACGATACGGATAATATGGAAGAACAAATTATTGTTGACCAGGATTCGCCAATTGTCCGGCTAGTAAATCAGATCCTTTCCAATGCTGTTACACAAAAAGCAAGTGATATTCATATTGATCCGCAAGAAACAAAAGTAAGCATTCGATATCGTGTCGATGGTGTTTTACGGACAGAAAGAAATTTGCCGAAACATATGCAAAGCATGTTGATTGCTAGAGTGAAAATTATGTCAAACTTGGATATAACGGAGTTTCGAATTCCACAAGATGGGCGTATGAAGACAAATGTTGATTTCAGACCAATTGACTTGCGTGTTTCAACATTGCCGACCGTTTATGGTGAAAAAATTGTCATGCGGATTTTAGATTTAAGTAGTACGCTGAACGATATTACGAAACTTGGATTCAATAAAGTGAACTATCAACGATTTTCGAAAATGATTGAGCAACCGACAGGAATTGTATTGATTACAGGTCCAACTGGTTCGGGTAAGTCTTCAACACTATATGCTGCTTTAAACAAACTCAATAGTGAAGAGGTTAATATTATTACGATAGAGGATCCCGTGGAGTATCAACTAGAAGGTGTCAATCAAATTGGTGTTAATCAAAATGTCGGTTTATCGTTTGCGAAAGGGTTACGATCTATTCTTCGGCAAGATCCGGATATTATTATGGTTGGGGAAATTCGTGATAAAGAAACAGCTGAGGTAGCGATTAGAGCCTCCTTAACAGGTCATCTTGTTTTAAGCACAATTCACACGAATGACTCATTAGGAACCATTACAAGGCTCCTTGACATGGGAGTCGAGCCGTTTCTAGTTGCATCTTCGTTGAGTGGAGTGGTCGCGCAACGTCTTGTTAGAAGAGTGTGCCGTGATTGCGGTCATGAAGTGGAAGCGACAAAGCGAGAAATTGAAATATTTGCTAAAAGGGGCATGAAAATAGATAGAATTATGCGGGGAGCAGGTTGTTCCTCTTGTAATATGACTGGTTACAAAGGGCGTCTTGCCATACATGAGGTGCTCGCAATGAATGATGATATGAAAAAAGTCATCCTAAATAATGAACCTTTCACTAAACTAAGAGAACATGCGATTAGAAATAAAACAATATTTTTGGTGGATGATGGTTTGTTAAAAGTAAAGCAAGGTTTAACAACGACGGAGGAAGTATTAAGAGTAGCCATTTCGGAGTAGGTGATGATCGTGAAAGAGAGAATTGATTATTTATTAAAGTCTGCATATGAGTTAGGGGCATCGGACATTCATTTAACAGTCGGATCTCCTCCAATTTTTAGGTTGCATGGAGATTTGAAAAGGTTTGGAAAAGATCCACTTCTGCCAGAAGAAACGGAGGAGATGGCAAGAGCGATTATCCAAGATAATGTGTGGCAAAGTTTTCAAGAAGCAGGGGACCTTGATTTTTCATATGGTATTCCTGGCATCTCTCGTTTTAGGGTAAATGCATTTCGGCAACGTTCTTGTGTGTCACTAGCTATTAGAGTAGTGCCAACGAGTATTCCGTCAATAGATGACCTATTTCTACCACTTGTTTTGAAAAAACTAGTGGAAAAACCTCAAGGGCTATTATTAGTAACGGGTCCAACAGGAAGTGGAAAATCTACTACACTTGCTTCGCTTATTCATTACATGAATCAAAAGATGAGAAAGCATATTATCACATTAGAAGACCCAATTGAGTACTTGCATAAACATGGAGCTTGTATTATTGATCAGCGCGAAGTTGGTTTTGATACGAAAAATTTTTCTAAAGGACTTAGAAGTGCATTAAGACAAGATCCAGATGTTATTTTAGTTGGAGAAATGCGAGATTTGGAGACAATCCACACTGCAATTACAGCGGCGGAGACAGGTCATCTTGTCCTTGCGACCCTCCATACATCAAGTGCTCCTGCGACAATAGAAAGAATTGTGGATGTGTTTCCACCCGAACAACAGGCACAAATCCGGATTCAGCTTGCTTCCGTTCTTGTTGGGATTCTATCGCAACGATTGTTTCCGACGGTTGATAAAAAAGGAAGAAGGGCAGCGACCGAATTACTAATAAACAATCCTGCTGTTAGTAACCTTATTCGTTCTGAAAAAGCACATCAAATTGCCAATACAATGCAAACATCGAAAGCATTAGGAATGCACACGATGACAGAAAGTGTATCAGGGCTTTACGAAAGTGGAACGATATCAAAAGAGTTAGCGTTTCCGTTTTTGAGAGAGGAGAGTCGTAATTAGATGGCTCGCTTTAAATACACTGGTCGTGATCAAAGAGGAAGCAGAAGTGGGACGGTAACGGCAACGAATAAAAAAGAAGCATTAATGATGCTGCGAAAACAAGGTACAAGAGTTGTTGATATTCAAGAAGTTCCTGAAACATTAATGACAAAAGATATTACAATCGGAAACCCTGTTAAGCTGCAGCACTTGGTCATTTTTTTACGGCAATTTTCAACACTTTTAAACGCAGGAGTGACAGTGGTTGATGCTACTGGGATTCTAGCGAAGCAAACGGAAAGTAAAGCATTGAAAAAAGTGTTAAATGGCATAGAAGGTGAGATTAGAGACGGGAATCCATTATCAGAAGCTTGTGCAAAGCATAAAAAGGTATTTGAACCTCTTTTTATCAACATGCTACGAGCAGGAGAGGCTTCGGGAAGCTTAGATGAAACGCTCGAAAACCTTGCGGAGCATTATGAGAAACAACATATAACAAAGCAAAAGATTATCTCTGCTCTTGCTTATCCGCTCGTTGTAGGTATTATAGCTATTGGAGTTGTTATCTTTTTATTAACTGCCGTTGTGCCAACATTTGTAACAATGCTTCAAGATTTTGGAGGAGAACTACCGCTAATAACGAAATTTGTTCTAGACTCTAGTGAATTTATGCAAAAGTACTGGTATTTGGTTATTGGGGCACTTATTCTTATTTTTATAGGTCTTGGTATAATGAGACAAAACAAAAAAACAAAGTATTATTTGGATTATTTTACTTTAAGGATTCCGATTTTTGGCGGAATGCTACAAAAAGCTGTCTTGGCAAGAATGACACGAACACTAAGTTCCTTATTTTCTAGCTCCGTCCCAATTTTGCAGGCCTTAACAATAGTGGAAAAAATAGTCGAGAATGAAGTGATAGCAAGAGTAATAAATGAGTCTCGTGATTCATTGGAAAAAGGAAATAGTTTAACAGCACCGATGCAAAGACATTGGGCGTTTCCACCACTTGTTACACAAATGATCGCGATTGGAGAAGAAACAGGTTCGTTAGATTCAATGCTCGGAAAAGTAGCGGATTTCTATGAGAAAGAAGTAGAAACAGCAACTGATAGACTAAAGTCTTTAATTGAACCATTAATGATTGTCTTGTTGGCAGGTATTGTTGGAACCATCGTGACATCAATTCTCGTTCCGATGTTTGAAATTTTTAATAATGTTCAGGGTTATTAAATGAATATTCTTATTTTTGCAAAATTACAATTTTATGTAACAAATTACCTCTATTTTTGACAGTTTTTTTATGTATAATGAGAATGGGGGTTCTAAATACCTAAATAAAAAGGCTTATTGGAGGAGAAAAAATGTTAAAAAGATTAGGTCGAAAACTAAAAGACCAACGAGGATTAACACTTATTGAATTACTAGCGGTTGTTGTTATTTTAGGAATCATTGCAGCCATTGCTGTTCCAAGTATTGGTGGGTTGATTGATAACTCAAGAAGAGATGCTCATATTGCAAATGCGCAGCAGATGGTGAGTGCGGCTAGATTAGCAATGACAGCAAATGAGCTTGGTGAAGATAGCTCTATCACTTTAGAAGAGTTAATTGATGACGGTTATTTAGAGCCAGTAGAAGATCCATCAGGTGCCGGTTATGATGAGGATGCTTCTTTAGTTACAATTGGTGAGAATAACGGAAACCCTACTTATAACGTAACACTAATAGAAGATGGTGGAGGCGTTACTTATATTGATGAGGAAAATCCTGGCGACCTTACACGAGATGGTATTACTTTAGAATAAGAGAATAATCTAATTATGAAAATAATTATTCTAATCTACGGTCTCCTCCTAGGCTCCTTCTACAATGTAGTTGGCCTTCGAGTGCCGTTAAAAAAATCGATAATTAAACCTAGGTCTGCTTGTCCATATTGTCAGCATAAGTTGACAGCGAAAGAGTTAATTCCTGTTATATCGTATTTATTTCAAGGGGGAAAATGTGCCAACTGCAAAGGGCCCATTTCTCCCCTTTATCCTATTATGGAGTTGTTAACAGGTCTATTATTTTTGTTTGCCTACAGTCATTTTGGGCTGCAGCCAGAATTAATTGTAGCGTTAACACTGATTTCCTTATTTATCATCATATTTGTTAGTGATAGTAAATACATGATTATTCCTGATAAGGTTTTACTATTTTTTGCGGTTATTTTTGTTATTGAACGGATGTTTATTCCATTGTCTCCTTGGTGGGATTCTTTTATTGGTGCGTTCGTCGGCTTCACCTTACTCCTTCTTATTGCCATTGTAAGTAAAGGTGGAATGGGCGGAGGCGATATTAAGCTGTTTGCACTAATTGGATTTGTTGGTGGTGTAAAACTAGTGCTGTTATCTTTCTTCCTTTCGACATTATTTGGAGCAGTAGTCGGGGGTATAGGTCTTGCTATTGGGCTATTTAAAAAAGGTCAGCCAATTGCTTTTGGACCATACATAGTTGCAGGTACAATACTGACTTATTTTTATCAAAACCAACTACTTGTTTGGTATTTTTCGTTATTTAATTAGAGGGGGGCCTCTGCATGTTCTCACAGCTTTTCAAAAAAAATAACAATAGAGTCAACTTAATAATTTCAGAAGACAGCATTCGTTTTGTGGAACTAAAACATAAACAACCGCTTTCCGTTCATGACTATGGAGAGTATTCCCTCCCTGAGGGGCTTATTTCGGATGGGAGAATCATGGAGAGCGAAACACTCTTTACCATCCTTGAAGAATGTGTTGCTGAGTGGGGAATCAAAAAGCGAGAAGTGCAGTTTACCGTTCCCAATACCCAAATCATTGTGAGGCAGATGACAATTCCTTCTGATATAGAAAACGATGAAGTGTTCAATTATTTATTTCTTGAAATAGGAACAAGTATTCACCTGCCGTTTGAAAACCCTTTATTTGATGCTGTTGTTGTCGGAGAGAAGGACGAGAAAAAAGAGATCATTCTTGTAGCAGCTCCAGAAGAAATTATTCTGAACTATCAGCAACTATTAGAAGATGTTAAATTAAAACCTGTTGCAGCGGATATTGGTCCGTTAGCTCTTTACCGTTTTCTCTATTATGAAGGCATAACAGAAGAAAACAATCATGAGTTAATTTTATATTTTACACCGAAAGAATTAATTGTTAGTATATTTCATCAACATCAACCAGTGTTTAATCGTCCAGTTGTCCTAAACCAGGAGTCAGAACTGCTTTCTGAAAGTAATGCGCAAGGCGTCAATGATGATGGGCTGCTTCGTCTTGAGGATACGTTTAAAGAGCTTGAAAAAATTATCAGTTTCTATCAGTATTCACTGAACAAAAATGAAGTAATGATAGATAAGGTTCTTCTTACAGGTGAGCATCCTTTTTTAAATGAGATTCAGTCCCACTTAGAGACAAGACTGGCAAAACCTACTTCTATCGTAGAGTGTAAAATAAAAGATTCGCAAACAGGAGAAACGATACCTGCTGCTTATGCTCTAGCCATTGGTCTTGGATTAAAAGAGGTGCTTTAATGTTAGTTGATATTAATTTACTTCCACAGAAAGAAACGAGAAAAAAAGCGCTGCTTTATAGTATAGTCGTCATTATAGCGCTACTCCTTTTTGCGTTAGGAATATTATTCTTTTTACGGTATTCCCTGCATTCAGATGTAGAGAACTTGTCTTCTCAATTGCAGAAGAAACAAGAGCTTCGGGTTGTGTTAGAAGGTAATTTAACAGGCTATGATGTTTCCAATGCTGGTGAGCAATTAAAAGCGGCAGTTCGTTGGGCTGAAAAATATCCTATTGAAACGGTTCCTGTGTTGGACCATTTGATAGACCTTTTACCTGAAAGAGGATTCTTTGAAGAATTCAATTACGGTGAAGATGGTGTTATTACGTTAAATATCCAGTTTGATTCAAGTAGAGAAGCAGCATACTACCTAGACCGTCTAGAAACATCTAATTGGATAACAGACGCTAAAATAGTGAAGCTAGAAACAGTGACAATTAATGACACAGAAAATGATACAATCACTAATGATCATTCTCTTCCGCGCTATGTTGGGCAATTTGAAATAATGCTAAACAAAAATTTGATAAAGACAGAATTGGAAACAGGTGGGACAGAAGCAAGCGGTGAAGGGAGAGAGAGTGAATGAACCTTCATTTGACTAAGCGAGAATCGCTAATTATCATTGGGACATTTTTGCTGTCTTCTGTTATTGTGTTCAGTTTTTACTGGCTGTTTTATCAACCTGTAGCAAAGGAAAAAGAGCATATAGAAAATGAAATAAAAGTGGAAAATAAACTTATTTCCGCTCTTGAATCGAAAATGGAAGAGATAGAACAAAACACATTCGAAGATACGAGTTCACTACAAAAAAAAGTTCCAGTGAAACCCTTTGAGCAGAAGCTGTTAATTGATCTAGAAAAGGCGGAGGTTATTTCAGGAAGCTTGATAAAATCGATAGAGTTTACTGACGGAGAGGTGTCCCTTCCTTTAACAAGCATAACTGCAGAAGAAGGTATAGAATCAACAAATAATGCTGATGAAAATGCTGTGAATAAAGCGGAAACGATAGAAGTTTTACCGAGTGGATTAAAGAAATTAACAGCTACGCTTTCTGTTGATACGGAAAATTATTTTGAATTAAAGAATTTTATAGCACAATTAGAGAGTCTAGATCGAATTGTTGAAGTGGAACAAATAGCGTTTACAGGTCCTAAAGAAATTTTTTCCTATGAGGATGAAGATGAGACGATAAGCTTTATTTTAGTTATCTCTACCTTTTATTTACCTGATTTAATAGAGCTTGCAGAAGAACTGCCGAAATTCGATTCTCCAGAGCCAGCTAACAAAAAAGATCCCTTTCATCGTTTTCCGAACAAAAACAATGAGTGAATGGATGAATAGCAAGCTAAACTTTTAAAAAATTTGACGAAAACCAATAAGGACAAGACGACAAAAGTCTTGTTCTTTTTTTTATTCGTTATGATAGCATGAAAAAAACTAGTTTAGGAGGGCGGCATTTTGGACAAGCAGAATAAAAAAAACACGAAAATTTCGATTAAGATTAATGGTGAGAAAACAGATAAACAGGATGACCTGCTTGTACATAATTGGAAACTTGGAGAAAAAGAAACGGCAGCTGCAGAGGAAAAATTAGATGAAGATAGCTTCGAATGGGTACTGCCAGAAGAGCAAGTATCTACACCGAAAGAATACAAAAAAATCAATTATGTACAAGACAAAAAGTTAAAAAATAGAAAGATAAAAAATCCCTTTAAAGGTTCCTCTAGTATTATTATGTCTCTTATAGGAGCGATAGTGGTGGGCGTTGTACTTGGATTTGGAACCTTAAAGGTTATTACTAACACGGATAGTCCGTCTACACCTGCTGCTAGTTTACAAGATGAATCGGCAAGTACTAAAGGGAAGGAGGTTAAAACAGCAGCTGCTGAACTGAAGGGGTTATCTATTCCTGTTATTCAAGGTGGAGTTTTCTCAACGGAGGAATCTCTAGAAGCAACGAGAAAATCCGTTGAGGGAAAAGGAATACCAACAGCTAAAGTGGAGAAAGATGGACAGTTTTATTTAGTTGTTGCAGCTTCTGGGGAATTAGAAACGGCAAATTTAGTAAGTGATCAATATAAAGATAAAATTGATGTATATGCAAAAGAATTTGTATTGGACGGTAAAACAGTGCAAGTAACAGAAAAGGAAAAAGAATTTCTTGAAAAAGGGAACGAGGTATATTCACTACTTGCACAAGAAAGCTCCAACGGGTTAGTGATGGGAACGACGAACGAAGGGGTAATGACCACTATTAAGGAAAAGTTAAAAGCAATTGAGGGAATAAAAGTTGAACAGGAAAGTATTCAGGAGATGAAAAATAATTTAATCAACGCAGGAAATGCACTGATTGGGCTAAAATCAAGTGATGATGCACTAGAAGCTCAAAAACAAGTCCTTTCTTATCTAGAGATATATGGAAGTCTAAAGTAGCCATTATGAATTATTTGTCTTCGTATGGGGGCTGACCAATTGATACCCTTATTAAAATAGCTAACTCTATAAGGGGGATAGTTAAAACTTGCTATCTAAACTCGTAGGTCGGCCTCCTTTCTCTTTTTCATAAAAATGAACGTATCACACTTGTCCATATAGGATGAATTTGGTAATATAATCTTGTATCTCCCATTCTATAAACGGAAAGGACGGGTTAGGTTGTCCACTATCATTTTAGCCTCTCAATCTCCCCGACGAAAGGAATTACTTCAACAATTAAACCTTACATTTTCTATTCAAAAAAGCGGCGCTGATGAAACAATTGTAGAAAGATTAAAACCGGAAGACTTTGTTCTAGAGTTGGCAAAACGGAAAGCTGTAACCATTGCGAAACAGAACCCTAATGATTATGTCATTGGTTCTGATACCATTGTTACTTATGGTGATGAAATACTAGAGAAGCCGGGAAATAATGAAGAAGCAATAAAGATGCTAAAGATGTTATCTGGAAGAACGCATTCGGTTTATACGGGTGTAGCTATTTTCCATAAAGGTGAACAAACAATTTTTTGCGAAAAAACAGATGTAACATTTTGGGAGCTTTCAAAAGAAGAAATAGACAGTTATATTGAGAGCGGTGAGCCATTCGATAAAGCCGGCGGGTATGGGATTCAAGGTTTAGGTGCCATGTTCGTTAAAGAAATTAAAGGGGATTACTATACGGTAGTCGGTTTACCTCTATCCAAAGTGTACAGAGAGTTAAAAAGAATGGGTTACCGCACATAATGCTCCCTTTATGTTACTAAGGGAGGAAAACATTTGTCTGTTAAAACGAAAAGCTCACTCATGATAAAGGACTTTCCACAAGATGAAAAACCAAGGGAAAGGCTGGTAGCCAATGGTCCTGAAAGTTTATCCAATCAAGAGTTACTAGCTATTTTACTGCGTACAGGTACAAAGTCAGAATCAGTTCTGCAACTTTCCAATCGACTCCTTCAGAAATTTGAAGGCTTGCGTCTTTTGAAGGATGCTTCATTAGAAGAAATTACTGAAACAAAAGGGATAGGAGCTGCAAAAGCAGTACAGATTATGGCTGCGGTAGAACTTGGAAGAAGAATTAGTAATTTGTCTTATGATGACCGCTATATTATACGATCCCCGGAAGACGGTGCTAATTATGTGATGAACGATATGCGTTTTTTGTCACAAGAGCATTTTGTCTGTCTTTACCTCAATACGAAAAATCAAGTTCTTCACAAACAAACTATCTTTATAGGGAGTTTAAATGCCTCAATCGTACATCCCCGTGAAGTTTTTAAAGAAGCTTTTCGTAGATCTGCAGCCTCCATAATTTGTATTCATAACCATCCCTCCGGAGATCCCACTCCGAGCCGTGAAGATATTGAAGTGACGAAGAGACTAGTGGAGTGTGGAAAAATCATTGGGATTGAGGTGCTAGATCATCTTATTATAGGAGAGAGAAAATATATTAGTTTAAAAGAAAAAGGATATTTATAGCACTATGATTTTTTAACTTGTTGCGATATAATATTGTTTATGATTTTTGCACAAATTAAGGAATAAGGAAAAGCTTGTTTATGAAACAGAAAGGGATTTTTCTTGATAGGCTTTGTTTTATTATGCTTTTCTTTTTATTTGAATAGTTATACACCCTTTTAACATCATATAATGAAAGGGACATTTAGTTAAAATACGAGATAATAAAAGGTTAACGGTACCTTACGTTCTATCAGTTGAGGGGTGTATTAAATGGGACACCTCTTAGCTTCTTGTTGACGATAACCAGCCAATCCGTATCAGAAAGGGAGATACAATTAATGTTTGGAACGAAAGATTTAGGAATCGATTTAGGAACAGCTAACACACTTGTATATGTAAAAGGAAAAGGGATTGTTGTACGTGAGCCTTCTGTAGTTGCACTCCAAACCGATAGTAAGCAAATTGTTGCTGTTGGTAATGATGCAAAAAATATGATTGGTCGGACACCCGGGAACGTTGTAGCATTACGTCCTATGAAAGACGGTGTTATCGCTGATTATGAAACAACTGCAACAATGATGAAGTATTACATAAAACAAGCTACACGAGGAAAAGGAGCTTTCTCAAGAAAACCTTATGTCATGGTTTGTGTCCCTTCTGGCATCACTGGAGTAGAAGAGCGGGCTGTAATAGATGCAACTAGACAGGCTGGGGCAAGGGATGCTTATACAATTGAGGAACCGTTTGCCGCTGCAATAGGGGCTAATCTGCCAGTTTGGGAACCGACTGGTAGCATGGTTGTTGACATTGGTGGAGGTACGACAGAAGTAGCAATTATTTCTCTAGGCGGAATTGTTACTAGTCAGTCTGTCCGTGTCGCAGGAGATGAAATGGACGATGCTATCATTAATTATATCCGTAAAACCTATAATTTAATGATTGGTGACCGTACTGCAGAAACAATTAAAGTAGAAGTAGGGTCAGCTGGTGATTCAGAAGGTATTGAACCAATGGATATACGGGGGCGTGATCTTTTGACAGGACTACCCAAAACAATTGAAATAACTGCAGAAGAAATTGCATCTGCTCTGTATGATACAGTTTATGCTATTGTAGAAGCAGTCAAGACTACGTTAGAGAAGACTCCCCCAGAACTAGCAGCAGATATTATGGACCGTGGTATTGTGTTAACAGGTGGTGGAGCTCTGCTTCGCAACTTGGATAAAATTATCAGTGATGAAACAAAAATGCCTGTTCTTATCGCAGAAGAGCCTCTTGACTGTGTTGCAATCGGAACTGGTAAGGCACTCGATCATATCCACTTATTTAAAAATCGCGGGAAATAACGGTTATGATTCTTTGTAAGCTGTAATGATTGGAAACAAAGAAGAAAAGTAAGGGGACTGTTCAACTACTGGACAGCCCCATCTTTTTTGTGCTGAATAAAACTTTTTTTCTTACCTAACTAGTAGGTTTATCTTCACTAGTTAAGTGCTTTATCTATTTTAAATAAAGGAAATGATTATCCTTTATGCTATAATGCAAAAGGATAATAAAAACATTGAAAACGAAGAAGAGGTATCCTGTGATAGATATCAAAATTTGTTTTCTTTTGGTATATTACTATTAGAACTAGAAAAGGTTGAGGTGTACATCATGCCACAATTCTTCCTAAATAAACGCTTAATTATTCTTCTAGTCAGCATTATAGTTCTCGTGGCATTAATAGGTTTTTCATTAAGAGATCGAGAGAACATAAGTTGGCCGGAACAATTTGTAAAAGATATGGTCGGTTTTGGACAATCATTAGTTTCAAAGCCTGTAAACTATGTTGGAGGGTTTATTGAGAATATTGACGATCTTCAAAATACATATACTGAAAATCAAAAATTAAAGTCTCGTTTAGAAGAACTTGTAAAACTAGAAACAAAAGTAAGAGATTTAGAAAAAGATAATAAAGAGTTAAGAGGTGTCCTTGATAAGAAAGATGATGAAAACCTCCGTAACTATACACCAATCCAAGCGACAGTTATCGCACGAAACCCGGATCAATGGCAAGAGCTTCTTTCAATTGACAAAGGAGAAGTTCATGGGATTAAGTCGGATATGGCGGTTATATCATCTAGAGGATTAATTGGAAAAGTAAAAAGTGTAAATGAATTTTCTTCTACTGTTGAGCTGTTAAGTTCAGAAAACACAAAAAACCGGATTGCTGCAGTTATTCAGGGTGAGAAGGATATAGATGGTTTAGTAGAAGGGTATGATGAAGAAACAAAAAGGTTATTAGTAAAGCGAATTCCTTACGATATGAAGGTAAAAAAAGGATCCAATGTTATAACATCTGGTCTTGGAGGTGTATTCCCAAGCGGTCTTGTTATTGGAAAGGTGATGGAAATAAAACCAGATCAATATGGACTAACACAGACTGCTTACGTAGAGCCGTCTGCAGATTTTTATGACTTGGAGCATGTCATGGTCATAGAAAGAGATGCACAAAAACCTGAAGAAACTAGTTCAGAAGAGGAGGAAGAGTAATGTTAAAAAAACTCCTCTTACCTTTTTTGGCTCTAGCCTGTTTTTATAGTGAAAGTCTTTTTGTAACCCTTTTCCCTGGAGAATCTTTATTCAGTGGGCGTATTCTTATACCTCATTTTCTTGCTGTGTTTCTTTTGTTTGTTTGTGCCTACTATAATTACCGCATAGCATTGCTATATGGGTTTATATTCGGTTTTCTTTTTGACATTTACTATACTGAAATAAATGGTATCTATCTTGTGTTGTTTCCATTTATTATCTTTTTAGCAGATAAAATGTTAAAAGTTCTCCATAACAACTTGTTTGTATTCTGTTTGATTGTGCTGGTGAATCTGACTGTATTAGAGTTCCTTGTTTATCAGATAAACCTCATTATTCAAAAGACAGAGTTAACAATTATGCAGTTTGCTGATTGGCGCTTATGGCCTACTCTAGCATTTAATGTTGCATTTTATATTTTGTTCTCTTTTCCACTACGAAACCTGTTAATAAGACAGAGAAAAGAAATTTTTGATGAATAATGAACATGATTTTTTTCTACAAAAAAAGGAATTTGGCCTAGTTTTGTCGAATTAAATGACGACTGAGGTGAATATAACGTCATGAACAATAAGCAAAATGTAATGATAAAAGGGACTAAAGAAGGTTTAACACTTCATTTAAATGACCAGTGTTCATTTGACGTCTTGAAAAAAGAGTTAGACGAAAAGTTGTCGACACACTATCGGGAAAATGAAGAAAGTCCCCTCATTACAGTGAACATTCAAACAGGCAATCGATATTTGCCAGAAGAGAAACAGGAAGAATTAAAAGATATTGTCAGGCAAAAGAGAAATTTGATTGTAAATGATGTAACTAGTAATGTTATAACGAAATCAGACGCTCAGAAGCTGATTGATGAAAAAAATATTGATACTATTGCCGGCATTATCCGTTCTGGTCAAATTGTAGAAGTGCCAGGTGATGTACTAATCGTCGGTGATGTAAACCCTGGCGGCCGGGTACTTGCCGGTGGGAATATATATATACTAGGGGTGTTAAAGGGGATAGCCCATGCTGGATATTACGGTAATACAAAATCTGTAATTGTAGCAGCGAAAATGATTCCTTCACAGCTTCGAATTGCTGAATGTCTTAATAGGGCACCAGACTATTTAGGTAAAGAGGATGTGCATGATATGGAATGTGCATATATTGATGAATCTGACCAAATTGTGGTAGATAGATTACAAGTTTTGAAGCATCTTAGACCAAATATTACTAGCTTTAAAGGGGGGCGCTAATGTGGGGGAAGCCATAGTTATCACATCAGGTAAAGGTGGAGTAGGGAAAACTACTACTTCTGCAAATGTTGGTACAGCATTAGCTCTACAAGGGAAAAAAGTCTGTTTAGTGGATACAGATATAGGACTTCGGAACCTTGATGTAATTATGGGGCTGGAAAACCGAATCATCTATGATCTTGTAGATGTAGTGGAAGAGCGATGCAAAATCCATCAAGCACTTGTAAAAGATAAACGTTTTGAGGATAAATTATTTTTGTTGCCAGCTGCACAAACAAGTGATAAATCTTCTGTCTCTCCAGAGCAAATAAAAAACCTAATTGAATCGTTAAAGCAAGATTATGATTACATTATTATTGATTGTCCAGCAGGAATTGAGCAAGGTTACAAAAATGCGGTAGCTGGTGCGGATAAAGCAATTGTTGTTACGACACCAGAAGTTTCTGCTGTCCGCGATGCTGATCGTATTATTGGCTTGCTAGAAAAGGAAAATATCGAGCCGCCGAGGCTAATTATTAATAGAATTAGAAGTCATATGATGAAAAATGGTGAGATGCTTGATGTGGATGAAATCACAACACATCTATCAATAGATCTTCTCGGAATTGTAGCGGATGACGAAGATGTTATTAAGTCATCCAACAAAGGAGAACCAATTGCAATGGATTCGACAAGTAAATCGGCAATATCTTATCGTAATATTGCAAGAAGAATTCTTGGAGAATCAGTACCATTACAAATACTCGAGGAAGAAAGACGGGGAGTATTTACTAAAATTAAAAAGTTGTTTGGTGTAAAAGCATAACTATTTCAATCAAGCCTAATGAAGATGATTTTTTCATCATTCATTGGGCTTTTTTATATGGAGGTGAATAAATAAGCCGGACAAGTCATACATTGTAGCAATGGTTTACCGGAGATGGAAAGTTTACGTTTTGACGTACAAAATGGGTAGTTGCTTCAACCAATCGTTGATGGAAGTTCCACTTATTTTTATAAAAAGGAATGGTGTATATGGGGAACCGTGCCGATGAGATTAGAAAGCAAATAGCGAAACGGAATAGGGGGAAAAGTCGTCCTATTAAGCGTGGGGATATAAACCATACGAATCCGTCTTACTTGCTTCCTAGTGATGAAGAACGCTATGGGGTAGAGCGGTATTCTAGTTATGAGATGGGCCCCCCGCCTTCAGATAGTGGACATCCTTTATTTAAAAAAGAAACATTCATTATGAAAATTCTTGGAGCGGGTATTTTGGTTCTTTTTACTGCCATTATTTTCAAGAGTCCAGCTCCTATTTTCGACAAAGCAGAAGCGGTTGTAGCGAAATCAATGGAGCAGGAGTTCCAATTTGCCTCCATATCTTCATGGTACGAGGAACAGTTTGGAAAACCATTAGCATTACTTCCGAATAACTCCGAAAAGGCTACTGATAGTAATCTAACTAAAGAAAAACAAGAATATAGTGTACCTGCTTCTACAAAGGTTGTTGAAAACTTCAAGAGTAATGGACAAGGAATAATGTTAGAAACTGGTTTGGGTGAAGAAGTAACTGCAATGAAAGGAGGAACAGTCATTTTCGCTGGCAAGAAAGATGACCTAGGAAATACTGTCATTATCCAACATGAAGATAAGACGGAATCTTGGTATGGTCACTTGGAGTCCATTGAGGTTGCTCAGTATGAACAAGTTGAAAAGGGAAGTTATGTTGGGAAAGTCTCGGATAATAATGATATTTCTGGAGAGTTTTATTTTGCTATAAAAATGGGTGGAGACTTTATAGACCCAATTCAGGTGATCTCCTTTGACTAATATATTGAAAGTTTTTCATAAGGTTTATATACATCCTTTGCTTTGGATGGTTGTCGGAATTGCAATTGTAACAGCACATTTTTTAGAGCTATTGTTATTGCTTCTTATCATACTTGTACATGAAATGGGACATGGGGTAATGGCTCATATTTTTTCATGGAGAATAAAGCGGATTGCGCTTCTCCCGTTTGGAGGAGTCGCTGAAATGGATGAACACGGAAACCGTCCATTGAAGGAGGAGTTTTGGGTAATAACTGCTGGTCCCCTACAGCATTTTTGGATGCTCGGTGTCGCTTGGGGATTAGAGAAGATCTCCTTCATCAGTCCAGCACATTTTGAATTATTTTTTGAATTGAATATGATGGTTTTATTATTTAATTTATTGCCTATCTGGCCCCTTGATGGAGGAAAGTTGCTATCTATCGCATTATCTTCCCGTTTTAATTACATTAAAGCTTATGAATATACATTATATTTTTCTATAATCGTGCTTTTATTATTTCATATCACCGTATTAGTGACCGCTCCTCTTCATTTAAATTTATGGATTGTTGTGTCGTTTTTGTATTTTTCACTTTGGATGGATTGGAAGCAAAGAAGATATACGTTTATGAAATTCCTATTAGAAAGGTATTATGGAAAAAATGGACATTTCCACGAACTAAAGCCGTTATCTATAGATAGTAATGAACCTATAAGAACCGTCGTAGAGAAGTTTCAAAAAGGTTTTAAACACCCGCTTGTTATTATGCAAGATGGAGTAGAAGTAGGTAAGTTGGATGAAAATGAACTGCTTCATGCATTTTTTGCGGAAAAAATGACTTCTGCTAAAACAAAAGATCTTTTATACCTGTATTGATGAAATTATTTTACCTGTTTAAAGTGTAATCGTGAGGTATTAATAGGGAGAGGGCTTCGTAGTGGACAGCCCTCTTTTTTGTATGTCCTTTAGGATATTCTTAATTTAACAGTCTGCTATGATAAACTAGTGGATAATGATTAATTGCATTTAACAAATCAGGGGAACATCCATTAACATTTACGGATAGAAATGAGGAATTTGTTTGAAGGAACTTTACATACAGGCTAGAGGCAGGGAAAAACGTTGGATTTATAAAAAGGATGGAGAAATTGAAGGGTTATTTACTTACCAACCTCATCAAGAATCTCTTGTCGGAAATATATATTTGGGAAAGGTAACAAAAGTTGAAAGAGGGCTAGGAGCTGCATTTGTTGATATAGGGGAAGGGAGAAACGGTTATCTTGCAGAAAAGGATATTCCGCAAAACGTTGAAGCATACTTGCAAAAACAACAGTCAATCCCTATTCATCGCTGTGTACATGAAGGAGAGAAGTTGCTCGTTCAAGTTACAAAAGATGCTTCTGAAACAAAAGGACCGCGACTAACAGCTGTTATTGAATTCAGCACAGAAAATCTGGTTTACATGCCACATGGGCACTATATAGCAGTGTCGAAGAAAATAAATGATATGGAATTAAGAAAAACGCTTAAACGTTTAGGTTACAATTGGAAAAGTGATGAAGAAGGGATGATTTTTAGAACTTCTGCAGCCTTTCTTTCGGAAGATGTTTTACATAAGGAATTTTTGTCCTTAAAAACTCAGTTTGCGCAATTCGCCAGTAATGGAAATAAAAAGAAGGCACCTGCTATTCTCTATGAAACAAACAGCTTTTTTAATGATGTATTGAAGTATATTAAGAAAGGAGATACAGGTGATGTTTATTGTGATGATTTCGAGACGTTAAAAATGATTAAAGCCGCACTCGAACAAGAAAAACTTGAAAAATGGAAGTTTCACCACTTCCATCACTCAGGCGATATTTTTCAGCATTATCAGCTAGATGGCTACTGGGAAAGGCTGTTAAGGAAAATTGTTTGGCTTGATAACGGGGCATTTATTGTTATTGAAGGAACAGAAGCGATGACGGTAATTGATGTCAATTCGGGTAAATTTACCGGAAAAGAAAACCTTGGGCAGACAATAAGAAAAACGAATATCCTTGCAGCAAAAGAAATTGCAAAACAGTTGAAACTTAGAAATATAAGCGGAATGATTATTATTGATTTTATCGATATGAAAAAAGAAAGTGATAAAGCGGAAGTTATTAAAGCATTGGCAAAGGAATTAAAAGCAGATGAACAACGAACGGTTATTGTTGGCTACACAGAGCTTGGGCTGCTGCAACTGACAAGAAAAAGATCTCGCAAGCCGCTCCTTGATTATTTAACAGATGTTTGTCCGGTATGTAGTGGAGTAGGTAGGACTCTAAGTACGGAATCGATTGCCTTTCAGTTAGAAAGAGAGTTGTGGGAATATGAACATACTGATGCAACAGAAATCATTGTTGAAGCAACAGTAGATGTAAAAAAAGTGTTTGCAGGTGAAGGAAATCATCATCTTCATCGTCTAGAAAAGATTTTAATGAAAAAAATAAAATTCCAAATTAATAATCATTCCCATCCCTATTTTCATATAAGAAGAATCAATTAAGCCTAGAATTTATATTGACACCTTTCTTTCTTTTATGATAATATTCTTATGTTATTGTTTTTGTAGCACCCGTGCTGCAACCGCACAAAACAGGTTATTATAAGATCGATTCTTCGGCACCTGTGATTGGCGAGTCTCAAGTTTATAAGGAGGTGCGATTATGTACGCAATTATTGAAACAGGTGGAAAGCAAATCAAAGTAGAAGCAGGTCAAGAAATCTACATTGAAAAGCTTAACTCAGTTGAAGGCGATACGGTAACTTTTGATAAAGTTCTTTTCGTTGGCGGCGATGATGTAAAAGTAGGAAGCCCATTAGTGGAAGGAGCTACTGTTACAGCTAAAGTTGAAAAACAAGGCCGTGCGAAAAAACTTGTAGTATTCAAATACAAAGCAAAGAAAAACTACCGTCGCAAGCAAGGTCACCGTCAACCTTACACTAAAGTTGTTATCGACAAAATCAACGCGTAAGGCGTGATGTTATGATTAAAGTTGCTATTGAGCAAACTTCCAATGAAAGAATCCATTCTTTCACAATGGAAGGACATGCAGATTTCGCTGAACATGGGCAAGATATCGTTTGCGCTGGGGCATCTGCTGTTTCATTCGGTTCTGTTAATGCCATTATGTCATTAACAGGTGTAGAGCCACTCATTGAGCAATCTAGTGATGGTGGTCTCCTACGTTGTCAGATTCCTAAAAATCTGCCCAGTGAAATAGATGAGAAAGTGCAACTGTTATTACAGGGTATGCTTGTTTCCTTACAAACGATTGAACGTGACTATAGTGATTATATTCAAATAACCTTCAAAAAGTAGGAGGTGGAACAAATGCTAAGACTAGATCTTCAATTTTTCGCGTCTAAAAAAGGAGTAGGTTCGACTAAAAACGGTCGTGACTCTATCGCAAAGCGCCTTGGTGCTAAACGTGCAGACGGTCAATTCGTAACAGGTGGATCAATTCTTTACCGTCAACGCGGTACGAAAATCTATCCAGGATTGAACGTTGGTCGTGGTGGAGATGACACTCTTTTCGCTAAAACTGACGGTGTTGTTCGTTTTGAACGCATGGGTCGTGACAAGAAGAAAGTGAGTGTTTATCCAGCAGCTCAAGAAGCTTAATAGTTTTGTAAAAGTAAAACTCTAGCCGTTTTCGGTTAGAGTTTTTTTATCTTTATACTTAGTGTCTGGCGATTACTTGCGGGGGCATCCCTCGTTGTCTATTCGACCAAGCTACTTCCACTTTTCTTTATATACGTTAGCCCTGGCTTTTGGTATACTTACGTATAAGCACCTTAATGTATAGGAGTTAAAATATGAGTGGAAATTGGAGCGTAGTCGAGGCACTTAGACATGCACGTCATGACTGGATGAATGATCTACAGTTAATTAAAGGGAATTTAGATTTAAATCGAGTAGATAAAGCGAAGCAAATTATTGAAGAAATGGTTTTGAAAGCGCAAAACGAGTCAAAGCTTTCATCCCTTAAACTTCCAAACTTTATAGAGTGGATAATGACCTATAACTGGGGAAAGCACTCTATCCAATTAGAATTTGAAGTGTTACATATAGATTCCGGGCATCATTTAGAGGAAAAGGTTTTGCTGAAATGGTGTCAAACCTTTCTAAATAAGATTGAAGAGATGGTAGAACCATATGCCGAAAATCATCTTTCTTTATCCATAAGTGTTTTCCAAAAGGAAATATGTTTCATATTTGATTTTACAGGTATACTAAATAATAAAAATGAATTAGAAGATTGGCTTTCCAAACAGAAGGATCAAATTAGTATAGAGTTAGAAGTAGAAGATTTGCAAAAGGAAGGATTTGTATTCCAAGTCACATTATTTTAAGGATGACCTTACATAATAGTGCCTGTATGTAGATAGAGGAGTGAAGAAATGTTTGTCGATCAGGTCAAGATATACACAAAAGGCGGAGATGGCGGAGACGGTATGGTAGCGTTTCGTCGTGAAAAATATGTCCCAAAAGGTGGTCCAGCCGGAGGAGACGGTGGTAACGGTGCGGACGTCGTTTTTGAAGTAGATGAAGGTTTAAGAACGCTAATGGATTTCCGTTATCAGCGTCATTTTAAAGCACCACGTGGAGAACATGGAATGTCCAAGAATCAACATGGAAGAAATGCTGAAGACATGATTGTGAAGGTTCCACCTGGTACGGTTGTTAAAGATGATGATACAGGAGAAGTTATTGCTGATTTAACAAAGCATGGGCAACGATCCGTCATAACAAAAGGCGGGCGTGGCGGAAGAGGAAATTCGAGATTTGCAACTCCTGCAAACCCCGCTCCTGAGTTATCTGAAAAGGGAGAACCAGGACAAGAACGTTATATCGTAATGGAGCTGAAGCTGCTGGCTGATGTTGGTTTAGTAGGATTCCCAAGTGTCGGAAAATCTACATTACTTTCCGTTGTTACGGCAGCAAAGCCGAAAATTGCTTCCTATCACTTTACAACACTTGTTCCTAACTTAGGGATGGTGGAAACTGGTGATGGAAGAAGTTTTGTCATGGCAGATTTGCCAGGATTAATTGAGGGAGCCCATGAAGGGGTTGGCTTAGGTCATCAATTCCTCCGTCATATTGAAAGAACAAGAGTAATTGTTCACGTATTAGATATGAGTGGAATGGAAGGTCGCGACCCTTATGAGGATTATATAACAATAAATGAAGAGTTGAAGGAGTACAACCTTCGTTTAACAGAGCGTCCTCAAATTATTGTTGCAAATAAAATGGACATGCCAGAAGCGGAAGCTAATCTAGAGGTGTTTAAAGAAAAGCTTGAAGATGATTATCCAATTTTCCCTATTTCTGCATTCACGCAGCAAGGGTTAAAAGAACTTATGTTTGCAATTGCTGACAAACTTGAAAACGCTCCGGAGTTCCCATTAGAGGAAGAAGAGAATACTGGTGTTCATCGTGTCTTGTATAAGCATGAAAAAGAAGAAAAAGATTTTGAAATTACACGTGATCCTGATGGAACGTTTGTCGTTGAAGGTGCAAAAATAGCGAGATTGTTTAAAATGACTGATTTCTCCCGTGAAGAATCAGTTCGCCGTTTCGCTAGGCAGCTCCGTTCCTATGGTGTGGACGAAGCTTTACGTGAACGTGGAGCCAAAGATGGAGACATGGTCAGACTGTTTGATTATGAATTTGAGTTCATCGATTAATGCTTCACCTGTAAGTATTGGAGGAAAAGGCATTGGGGAAAAAATTTCAAGAAGGTAAGTTTTATTTAGTTAGAGAAGATGTCTTACCGGAAGCAATGAAAAAAACTCTTGATGCTAAAGAACTAATTGAAAGAGGCAAAGCAGAGTCAGTGTGGGAAGCGGTGCAACGAGTAGACTTAAGCAGAAGTGCATTTTATAAATACCGTGACACTGTTTTTCCTTTTCATACAGTAGTAAAAGAGCGAATCATAACGTTATTCTTTCATCTCGAAGACCGTTCTGGGTCGCTCTCACTACTGCTGAGTGAAGTAGCTCAACATCATTGCAATATATTAACAATTCATCAGACAATCCCACTACAAGGTAGGGCTAATGTTACCTTATCTTTAAATGTAACGGATTTATCAATCGGTCTTGAAGAATTACTATTGAGATTAGGAAAAATGGAGTTTGTTGAAAAAGTGGAAGTGTTAGGTTCAGGAGCATAAAAGGAAAGATATCCGTCAATCAATGGTATGCCCTGTTCTACCATTATTGCAACAGGTAGAATGAATCTAACTTGGCTATAGTGTAAGGAGCAATCGGGAAAATTCCTGATTGCTTTTCTTTAAATAAACAAGGTATGTTAGGAGAGGAAGAGCACAGTGAAAATAGCGTATTTAGGACCTGAAGCATCTTTTACCAATTTGGCAGTAAAAGAAGCGTTTAGTGGTCATGAAACATTGCCATATGTAACAATTCCAGATTGTATAGAAGCAGTGATTAAAGAAGAAGTAGAGGCTGCCGTTGTACCGCTTGAGAATGCATTGGAAGGTTCTGTCCATATTACAGTAGATTACTTGTTTCATGAATCTGAACTTAATATCGTCGCAGAAATGACATCACCAATTCAACAACATTTAATGATTCATGACAATACAGCTAAAGAAGGGAAAAAATTAGAAAAGATTTTATCACATTCGCACGCATTGGCTCAATGTCACAAGTTTCTACATAGTCAGTTTCAAGGTGTTCCCCTTGAACAAACGACATCTACAGCTGCAGCGGCAAAATTAGTCAGTGAAAACCCTGATATACCGTTTGCGGCAATTGGAAATCAATTAGCCTCTGAAATTTATGGGTTAACCATACTACAGGATAACATCCATGATTTCCCGTTAAATCATACTAAATTTATTGTATTACATAAGGATTCAGCACCGATTCATCTGCAAAAAGAAAAGGCGGCAGACAAAACAACGTTGATGGTAACGCTTCCTGCTGACCGTTCAGGTGCACTGCATCAAGTGCTTTCAACATTTGCATGGAGACAATTAAGCCTTAGTAAAATTGAGTCAAGACCATTAAAAACCGGTCTAGGCAACTATTTCTTTATCATTGATGTAGCACATTCCATGGATGATGTGCTTTTACCTGGCGCGATAAGTGAAATGGAGGCTCTTGGTTGTAAGGTGAAGGTAGTAGGAACCTATTCTTCCTATTTGATAGAAAAGTAAAATACCAGAATAAAAAAGGTCTGACTGAAAAATAGTTTTTGAGTCAGGCCTTTGAAATTGGTATTTCTGAAACAAGAGGCATTTACATTATTTAATTTAATTTACCGTTAGTGGGGAAATATATCCCCTGATGGAAGTTCACTTTATCAAAAATCCCGCTTCTTTCAATGCTTGTTCTGCGTCCTCTAACAGTTTTTCATTTGTTGCAGAGAGAGTGTGTAAATGAACTCCTTCTGTAAGTTCTGATAAATACGCTGCATTCGTGGAGTGGATTTTTTTCAAAAATTGTTGAACTTCTTTACGGTTGGCTACCATAATTGAAGCTGTTAAATCTCCATATACACCATGTTCAATTTTGACATCCTTTACTGTTACACCATGATCTACTAGTAAATTCAATTCTTCCTCGGCTCTTTCCGGAGTATGATTACATGCGACTGTTCGCTCTACATGATTATCATGTAGGGAAGTAGGAATATAAAGATACCCTTGACTCGTTGCTACAATCGGTTCATTTTTGGCCTTTAATAATGTAATATCACTTACAATTACTTGTCTGCTAACATTTGTTAATTTAGCTAATTCACTACCAGTAATTGGCTGCTGTTTCGTTTTTAATTCATGAAGAATAAGCTCTCTTCTTTCATCTCCAAGCACTTTTTTTCCTGTCAATAAAATCTCCTCCGCATTATAATCTATAGGAAATCATACCATACAAGCAGTTCCGCGTTAAGATTGGGTACTTCTTGCTGTATGATAGGTAATAATTAGTTGCCTAGCAAGCTCTACAACATCCTGTTTTTTCGTATCTTTTCCAAAAGAGATTCGAATGAATTCCTTCGCTTGTTGAAGGGGAGTATCCATTGCAGTTAATGTCTTTGAAGGCTCTAGTTTTCCGATATGACAAGCACTGCCTGTTGAGATAGCAAATCCCTTTCGGTTAGCCTCCAGCATTAACCACTGTCCTTGAATTCCTTCTAAGCATAAACCAATGACATGAGGTAATTGCGTACTTTGATTGCTTTCGATAACGAATGCCTTTTCGGCAAGTTCCTTTTTTAGCTCTTGTAAGAAAAATTCCCTTAAACGCCAATATTTTGTTAGTTCAAAATGGTTGTTTGCTTCTTGTGCTGCCGTAACAAATGCTGCAATTCCCGGAAGATTCACTGTACCACCACGAAACCCGTTTTCGTGACTTTGTGATGGAAAAAAGGGTGTAATCTCTAAATTTGGATTCAAGAAGACAGCACCCACTCCTTTAGGTCCATATATTTTATGGGACGATACAGTAAAGCTATCTACTAAATTCGTATAGGTGTGTATAGCAATTTTACCGAATGACTGAACAAAATCACTATGAAAGAAAATATTTTTTCCTTGCAAAATCTTCTTCACTTTATCTAATGGTTGAATTGCCCCTATTTCTCCATTAATGTGCTGAATAGACAAAAGGATTGTTTCCGGTCTTATAGCATTTTCTAGTGCCTCTAAATTAATTATTCCATCTGATAGCATCGGAACTTTTGTTATCGTAAATCCAAGTTGAGATAATAAGTCTGCTGTTGAGTGGATGGAAGTATGTTCCGCCATGCCGATGATTATATGGTTTCCATGTTTCTTCGCGCTCATTGCAAGCGTTAATAGTGCTAACTGGTTTCCTTCTGTTCCACCAGATGTAAAATAAATTCCTGTTGAAGGAACACAAAGTAGCTGTGCCAACTCTTCCCGACATTTTTCTAATAAACTTGTAGCAGATGTTCCTATATCATGAAGACTGCTAGTATTTCCCCAAAAGTGTTTACTAACTTCATTAAAAACTTCTAAGCTATTTTTTTCTATAGGTGTTGTAGCAGCATAGTCAAAGTACTTCAATTCCTACTCTCCTTAAGTGTGAATGATTTATATCCCGTATAGCAAAACAAACGTATTAGACAAATTAAAGTTTAAGTAATCTGGAAAAATTAAGCGAAAGAAAAAAACTCTTGTCATTAGTTTAAATGTGTGTAAATATATGTGTCAAGACACCTGTAAATAATTGTGGAGGGGAAACGAATGAATGACCCGTATGTAATCATTGTTGGAAGTGGTGTTGCTGCATTGCAATTAGCACGTCAGCTTCAAGATGCCTTTCATGTGATGATTATCACAAAGGAAGATAGAAGGAAAAGTAATTCATTTAAGGCACAAGGTGGTATCGCCGCTGCTATTGCAAAAAAAGATAATATCAATTCACATGTAAAAGATACACTTGAAGCAGGGTGCTACCATCAACAACCTGAAGCAGTAAGGAGTTTAATTTCTGATGGTAAAAGAATAATTCAAAGGTTAATACAAGAGGGAGCTCCGTTTGATCGAAATGAGGATGGTTCACTTTCGTTAGGAATGGAAGGAGCACATAGTCGGAATAGAATCCTTCATTGTGGTGGTGATCAGACCGGAAAGATTTTAATGAAATACTTACTAGAAAACCTTTCAGGTAATGTTCACTTTGTAGAAGGTGAAATGGTGTATGAGCTGATAAAAAATAATGAAGGTAGATGCATTGGTGTTAAAACAAGAAATACGAAAGAAGAAACGAAGCATTACTATGCCCCGTATGTTGTGTTAGCGACAGGGGGAATTGGAGGTTTGTATTCTTCTACTTCTAACGATAGCACGATTACAGGTGACGGAGTAGCAATGGCTTTTTTAGCAGGGGCAAAACTGACAGATATGGAATTTGTACAGTTCCATCCGACGTTATTATTTGTGAAAAGCCATACAAAAGGTCTTATCTCTGAAGCTGTTAGGGGAGAAGGAGCTCAACTTGTTAATGACAGAAACGATCGGGTTATGGAAACGCACCCGTTGAAAGAATTGGCTCCTCGTCATCTTGTAGCTCAAAAGATATTTGAAGAAAGGCAAAAAGGAAGAGAAGTATTTTTAAGTATTAGCAATATAGCAGACTTTGAAACTAAGTTTCCTTCGATTACAAAACTTTGCTTAGATAATGATATTTCCATTAAAGACGGTAAAATCCCTGTAGCTCCTGGTTGTCATTTTATGATGGGAGGAATATTGATTAACGATGTTGGAGCAACGACTGTTGAAGGTCTGTATGCGATTGGCGAAACTGCCGCAAGTGGTGTACACGGGGCAAACCGATTGGCAAGTAACTCTTTATTAGAAGGATTAGTATACGGAGAGAGATTAGCGTGCTTCATTAAGAACTCTCCATATGAAAGAGTACCAACTATAGTAAAGCAGGATGACTGTTTTTTTGGCGTAAAGGAGATTCCATTTACATTAGAAGAATTCAAGTCTCTTATGATGAGAAATGTTGGGATCATTCGTTCAGAGAGTAGTCTAAATATTCATTGGAATTGGCTTCAGTCAAAACAACTATCACTAGTTGAGAATCTCGGGTCCATGAAAAGAATAGACATTCAGAAATATTTTATGTGGGTGATTGGGATGTGTATTACAACTTCTGCACTTTTACGAACGGAAAGTAGAGGAGGACATATTCGTTCCGATTATCCTGACCAGGACTTAGCTTTTTTTAAGAAAAAAATTAATATAGAAAGAATCGAAAATGAAATCAGGGGGGAAATTTGTGAACAAATTGAAACTGAAATCTATGCTTGAGCAATTTTACTTAGAAGACTTGGGTGACGGAGATTTATCGTCACAGGCATTATTTTCATCTAGTGACCGTGCGAACTATCAATTTATTTCAAAAGCGAATGGAGTTTTTTGTGGAAGGGATGTAATCGAAAATGGTTTTAGGCTGCTTGATGAGACGATTAACATTAAGATGTTGGTAGAAGATGGAGAGAAAGTAGAAGCAGGACAAATAATCGTGGAAATAGAAGGTCCAGTACAAAGTTTATTACAAGGGGAAAGGGTAATTTTAAACCTTATTCAAAGGATGAGCGGAATAGCGACAATGACAGCAAAAGCGGTAGCGAGTGTAAATCACACGGGAGTTCGTTTATGTGATACAAGGAAAACGACTCCTGGATTACGTATGCTGGAAAAATATGCTGTTCGCTGTGGTGGCGGATATAATCATCGCAATGGATTACATGATGCTGTGATGTTGAAGGATAATCACCTATCATTCAGCGGGGGAATTTTAGCGGCAGTGGAAAAGGTGAAACAAGAACTAGGGCATACGGTAAAAATAGAAGTGGAAATTGAAACAGAACAACAAATGAATGAAGCGGTTGAAGCCGGTGCGGATATTATCATGTTTGATAATCGCAAACCGGAAGAAATTACTGAATGGATTCGACACGTCCCAAACCATATCGTAACAGAAGCATCCGGTGGAATTACATTAAAGAATTTGAGAGAGTACGCTGAATCCGGCGTTCAATACATCTCGTTAGGTTTTTTGACACACTCTGTTCAGTCCTTAGATATTAGCGCAAAAGTATTATACTAATCATCTAAAAATAGGAGGTTTTTTTATGGGGTTACTAGAGGAGATAACAAAAAGCAAAAAAGAATTGCCTGAATCCGTTTTGACTCTTTCTCAAGAAGAGATGGAGATGCGTGTGAAAGAAATTAAAAAGAAATTGGGAACAAAGCTGTTTATCCCTGGTCACCATTATCAAAAAGATGAGGTTATTCAATTTGCTGATACAGTTGGGGATTCCCTGCAGCTTGCCCAAGTTTCTGCTAGAAATACAGAAGCGGAGTATATTGTGTTTTGCGGTGTACATTTTATGGCAGAAACAGCAGATATTTTAACAAAAGAAAATCAACATGTAATATTGCCAGATATGCGAGCAGGCTGTTCAATGGCAGATATGGCAGATATTTATCAAACGGAAAAAGCCTGGAGGAAGCTTGGGGAATTATTCGGTGATACGATTATTCCGTTAACGTATGTAAACTCGACTGCAGCCATTAAAGCGTTTGTCGGCGAAAATGGCGGAGCAACAGTTACCTCCTCCAATGCGCATAAAATGGTGAAATGGGCTCTAGGAGAAAAAGAGAGAATATTATTTCTGCCAGACCAGCACCTTGGACGTAATACAGCGGCGGATTTAGGAATACCATTAAGTGAGATGGGAATATGGGATCCAATCAAAAATGAATTGCAGTTTGAAGGAGAGTTAGAAAAAGTAAAAGTGATTTTATGGAAAGGGCACTGTTCTGTTCATGAAAACTTTACTGTGAAAAATATTGAGCAAGTGCGAAAGAATTATCCTGAAATGAATATCATTGTCCATCCGGAGTGTACTAGGGAAGTCGTAGAGAAATCTGATTTGAACGGCAGTACTAAATACATTATTGAAACGATTTCTAATGCACCTTCTGGGTCTTCATGGGCAATAGGAACAGAGATGAACCTTGTTCAGCGAATCATTGCTCAACATAAAGATAAGCATATTATTTCGTTAAACCCATACATGTGCCCATGTCTGACAATGAATCGAATCGATCTTCCACATCTTTTATGGTCTTTAGAAAATATTGTAAATAACAATTTCCAGAATGTCATAAAAGTAGATCGACAGGTTGCTGAAAATGCAGTTCATGCCCTTGATCGAATGCTCATAAGGGTTTGATAAAAGAGGCTGACCCATAAATTATTGACAGTTTATATGTTGGTCAGCCTTTTTTTATGGGCTGTTTTTGCAAACTTTAAAATTAATGAAGTAATTCTTCTACTAAAGCAATTTTTAAAATCTAAGCCTACCCTGCTTCAAATAAGACATTAACCCACGGAAGTAATATTTTATAAGTAAGCTTCATAAGTTTTTATGTAGATTAATAGCAAATTGCCTATCTCATCATAGGATATATAGACTTATGCCTGAGGAGGGATAAAAAGTGAAAATCCATATAGTTCAAAAAGGGGATACTCTTTGGAAAATCGCCAAGAAGTATGGTGTGAATTTCGAAGAATTGAAAACAATGAATGCCCAGCTTTCAAATCCTGATATGATTATGCCAGGAATGAAGATCAAGGTTCCTACATCTGGGGGGTCTATTAAGAAAGAGGTAGCAGGAGCGAATAAGGAAGCTCCGATTAATTATGGTATGAAAAAAGAAATGCCGAAAGCAGAACATCCTTTTAAGGAAGAAAAGCCAAAAACGATGCCTGTAGCAGAAAAACCTGTTGAGAA
Organism: Bacillus seohaeanensis; assembly: GCF_042684945.1. Classification (NCBI taxonomy): domain Bacteria; kingdom Bacillati; phylum Bacillota; class Bacilli; order Caryophanales; family Bacillaceae; genus Bacillus; species Bacillus seohaeanensis. The sequence goes on along the minus strand of NZ_JBHUMF010000030.1, from coordinate 53,745 downwards.
GCCAAAGCCAAAACCAAAACCGTACACTCCAAAAATGCCTCAACCAGTCATCCCTGAAATCGACATAAATAATTACTACATGATGAATATGGCTAATATGCAAACACAACCAAAAGAAAAGCCGAAAATGCCACCAAAACCGACTAATATTCTCCCTAAACCGGAAGAAGAAAAGGTAGAAATACCAAAGGCAAAACCAAAACCTATTAAAGAGTCTGTGAAAGATGTTCAACAGCAAGAGGAAGAGAGTTTAGAGATACCTACACAACCACAAGGAGGATTCACACAGCCTATGTTTTTCAATCCAAATTATTGCGTACCAGTATCACCAGTAATGCCAGGGTCAGGTTATGGAGCACCCTATGGAGGAATGCCAGGAGGATACGGACCTAGTTACGGAGCAGTAATGCCAGGAAGCTATGGAGGACCAGAAGGATATCCAATGGGGCAAGTTCAAGGGGCATCTACACTACCTGGAATGCACCAAGGGTTACCTGGGGTAGAAAATCCCGGAATGATGCATGGTATGGGGTATGATGACGAATCTTCCTCCATCATGCCATATATGCACCAAATGCCAATGCATGGAGGAAACCCATCTGAGGTTATGGGGGCACATACTCAGCAACCAATGGGTGCAGGTCAACAACCAATGGGCTACCCAACAGATGTAATGGGAGCATACGGTCAACAACCTATGGGGCAGCCTTCAGGAGTAATGGGTGTCCAAGATGAAGAAGATGGATATCCAAGTGTTCAAATGCCGCAAATGGGTCAAATGCCAGCAATGCCGCAAGGACCGTTTAATGATAATTGCTATCCTGTATCACCGGTAATGCCGGGGTCAGGATTCCACGGTATGAATCCTTATGGAGGAGCTCCTGGTGCAGTTCAAGGTGTTCAATCAATGCCGGGAGGATATGGGATGCCTGGAATGCATGGTGGATATCCAGGGGGTTACCCAATGGGGCAAGTGCAAGGTGCAATGATGGATGAATCTCCGATGGTACAGCATGGACATATGCCAGAAAATGATTGTGGATGTGGTGGACCGAAAGCAGTCAGTCCGATGGCACAAATGCCAATGGGTCAAATGCCAATGGGGCAACCACACATGGGTCAGCCATACGGACATGGAATGATGGGGCAAGGAATGCCGATGGGACCTGGGGGATATCCTCAAGGCGGTCAGGGTATGTTTGGACCGAGAGCCTTTGGAATGCCGCAAGTCAATGATGACGACGTTGAAGGTTAAAAGGCATACCGAAGGAGACGATTTTGATAATCGTCTCCTTTCTTTTTTGAAAAAGAAGCTTGGCGACCCATCTGCAACATTAAAACGCTTAAAAGAAGGAAAATGGCTTTTAACTACCCATAATAAGAAATGGTTTGTAAAGCTTTATTCCAACAGCAAAAAATTTTATATTCAAAAACATTTAGTAGATGAACTCCTAAAAAAAAACTTCCAGCATGTTCTTCCATTTCATCCGATTCACACAAAAAAGGAATTATTATTTGAGGGAAAGCCAGTAGGAATAACGTATTGGCTGGATACAAAAGAAACATTTACTTATGTAAACCAATGTGACAGACAAGATGCTCTAGCTGTATTAAAATCCTTTCACAAACAAACACAGCATTTAAAAGGAAAGTGGACAAATGAAATTCCACCGAATAAATGGGTTGAAAAGTGGGAAGAACGACTTTACATGTTTCAAGTTAATATTCCCTTTTTGCAGTCGTTCATACAGCCTTTTTATCTTTACACATATTTGCAATGGGGAAAATGGTCATTAGAGCAATTGAAAAAAATAGAACTTCCTTTAGATGAAATTTGTATATTGCATGGTGATGTAGCACATCATAATTTTTTAAGAGCAGAAAGCGGAAAAGTATATATTATTGATTTTGATCTAATAACTATTGCACCGCCAATGATTGATGACTTACAGTTTAGTAATCGGATTCTCCCATATATTAATTGGTCTCTCCAAAAGCTATGGTTCCATGAGCCACTAAATAGTTATAAAAGAGATAATTTATTTATAGTGGGTTTAATGTATCCATCAGACATTTTTCGGGAATGGAATCGATTTGCTAGAGAAGGAAAGCTGTATAAACAAAAAGTTTGGTCCTATTTATATTCGCTGACTGTGAAACAGTTTTCTCAAAGAATGACCTATATGCAAGAACTACACAATAAATTTAACTTATTAAAATAACCAATTGTAGGAGAGGACTCCAGCAATTAAATGGAATGAAGCCTCTAACTCCTTCACAAGCTATACATGAGCAAAGTTGTGCTCGAGAGAAGTATGGTTGAAGGAGGAGGCACTTCATTGAAAAAGAAGCTTTTCATAATACCTTTAACTGCCGTTAGTTTTTTGAGTCTTGCTGGTTGCAATGTCGGGGAAGAAGCACAAAAAGGTTATTCAGATTCCTATGAACCAATGGGATTTTATTCAAATGCCGGTCATGGTGATGATAAGAAAGATAACCGTGATGGTCCGATGACAGAGTTATATGATCATTCTATTGGTAAAGAAGGTCAAGATATCCGTAAGCATAAAAGAGAGTATTTACAAGTGAAAGATGAAAACGGGAACCCACAAAACCCTTCCAAACCGTTAGCCGATTATGACAAGAATTTTATAGCCCACGATCAACGCGCTAGTCATGGTGATGCAAATTATCATGGGCATTTAGACGATAATACAAGAAGAGCGAGGAACTCGTATTACTCGGCGTATGAGGGTGATTTAGCAGAAAAAATAGCTGATGTGACAGCATCAGTAGGGAATATAAGTGATGTTCGTTCTGTTGCTTACGGATCTGACGTATTGATTGCAGTTGAGTTAGAAAATCATGCGAAAGAAGAAAAGACGAAAAGGGCCGTCAAACAAGCTGTGAAACCTTATTTACACGGAAGGTCAGTAACAGTTGTAACAGATGAAGGAACTTTTAGTCGAGTAAGGAACATTGATAATGATTTGCGTGATGGTGGTCCGCGTGAAGGCATTAATGCAGACATCCATGATATGTTTAAATCAATAAAAAATCGTTTGGGTGAATAGTTAGAGACAAAGACGGGATAAGGTTTTGTCCAACTACTCCAACGTTAAATTTTCTTATAAAGATTAGTCTTTATTGAACCAACAAAAGAGATAGGTAAAACCTCCTTTTGTTGGTTTTTCTGATTTCAGTGGTCAGGAGTCGAGGGGGTTGCTGTTAATTTTTTTATTCTAATAGGATACTCTTAACAAAATTTGGTCACACTAGAGCTAGATATTAATCCTATTTAGTTTGAGGTGATCACGATGACAATGAAGATTCGAGTCGTGTTTATGGTAATGTTATTGTTTGGGGCGTTTTACTTCACATTTTTCCATGATGAAAACGAGAAAAAGGCAGCTGACAGAGAAGTAAACAGTGAGGAAGAAACATCCGTTTATCCAACTTCTGCACATACAGTTAAAGTTGTTCTAGAAAGAGTTTATCTAGATGGGGAAATTAGTGAAGAAACCGTCGAGGAAACAATATGGTCGATGGAAGACTTTTGGGCAAGTTATGAAGATTGGAAGCTCATCACGATGAATGAAGAGGAAATCGTCTTTCAACAACATGTTAATGATATTTCTCCGTTGTTAAAAACGAATGGATATTTCGGTATATCTGATAAAGGAGTTTTATCGATTTTTAACGGAAAACCGGATCAATCAAAGATAATTCAATCGTTTTTTCAAATCGATGTGAACAAGCTAGAAAGCAAACAACATAAAGAGCTTGTGAAAGGAATTCCTATTAAAAATAAAAAGTCATATGAAGATGTTTTAAAAAGCTTTGAACAATACTCCATACCAAAATAATGATGCAATCAGAGAGAAAAGTCTCTGATTGTTTTTTATTCATATACATCTTTCTTTTTTTTGATAAAATAAGAACAGATGTTTTTAATGTTGGATAAAATTACTGAAATGTTATGATACACTTTATTGATATAATATAGAATTAGTGGGTTTTTTTTATAATAAGGGAGAGAAGAAGTAAATGTATGAATATATAATTGGGACTGTGAAGAGAGTGAGCCCTGAGTATGTTGTCTTAGAGAACAACGGAATCGGTTATCAGCTGCAAACCGCTAATCCGTTTGCATTTTCCAAACATATGAATCAAGAAATTCAAATTTTTACTTATCAGCATGTAAGAGAGGACTTGATTGCCCTTTTTGGCTTTGAAGCAATGGAAGAAAAGTTGCTGTTTATGAAGCTATTAAATGTTTCGGGGATTGGCCCAAAAGGGGCACTTGCAATTTTAGCATCGGGTGCGCCAGGCCAAGTGATAACAGCTATTGAACAAGAAGATGATAAATTCTTAACAAAATTTCCTGGAGTAGGGAAGAAAACGGCAAGACAGATGATTTTAGATTTAAAAGGAAAGCTACAAGATGTTGTACCAGATTATTTTCCAAGTCTTTTCAATCAAGATGAAACGGAAACAAAAGCAGTTCAAGATGAGGCATTGGAAGAAGCTATTTTAGCATTAAAAGCACTCGGCTATTCCGAAAGGGAAATTAAAAAAGTTACACCGAGTTTAAAAGGTGAAGAACAGACAGCAGATCAAATAATAAAAAAGGCGTTACAATTACTATTAAAATAGTAGATGGAAAGGGGAGTGTATGAATGGAGGAGAGAGTTGTTTCCGGGGAGTCTGAATGGAATGAGGAGTCCTTTGAATTGTCCTTGCGTCCGCAATCAATCAAGCAATATATAGGGCAGGATAAAGTGAAGCAAAACTTGGAAGTGTTCATTGAAGCGGCTAAAATGCGAGAAGAAGCATTGGACCATGTGCTACTGTACGGTCCGCCTGGTCTTGGGAAAACGACGCTTGCCGCTGTTATTGCAAACGAAATGGGGGTCAGTTTGCGGACAACTTCAGGTCCTGCGATTGAAAGACCAGGAGATTTGGCCGCTATTTTGACTGCTTTAGAGCCTGGAGATGTTCTGTTTATTGATGAAATCCATCGTTTGCCTAGGGCGATAGAGGAAATTCTTTATCCAGCAATGGAAGATTTCTGCTTAGATATTGTTATTGGTAATGGTCCTAGTGCAAGATCAGTCCGCCTCGACTTACCACCTTTTACGCTTGTAGGTGCAACGACGCGTGCAGGGGCGTTATCTGCCCCGCTACGAGATCGGTTTGGGGTGCTTTGTAGGCTGGAGTATTATACGGAAGAACAGTTGAAAGAGATAGTTATAAGAACAGCAGCAATCTTGAGTACAAAAATTGATAGTCTTGCATCAGAGGAACTTGCCAGAAGATCGAGAGGAACCCCAAGAATCGCAAACAGATTATTAAGAAGAGTACGTGATTTTGCTCAAGTAAAGGCAAATGGTGAAATCAGTACGGCATTGGCTCAAGAATCGTTGGAATTATTACAAGTTGATAAGCTTGGTCTCGATCATATTGATCATAAGCTATTAAAGGGAATTATTCAGCGATTTAATGGCGGTCCAGTCGGTCTGGATACTATTGCGGCAAGTATTGGAGAGGAATCTCATACAATTGAAGATGTTTATGAACCATATCTTTTACAAATAGGGTTTATCCAGCGGACACCTAGGGGAAGAATGGTAACGAATCTAGTATATGAACACTTTAATCTTGAAACTCCATCAAAGTAATGATTTACTAGTGAAAAAAATGAAGGGATGCTGCTCTAGATGACAGGAATTCCAAAGTTTTTGATGATTATTGGAGGAGTTCTGCTCGTTGCAGGCTTTCTTATGCAATTTATCAAGATAGGAAAACTGCCAGGAGATATTGTAATTAAGAAAGAAAATACAACTTTTTATTTCCCAATTATGACGTCTATTCTTTTAAGTGTTATACTTTCTCTTGTCTTTTATTTGATAGGACGTTTTAAATAGTAATCTAATAAAGTTAGGTGACAGAAGATGAAGGTAGAAGATTTTGACTTTGATTTACCGGAAGAGTTGATCGCGCAGACACCGCTAGCGGAACGATCTCACAGCCGGCTAATGGTTCTAGATAAAGAAACAGGCAGTATTAAGCATGAGCAATTCAAAGATATTGTAGAGGATCTTCACGAAGGAGATTGTCTTGTCTTGAATGATACACGTGTACTACCTGCAAGATTATATGGAACGAAACAAGATACGGGAGCGAACATTGAAGTTCTCTTGTTAAAACAAGAACAGGGAGATGAATGGGAGACTCTTGTAAAACCTGCAAAGCGTATTAAAGAAGGAACGGTTATTTCTTTTGGTGATGGAAGATTAACTGCGACATGTGTCGGAGTGAAAGAACACGGAGGACGCATGTTAAAATTCAATTATGATGGTATTTTTTATGAAGTACTAGAAGAACTTGGTGAAATGCCACTTCCTCCTTATATTAGGGAAAGGTTAGATGACCAGGATCGCTATCAAACTGTCTTTGCTCGTGAAAGAGGATCGGCAGCAGCTCCAACAGCTGGACTTCATTTTACAGAAGAGCTTTTAGATGAAATTAGAGAAAAGGGTGTGCATATCGCATTTATCACGCTTCATGTTGGATTAGGAACATTCCGACCCGTTTCTGTTGACACGATTGAGGACCATGATATGCATGCTGAGTTTTATCAAGTTTCTGAAGGAACAGCAAGACTTTTAAATGAAGTAAAGGCTCAAGGTGGCAGGATTATTACAGTTGGTACAACATCTACTAGAACACTTGAAACAATTGCTTCTAAACATGGGAAGTTTGTAGAAGAAAACGGCTGGACAAGTATATTTATTTATCCGGGCTATGAATTTAAAGCAATTGATGGGTTGATAACGAATTTTCACTTGCCTAAATCTACATTGATTATGCTTGTAAGTGCATTTGCGGGAAAAGAAAATGTATTACATGCATATGAAACAGCTGTGAAAGAAAAATATCGATTCTTTAGTTTTGGGGACGCAATGTTCTTAAAATAAGCAATTTATGTGTAAGGTGAATTTGGAAGGAGATTTCTAATTTTGACTGCAGTTAAATATGAATTAATTAAAACTTGTAAGCAAACTGGTGCACGTTTAGGACGTGTGCATACACCGCATGGTTCATTTGAAACACCTGCATTTATGCCTGTAGGAACACTTGCAACCGTAAAAACAATGGCGCCAGAAGAATTGAAAACGATGGATGCAGGAATTATTTTAAGTAACACCTATCATTTATGGCTTAGACCGGGTCATGAGATTGTTAAAGAAGCAGGTGGCTTGCATAAATTTATGAACTGGGATCGTGCAATATTAACTGATTCCGGTGGTTTTCAGGTTTTCAGTTTAAGTGAGTTTCGGAAAATTGAAGAAGAAGGCGTGCATTTCCGTAATCATTTGAATGGAGATAAGATGTTTTTGAGTCCAGAAAAAGCGATGGAAATTCAAAATGCTCTTGGGTCAGATATTATGATGGCATTTGATGAATGTCCTCCATACCCTGCCGAATATGATTATATGAAAAAATCTGTTGAAAGAACATCTCGTTGGGCGGAGCGTTGCCTAAGTGCACATGCTCGTCCCGAGGATCAAGGGTTATTCGGAATTGTACAAGGTGGAGAATATGAAGAACTGCGAAAACAAAGCGCGAAAGATCTAGTTTCTTTAGATTTCCCTGGCTACGCTGTTGGTGGACTTTCTGTTGGGGAACCGAAGGATGTTATGAATCGAGTGTTAGAGTTTACCACACCATTACTTCCAACGGATAAACCTAGGTACTTAATGGGGGTAGGATCACCAGACTCGTTAATTGATGGAGCATTAAGAGGCATTGATATGTTTGATTGTGTATTGCCAACACGTATTGCACGGAATGGAACATTAATGACGAGTACAGGGCGTCTTGTTGTAAAAAATGCAAAATATGCCCGTGATTATCGCCCAATTGATGAAAATTGTGATTGTTACACATGCCGTAATTATACAAGGGCTTACATTCGTCATCTATTAAAATGTGATGAAACGTTTGGAATAAGACTTACTACTTATCATAATCTTCATTTTCTGTTAAACTTAATGGAGCAAGTCAGACAAGCGATTCGAGAAGATCGTCTAGGTGACTTTAGAGAAGAGTTTTTTGAGCAGTACGGTTTTAATCGTCCAGATGCAAAAAACTTCTAATCATAATAAAGTAAATAATCACAAGTGGGCTCTATTTGCACCCACTTATGATTAATTGAGAAAATTTTCTCAAACTTAAAATGAAGGTAATACCGTACTCGTTAATACGAGGAGAATTGGTAACTGAAAGGAGGGGAACGGCTAATGGAAGGTGGTTTAGCAACAATCATACCTTTGATTCTCATGTTTGTACTTTTCTATTTCTTGCTTATTCGTCCACAGCAGAAACGTCAAAAGAAAGTTCAACAAATGCAAAATGAACTTCAAAAAGGCGATAAGATTGTGACGATTGGTGGATTGCATGGATTCATTGATGCGATTGAAGAAGGCAAAATTGTCATTAAATGCGGCGATGGCAGCAGACTTACATACGATCGAAATGCAATTCGTGAAGTAGTAGAAAAAGCTTAATAGCTAAAGGAGGTTACGCAAAAATGTATGTCACTTTTGCGTAACCTCCTTTTTACCTGATAGGAAAAATAAAAATGGCATGGGGCAACAAAACGCTTCTGCGTTTCTGGTTAAGAGTCCCTCGTCGTTCCTCCGCTAAGGTTTACGCCAAGAATACCTCCCATCATTGCTGTTGTGATGTAACATAGATGATAAACGGTTTGCTCCAGTGTAAAGAGACTGTCTAACCCGAGGTATTGAAATAAAAATACAGAAAAGCTATAAATAAATCCAGTTAAACCTCCTAAAATCAATCCTTTCTGTTTTCCTTTCCCCCCACTCATAAACCCTCCGATAAAAAGGGATAAAAATGAAACGATTGTCACAAATAATGAAATGGAATGTTCGTCTAAATCAGTAAAACGAAGAAGTATAGAAAAAACAAGACTTGCTGTAATAGCAATTAGTAATATGGTAATAACCCCATAGAGGACGGCTCCTCCAAGTTTTTTAGCATCGATGATAATTCTCTCCCTTCATAAATGCATGATTTTTAATATTCGACTTAGTACAAGCATATTCAGCCAATTTCAAAAAAAGACTAGGAATTTTTTGAAGAGAACAATGGGAAGCGAGTCTTTTACCAGCCCTTATGTAAATGAGCATAATTTAAGCAGGTTTTTAAATACTAATAGTGAAGTCTATTTTCATTGTTAGGGAGGAAAAGTGGTGGAATATATTACGTTAATATTACGCACGCTTTTTCTTTATACTGTTATTTTGGTTATTTTCCGAGTAATGGGAAAACGGGAAATTGGCGAGTTGAGTATTTTAGATTTAGTTGTTTTCATCATGATTGGAGAAATGGCGGTAACCGCTATTGAATATCCAGAGGAGCCTCTTATTGATACGCTTCTTCCTATGACCATTATTGTAATGGTACAAGTGATACTTGCTATCATTTCTTTAAAAAGCAAACCTTTCCGTGAACTTGTTGATGGAAAGCCAGCACTTATTATTAGTAAAGGAAAAATTGATGAAAACGCAATGAAGAGACAGAGGTATAACTATGATGATTTAATGCTCCAGCTTCGAGAAAAAGATGTCTATAATATGGCAGATGTGGAATTTGCCATCCTCGAACCGTCTGGAAAGCTATCGGTCATGAAAAAAGAAGAAACGGAACAGGAAGGATCTCTCACATTGCCGCTCATATTAGACGGAGAGGTACAAATAAAACATTTGGAGCTAGTAGGAAAAAGCTCTTTTTGGCTTAGAAAAGAATTAAGAGAAAGAGGGTTTCCGAACGTTAAAGAAATATCCTTTTGTAGTTTTCATAATGGAGAGTTCTATATTGATTTAAAAGATAAAACCTAAGGGAGGGTGTTTAAAAAAAGGCTGTTTCCGTAAAGTTTGTTGTTTCTAGGAAAGAGACCGTTCTTTTCCACTGCAGACACTAGACTCCTAGGAAAGCGGAAGCGGCTCGTTCAGCTCGTGAAGAAAATAGGAAAATTCCCCAAAGGCGTTTTTTGTGCCTTTTGGGAATTTTATCTTTTTCACAGCGAGCTAGCCGCTGTAGCTAGACAAAACGAAAAGCGGAAGCGGCTCGTTCAGCTCGTGAAGAAAATAGGAAAATTCCCCAAAGGCGTTTTTTGCCTTTTGGGGAATTTTATCTTTTTCACAGCGAGTTAGCCGCTGTAGCTAGACAAAACGAAAAGTGGAAGCGGCTCGTTCAGCTCGTGAAGAAAATAGGAAAATTCCCCAAAGGCGTTTTTTGCCTTTTGGGGAATTTTATCTTTTTCACAGCGAGTTAGCCGCTGTAGCTAGACATCCGTCTATGGGGGCCCTGACTTTTTCCTCTATACCCCGAGGGAAGTTTCTTCCGCTTCAACCCACTCTATATTTTCAATTGTTGTTTTTTATCTGTTTTACTTTTGGGGCCTGTTAACAGATTCCCTTACAATCGCGTATCAATATTAAATTAAACAGAGCCTTTTATACTCAAATAAATAGCAACAATGTTTACGAAAATAGCCTTAAAAAACAACGCTCCCTAGCTACTTGTGGTGTCAGTCCCCACAGCGGAAAGGAACAGTCCATTTCTTGAAAAGTGAATGAATTATCTTAAATAATTATTTTTTTGATAAATGGAATTTTTGTAAGGTCACTTCGATGTACGATTTTTAATAAAGCAGAAAAAATAAAATAAATGATGCATGTCAGAATAATACTGAATAAGAGTCTAAGGATTAGGGATTGCTCCGTTAATAGATTTTCAAAGCTATAATGCCCTAAGTATCCTGATATCAGTATAACAACCGTAATTTTAAAATAATCACGAATATAAATCGTAAGAGGAATAACTTTTAGTATCGTAACAAAGTGCAGCAATGTAACAAGCATGAAACCTGTCACGATTCCCAGGGCAGCTCCGTTGATTCCAAAAGCAGGCTGTGAGGCAAGTACAAAAATTACGGCTGTTTTTATTACAGCACCGATAAGACTGTTAATCATCGCTGCCCTTGCCAAATTCAAAGCTTGTAGAACTGCCTGAAGTGGACCTTGGTAATAGTAAAATAAGAAAAATGGTGCCATAAGCTTTAGAAAAACTGCCCCATTTTCATTTCCATACATTAGTTTCATCAGAGGATCAGCAAAAACATATAAAACAACGACGGAGATTCCACCAGTAAGTAAGCAAAAGCGTAATGCTTGTTGCAGTCTATGTTCAATTAAAGAATACTCCTTTTGAGCATGTGCCTCACTAATAGCTGGAACAAGTGATTGTGCTAAGGAGACGGTAACAAAAGAAGGTAAAAATAAGAGTGGAAGAGCGTATCCCGTTAATGACCCATATTGCTTGGTTGCCATAGTTGCGGCTACCCCTGCTAAAGCCAAACTATGCGCTACAACGATTGGCTCAAAAAACCAGGAGATAGAGCCAATCATCCTGCTACCTGTAGTTGGTAATGCAACACTCATTAATTCACGAAAGGTTTGTTTTCCTTTCATAATAGACTGAAAAAAGTTTCTTCTTACTTTGAATTTTTTCTTCATTTTAAATGTTGTAAACATATAAAGAAGGGAGGCAAGTTCACCTAGAACAGAGGCCACCATTGCTCCTGCTGCAGCATATTGGATTCCATAAGGAAGAAACATCTTTGTCAATACAGCAATTAATGTTATCCTTACTAATTGTTCAATAACTTGTGAAATAGCAGAAGGCTTCATATTCTGCCTACCTTGGAAGTATCCCCTTAATACAGATGAGACAGCGACAATGGGAATGATTGGTGCAATTGCAACGAGCGGATAATATATCCTTTGGTCGGTAAATAATACTTCAGTTAAATAGGGTGCAAGCAGAATTAATGCTGGAGTGAAAATAATCGAAAGTCCCAGTGTAGTGGAAAGGGAAACGACGAGTATTTTTTTTATCTTTTTTGTATCACCTTGTGCTTCTGCTTCTGCGACATTTTTGCTAATTGCAACAGGAAGACCAAGTTGGGTAATCGTTATTACGAGTATAAGTGTCGGAAAAGCCATCATGTAAAGGCCAACACCTTCCTCGCCTATAAAGCGAGCTATAACTATCCGATTAATAAACCCTAATATTCTTGTAATAAAGGCCGCCAACATAAGGATTATTGTGCCTTTAAGAAATTTTGACATAAAATTCCCTGCCTTCTCAAAAATGGAATTATCATATACAATGATATATATGCATCAAGGTGGACAAAGCATGACAAGTTGTGAATATATTTCTCGAGCGGGGGAAGAGCAATGAGCAAACAACAACATCCATATGATCGTTATTATGATTCTTTAGAACTGGCACTAGTAAGTAAAGTGGAAGAATTTGAAGTACTAGGATATGGCAAGGCAACAGTAGAAAGTCTTTGGTTATATTTAACAAAGAAAAAGTGGAGAAAGCCGAATCAGGATGTAATGCTTTTTGAACTTGTTAATGATGTGTTAACGGTAAAACCCGGAGAATATATGAGTTTTGAAACGGTTGAGGCATATCGTTCACCTAATTGGTTCACAGAAGTGAATGAAAATGAACTAAATGAACTTTTAAGGCCTAAAAAATAACAGGATTTCAATTGAGAAAAAATTGACAGTCGATTTTTTCTCCTACATAATGATACTATTGGCCATTCATCATGTTTGTGGTGGCTTATTAGTTAGTTGTATACGAGCGAAATGCGCAAGGAGGATTTATACATAATGGTAAAACGGGGCCGGATAGTCGCCTTCTTTATACTTGTATTATTGCTTGCAGGTACTATGGGAGGAACAACGAAAAATATTGTTGATAATATAAAACTCGGATTGGATCTTCAGGGAGGATTTGAGGTTCTTTATGAAGTGTTACCTCTTGAGGATGGCGACAAAATTACGAGTGATACGGTAGCAAATACCGCTGATGCGCTAGAAAAGCGTATTAATGTTTTAGGTGTTAGTGAACCGAATATCCAAATTGAAGATGGAAATAGAATTCGTGTTCAATTAGCGGGTGTAGAGGATCAAAATGAAGCACGTGAAATTTTGTCTACACAGGCAAATCTTACTTTCCGTGATACAAATGATAAAGTCCGCTTAGATGGTGCTGATTTGAAAGCTGATTCAGCTAAACAGAGCTATAGTCAAACCAACGCACCTATTGTTTCTTTAGAATTAAAAGACCGTGAGAAATTTTACGAATTAACGAAGGAGTTATCTGCTAAGCCTTACCCTGAAAATGTTCTCGTTATTTGGCTCGATTATGAAAAAGGTGATTCCTACCAAGCAGAAGTCCAAAAAGAAAATCCTAAATTTTTATCTGCACCTAAAGTAGATGAGCCTATCAATTCAACGGAAGTTCAAATTACAGGCGACTTTACTGTTGAAAGAGCGAAGAATCTAGCATCACTTTTAAATGCTGGTGCCCTTCCTGTAAAACTAGATGAAATATATTCCACATCTGTTGGTGCTCAGTTTGGTCAACAAGCGCTTGATAAAACAGTGTTCGCTGGAATTATCGGTATCGCGATTATTTTCTTATTTATGATTGCTTACTATCGTTTTCCAGGTTTTATTGCGACCATTACATTATCGGCATATATATATATCGTTCTTTTAATATTTGACTTAATGAATGCTGTCTTAACTCTCCCGGGTATAGCAGCTCTTATCCTTGGAGTTGGAATGGCCGTCGATGCGAATATTATTACGTATGAAAGAATTAAAGAAGAAATAAAAGTCGGTAAACCGATTCGGTCTGCATTCCAAGCAGGAAATAAATCTTCTTTCTTAACGATACTAGATGCTAATGTCACAACTATTTTAGCTGCTACTGTTCTATTTTTATACGGGGAAAGCTCTGTAAAAGGGTTTGCGACAATGTTAATTGTCAGTATATTAACAAGCTTTATTACTGCAGTATGGGGATCTAGATTATTATTAGGGCTTTGGGTAAACAGCCGTTTCTTTAACAAAAAACCAGGTTGGTTTGGAGTGAAGAAATCGGAAATAAAAGATCTTGCTGAAAACTTTGATACGCTTGATTTGCCTACAAAATTTGATCGATTTGATTTTGCGAAACACAGAAGGAAGTTCTTTACTTTTTCTGCTGTAATACTTACCGCGGGAATAATTATTTTAGCTGTATTCCGCCTAAATCTAGGTATTGATTTCACTAGCGGTACGCGAATGCAAGTACTGGCAGAAAAGAGCATAACTACAGAAGAAATTCAAGAAAACTTAGAAGCAGTTAATTTAGAGTCAAGCGATGTTGTAATATCTGGTGATGACCAAAATATTGCCGTTGTAAGATACTCTGAAGACTTGGATAAAGAAGAAATCGCTAAGTTGAAAACACAGTTTAAAAAAGAGTATGGAGCTGAGCCGAGTATAAGTACTGTTTCCCCTGTTGTTGGGAAAGAGTTAGCGAAAAATGCGATGACAGCCCTAGCAATTGCTGCTGTCGGTATTATTATCTATGTGTCGTTGCGATTTGAATGGAGAATGGCTGTTGCTTCTGTTATTGCTCTGCTTCATGATGCGTTCTTTATTATTGCATTCTTTAGTTTAACAAGACTTGAAGTAGATATTACCTTTATTGCTGCTGTTTTAACAGTTGTTGGTTACTCTATTAATGACACGATTGTTACATTCGACCGAATAAGAGAAAATCTTCATAAAAAACGCCGTTTGAAAACTGTTGAAGATATTGAAGAGGTTGTTAACAAAAGTTTGCGTCAAACGATGGGTCGTTCTGTTAACACGGTAATAACAGTAGTGTTTACTGTTATAGCGTTATTGATCTTTGGTAGTGAATCTATCTTAAACTTCTCAATTGCATTGCTTGTTGGTTTAATTGCTGGAACTTACTCTTCTGTATTTATTGCAACTCAATTATGGTTAGTGATGAAAAAGAAAGAGTTAAAGAAAAAAGGCACAATCAAGACAGTGAAGGAAAAGAAAAAATGGTCTGATGAGCCACAAGTCTAAAATAGATTTTGAATGAGGAATAACCTTTTTATGGGTTATTCCTTTTCCTTTGCTTACAAATTGATAGTTGTTTGTGCTTGTCTATCTTGACAGAATCGCTTCCGCTTTTGTTATTATTATCAAGGTTTATAGGTTACAATAAACTGTATGATTAGGAAGACTTAGTGTAGGACGCTATTTATCCAGCTCCAGCAGCTAGCTCGCTGTGAAAAAGATGATTTCTCTCAAAAAGGCAAAAAAGACGCCTTCCAGAGAGAAATCCCTATTTTCTTCACGAGCTGAACGAGCTGCTTCCGTATTTCATTGTTAGGGGGATGTAAGTTGAATCAAGAAGAACGGTTTAAAAAAGCTGAATTTGCCGCAATGGTAGGAATTGTAGGGAATATCCTACTTGCTATTGTAAAATGGATTGCAGGGATTTACGGAAATAGTAGGGCACTAATAGCAGACGCAGTTCACTCCGCTTCTGATGTTGCGGGCTCGCTTGCTGTTTTTATTGGACTAAGGGCTGCGAAACAACCTCCTGATCGTGATCATCCGTATGGTCACGGCAAAGCAGAGTCGATTGCCGCAATCATTGTAGCGGTATTGCTGTTTTTAGTAGGAGTTGAAATAGGGAAGTCCTCAATTGAGTCCTTTTTCGAACCAATTGAACCGCCTAACTTAATTGCTATTTACGCGGTAGTGTTATCTATTATTGTAAAAGAGTCGATGTTTCAATATAAATACCGATTGGGTAAAAAGCTAAATAGTGATGCTCTTATAGTTAATGCATACGAACATAGATCAGATGTTTTCTCTTCCGTCGCTGTATTGGTAGGAATCGCAGCTTCCATCTTAGGGGGGAAATATGGTTTAGAATGGTTAGTGTACGGAGACCCTGTTGCTGGTTTGTTTGTAGCATTGCTTGTGTTGAGAATGGCATGGAAGTTAGGGGCAGAATCCATACATAATACGTTGGATCATGTACTTCATGAGGAGGATACTGTTCCATTTAAAAAAGTAGTACAAAATGTAGACGAGGTAAAAGAGATTAATGAACTTCACGCTAGGGAACACGGACATTATGTAATCATTGACATTAAAATAAGTGTAGATCCGTATATGACAGTGGAAGATGGTCACAGAGTCGGTAAAAAAGTGAAGAAAAAATTATTAGAACAACCAAATGTCAATGATGTGTTTGTTCATATTAATCCTTATGGTCCAGAAGCAGACCAGAAAGATGGAGTCAATTTAGATTAAAAGTTAGGAGAAGAAGAGGTAATGAAATTTCAATGGACACTATTATTAAGTTTTTTCTTTGCATTAATTGTCGCCATTTTTGCTGTTATAAATGTAGATCCAGTAACAGTGAATTATCTATTTGGTACAGCAGAATGGCCATTAATCCTCGTAATACTGGGATCCGTGCTGATGGGAGGCATCATTGTTGGGTCAGTGGGACTTTTTCGCCTATTCGTTGCTCAGCGAAAAGTGAAATCCTTAACGAGAGAGAATGAAAAGCTGCATGAGGAATTGGCAAAGGATAAAAATACAAACTTAACAAATGAAACATTAAATAAAGATGATGAGCCTGGAAATACAGAAGAGACAGGCAAGTAGTTAAAAGAGGTGGGAATAACCTACCTCTTTATTAGTGGAAAAAATTTTTTATTGTATGCAATAATAAGTTTTTATTTAAACAGAATTAGTAATGGGCTATCTTGAGAATGGAAAATCCTACTATCCATGCTAACTCTATATACTTTTAATTACATTGAAACAGATGGCGTGTTTTTGTATAATGAGAAAGGCTGAGGGGTGAACATATGTTAAAATCAAAAACTCGCTGGATTGTTCAAGAAACGAACGAACAGGAAGTAGACAAACTAGCAAAAGAATTAAATATTCCCTCGCTTGTTGCCAAACTATTAATTAACCGAGACTTGGATGATGTTGAACAAGCTCGGAATTTTTTATTTGATACAGGCGATTCCTTTTATGATCCTTTTTTATTCAATGATATGCAAAAAGCAGTAGATAGAATAAAAGAAGCAATACAAAATCAGGAAAAAATCCTAATATACGGTGATTATGATGCGGATGGTGTCAGCAGTACTTCCGTAATGATGACTGTTCTTCGGGACCTGCACGCTGATGTTGAATTTTACATCCCTAATCGCTTTTCAGAAGGCTATGGACCAAATGAACAAGCTTTCCGCTGGGCGAAAGACAGCGGGGTCTCTTTAATTATAACAGTTGATACAGGTATTTCTGCTATACATGAAGCCCATATAGCGAAAGAATTAGAATTAGATCTAATTATTACTGACCACCATGAGCCAGGACCACAACTACCTGAAGCATTAGCAATAATTCATCCAAAACTAGCAGGAAGTACTTATCCTTTTTCTGATTTAGCAGGAGTAGGCGTAGCTTTAAAACTTGCACATGCTCTTTACGGTTATTTACCGGAAGAGTTACTTGACCTAGCTGCAATCGGGACAATAGCAGACTTAGTCCCTTTAATGGGAGAAAACCGTGCTATAGCTAAAAAAGGGTTAGTGCAACTTAGAAAATCAAATAGACCTGGAATAAAGGCACTTTGCAAATTAGCAAAAGCAACTCAACAAGAGATGAATGAAGAATCAATAGGGTTTGTCCTTGCACCTAGAATCAATGCAGTTGGAAGACTAGGTGATGCTGATCCAGCAGTGGATCTTCTGCTTTCAGAAGATGAAGAAGAAGCGATGATGATTGCTAGTGAAATTGATTCAATAAACAAAGAAAGACAAGCTATTGTTAGTGAAATGACAGAAGAAGCAATAAAAATGGTTGAGAAGGATTTTCCACTATCTGAAAATCAAGTGCTCGTCATTGGAAAAGAAGGCTGGAACTCTGGAGTTGTTGGTATTGTTGCTTCAAGACTAGTAGATAAATTTTATCGACCAACAATTGTCCTAAGCTATGACCAAGAGACAGGAAAAGCAAAAGGCTCAGCTAGAAGTATTGTTGGCTTTGATTTATTTCAAAACCTTTCCACTTGCCGGGATATCCTACCTCATTTTGGAGGACATCCAATGGCCGCTGGAATGACATTGGCACTAGAGGATGTGCCTGAGTTAAGGAATCGGTTAAACTTATTAGCATCTGAACAGCTTGAAGAGGAAGATTTTATTCCAGTTACACAGTTAGACACAGAAATAAAACTTGATGAAGTTAGTCTGGAGTCAATTGAACAGCTTCAAATGCTAGCACCATTTGGGATGGCAAATCCAAAGCCTAAACTGAAAATTGAAAATGTTAGTGTTGGCAATATGAAAAAAATTGGTGCAAACCAAAATCATTTAAAGTTAATGCTTCAGGAAGATGACAACTTTTTAGATGGTGTAGGATTTGGATTAGGTGAGATTGCTGATCATTTGTCACCAATCTCAAAGGTTTCCGTAATAGGTGAATTATCTATAAATGAGTGGAATAATAGAAGAAAGCCACAAATTTTCTTGCAAGACGTGATGGTGCAAGAGTGGCAATTATTTGATATTAGAGGGATGAAGCAGGCTGAGCGCTGGCTTTCAATTGTTCCTGTCTTGAATAGGAAGATTATTTGCTTTGAAGCA
The DNA here is from genome assembly GCF_042684945.1 of Bacillus seohaeanensis. Classification (NCBI taxonomy): domain Bacteria; kingdom Bacillati; phylum Bacillota; class Bacilli; order Caryophanales; family Bacillaceae; genus Bacillus; species Bacillus seohaeanensis. Next base: position 35,096 of record NZ_JBHUMF010000030.1, on the reverse strand, counting down.
GCTACTCTACAGTTTTTTTCAGCCATTTCTAGTGAAGAGGTTGAGGTCATCGATAGTATTGAAAAAGCGGAGATGGTGAACATAACAGATCTTAATCTTGTTCTTTTAGACTTACCCTCAGACAAAAAGCTGTTAGAGTCTCTTTTGAAAAGTGGAAAGCCATGTAGGATTTATGCTCATTTTTATCAAAGAGAAGACCACTTTTTCTCTACAATGCCTACTAGAGATCACTTTAAATGGTATTACTTATTCCTAGCGAAGCGTAAATCTTTTCATATAGAAAAGCATGGTGATGAGCTAGCAAAATATAAAGGGTGGTCTAAAGAAACAATTGATTTTATGTCACAGGTGTTTTTTGAATTAGAGTTTGTTACAATAAATAATGGATTTATCTCTCTCAATCCTACTAAAATGAAGCGAGACTTAGCAGAGTCAATAACTTACCAGAAGAAACAATCACATTATATGTTAGAAAATGAACTAGTGTATTCTTCTTATCAGGAGTTAAAAGCTTGGTTTGATGAAAGGATTGTAGAGACCGTTACAGCTCGAGGAGGAGTAGAAGTATGGACTTAAAACAATATGTAACAATAGTCGAAAACTGGCCTAAAGAAGGAATTAAGTTTAAAGATATTACCACATTAATGGACAATGGTGATGCCTATAAATATGCAACAGACCAGATTGTCGAATATGCAAAAGAAAAGCAAATTGATCTAGTAGTAGGGCCTGAGGCAAGAGGTTTTATTATCGGTTGCCCAGTAGCTTATGCTCTTGGAGTGGGCTTTGCACCAGTTCGTAAACCTGGAAAGCTTCCACGTGAAACGATTGAAGTGGAATATGGTCTTGAATATGGGAAAGATTCTTTAACTATTCATAAAGATGCTATTAAGCCAGGGCAAAGGGTATTAATTACAGATGACCTTCTTGCTACTGGAGGTACAATTGAGGCAACGATTAAATTAGTAGAAGAACTTGGTGGAATCGTGGCTGGTACAGCGTTTTTGATTGAGCTTTCTTACTTGGATGGTCGTCAAAAACTAGAAGGACATGATATTTTGACTTTAATGCAATATTGATAAGCAATTTTACGGGTATATTTCTCTGTATGTTGGAGAAAGAAGAATATTTTGGTTATATGTTGAATTTTCTTTTATAAACAAAAGCAAAAGTTAATACTATCATGTATAATAAACGGTAAGGGACTGACATCTTGACATAGAGTCAGCCCTTTTTCTTATATAATTTTTAGTATACGGAAAAGTCGAATTTTCTAGAGAATTGTAGAATTTTGGTTGAAGTACTTTACAGATTGATTTTTTTTTTTGATAATAGTAACAATTGCAGGATTACTCTCGCATGAATGGCCACTTCAATAGGCTAATTAATTGGGTAATCAACTAGATGTTTTGAGGAACGAACAGTTTAGTGTAATTAGGTAAAAAGAACTGATAAAAATTTATTATTAAAATAGGTGATTTTGATCATGGCCAAAGATCAAGTGTTAACTCCTGAACAGGTGATTGATAAAACAAGAGAATACTTAAATGATGAGCATATGAAAATGGTAGAGCATGCCTATCAATTTGCAAAAAATGCTCATAAAGAACAATTTCGAAAATCGGGAGAGCCGTATATTATCCACCCGATACAAGTAGCTGGAATACTGGCAGATTTAGAAATGGATCCTGCTACCGTAGCTGCAGGGTTTCTTCATGATGTAGTGGAGGATACAAATATTACATTGGAAGAAATTCAAGAAACTTTTAACGCAGAAGTGGCTATGTTAGTGGACGGCGTTACAAAGCTCGGCAAAATCAGATATAAATCGCAAGAAGAGCAACAAGCTGAAAATCATCGAAAAATGTTTATTGCGATGGCACAAGATATACGGGTTATTTTAATTAAATTAGCTGACCGCCTCCATAATATGAGAACGTTAAAGCATTTGCCACAAGAGAAGCAAAGACGAATTTCAAATGAAACATTGGAAATATTTGCACCTTTAGCTCATAGACTCGGGATATCAAAAATCAAGTGGGAGTTGGAAGATACAGCTCTTCGATATTTAAACCCACAACAATACTATCGAATCGTCAACCTTATGAAGAAAAAGAGGGAAGAACGAGAAGAGTATTTAGAAGATGTTATTACTGAAGTGAAAGATAGACTTCACGAAGTAACGATAGATGCAGAAATCTCCGGACGTCCCAAGCATATTTATAGCATCTATCGGAAAATGGCACTGCAAAACAAACAATTCAATGAAATTTATGATCTTTTAGCCGTACGGGTTGTCGTTAGCAGCATAAAAGATTGCTATGCTGTACTTGGAATAATTCACACATGTTGGAAGCCTATGCCGGGGCGTTTCAAGGATTATATTGCGATGCCAAAACCAAATATGTATCAATCACTTCACACAACAGTAATTGGCCCTAAAGGGGATCCATTAGAGGTACAAATTCGTACAATTGATATGCATCAAATAGCAGAGTACGGGGTTGCAGCGCATTGGGCTTATAAAGAAGGTAAATCTATCGATAATAAGGCAAGCTTTGAGAAAAAACTATCTTGGTTTAGAGAAATTTTAGAATTCCAGAATGAATCAGCTAACGCGGAAGAATTTATGGAATCACTAAAAATTGATCTGTTTTCTGATATGGTTTTTGTCTTTACACCTAAGGGAGATGTAATGGAATTACCGTCGGGATCGGTTCCTATTGACTTTTCTTACCGTATTCACTCGGAAATTGGAAATAAGACGATTGGTGCTAAAGTGAATGGGAAAATGGTTACTCTTGATTATAAGCTGAAAACAGGCGATATTATTGAGATACTAACATCGAAACATTCATATGGACCAAGTCAGGATTGGCTAAAGCTAGCTCAAACCTCTCAAGCTAAAAATAAAATCAAACAATTTTTCAAAAAGCAGCGAAGAGAAGAAAATATTGAAAAAGGCCGAGACTTAGTAGAAAAAGAGATTAAAAACCTTGATTTCGAATTGAAAGAAATCCTTACTATTGAAAATATTAAGAGGGTTGCTGAAAAATTCAATTTTGCTAATGAAGAAGACATGTATGCAGCAGTTGGGTATAACGGAATTACTGCAGCGCAAATTGCCAACAGGCTGACGGAAAAACACCGCAAGAAACGGGATCAGGAAGAAAGTCTTAAAGAGGTATTGACAGACTTAAAGGCCCAGCCTGTCAAGCGGAAAAAAGATGCGGGTGTTCAAGTAGAAGGTATTGATAATCTTCTTATTCGTTTATCAAGATGTTGTAATCCTGTGCCAGGTGATGAAATTGTTGGATTTATTACAAAAGGAAGAGGCGTTTCGGTCCATCGATCTGACTGTACAAATGTAAACACAGAAGAGGTGGAGCAACGACTTATTCCAGTCGCTTGGGAAAGCGACGGCGTTAATCGTAAGGAATATAACGTGGATATAGAGATTTCTGGTTATGACCGCCGTGGTTTATTGAATGAAGTACTACAAGCAGTAAACGAAACGAAAACAAATATAACAGCAGTTAGCGGAAGGTCAGACCGAAACAAAATGGCAACAATCAACATGTCCATTGCAATTCATAACATCTCCCATCTTCACAAAGTAGTCGAGAGAATCAAACAAATCTCAGATATCTATTCTGTAAGACGAATAATGAATTAAAAGAAAAGCGAAGGCGGCTTGATTAGCCCCGATAAGCATAAGACGAGCATCTTGGAAAGGCGCTTTTTGCCTTTTTGGGATGCTTAACTTATGATCTCGAGGGGCTTAGCCGCGGGAGGTCTACAGGGGACAGATACTGCAATTAATCAGCAGAGACTAATTATAAAAAAAACATAGTCGCTTGATCAATTAAAGAGAGGCAGGTAAAGTACAATGCGTGTTGTTTTACAAAGAAGTAAAAATGCTTCAGTAACAGTGCAAAATGAAGTGACAGGCAAGATTGACTTTGGTCTTGTTCTGCTTGTGGGAGTTACTCACGAGGATTCTGAGGAAGATGTTCGTTATGTCGCTGATAAAGTGGCAAACTTAAGAGTGTTTGAGGATGAACAAGGGAAAATGAATCATTCACTACTAGATGTTAAAGGGTCCATTCTTTCTGTGTCACAGTTTACTCTTTATGGTGACTGCCGAAAGGGGAGGAGACCTAATTTTATGGAAGCGGCAAAGCCCGACTATGCGGAAAAAATGTATGATTACTTTAACAAGATATTAAGAGAAAAAGGAATTGAAGTAGAGACTGGGGTTTTCGGTGAAATGATGGATGTCCATTTAGTAAATGACGGACCGGTGACATTAATTGTTGAAAGTAAATAAGAAAAAAGAGCTGACCGGGTGCTAGGCACATTACTTTCGGTCAGCTTTTTTTCAATGATTATTAATCAGAAAGATAGTTATCGATTCCTTGGGAAATGGCATTAGCTGCCGTTTCTTGGAAATATGATGTATTCACATTTGCTTCTTCAGCAGCATTACTCAAAAATCCTAATTCTAGCAAAACAGCAGGTTGTTTATTTTCACGTATTACATGGTAATCACCATATCGAACCCCTCTATCTTTAGTAGTGAGCGAGTTTGCAAGGTGATTATGGATACTATTCGCTAACGACTTTTGGTAATTATGATAGTAATAAGTTGTATGTCCAACAACAGAAGAAGTACTTATGCTGTCATAGTGAATACTGATAAAAGCATCTGCACCATAGTAATGAGACAAGCCTACTCTTGATGGAAGTGATAGGTATTGATCATTGCGTCTTGTCATAATTACTTTAATCCCCGCATTTTGCAACTTTTCATTGATTAGATTTGCAGTGTTTAATGTTAATGCTTTTTCCAATGTACCTTGGATCCCAATAGTTCCACTGTCTACTCCACCGTGACCTGGGTCAAGTACAACCACTTTATCTTTACTCGTACTATTGTGGGTGTTTGCCTCAGGAGAGTCTGCACTGTCATCTGTTGAAGTAGTTGATACAACCCAGCTAGCAACATAGGCTAGGTTTCCATCTTCTAGTTCGATAGCAAACCAATCTCCTTGCTGCTCAGCTACAGAAAAAGTTTCACCACTATTAGCTCTCCTAATAATTTTGGAACTCGTATCAGCTTCAGCGCGTAGGTTTGTACCGTTATAGAGGATTGTTATTGTATCACTATTATTTTTGCTTTCAGGAAGAGATTGTTCTTCTGGCTCCTCTATGTTTGCTACTGTCTTCTCTACATACCAACCGGCTACCCATCCTTTACTACCGTCAGAAAGTTCAATTTTATACCAGTTATTGTTTTCCTCTACTATAGGATACTTATCACCCTTTTCGACTTTTGCAATTACTTCTCCATTTAAGGTGTTATCACTTCTCACGTTAAGTGAATGAACAGTTATAGTTCCATAATCAGCTGAGGATGAGCTAGAAGATTGCGAATCGTCTTTATTAGCAGAATTGATTTGAATATACTCTTCGGAAGTCCAAGCATTTCCACTATTATATTCTATTTCATACCAGCCTGAAATACTTCCAATAATATTTACTGTTTCTCCCTTTTGAAGAACACCCAAAATAGAACTACCTTCAGAAGGAGATTCTCTCACTCTCAGGCTATTAGTTGTAACAGTACCTATTGAAGATTCTGAACTACTCTCTTCTGATTCTTCTGCTTCCAATACGAGCCAATTGGCTACCCAACCGGATAAGGAGCCAGACTCGATTTTGTACCAATCTCCATCCTTATCGATAATTTTGAAATTTTCCCCTTTAGAGGCTTGACCAACAACAGAATAGCTTAGTCCAGGACCTTTCCGAACATTTAATGTAGGAACCCCGACACTAATCTCTTCTGCCTCAGCACTTGTTGGATGCAAGTCATAAGGTTGAAAAAAAGGTAAGATTGTAAATAATAGCAGAAAAGAGATAATTGTCTTTTTAATTTTTTTCACCACCATTGAAATAATTTTAAGGCTAAAAATGGAACCCTTTCCTAATATCGGTTTATTTTTTTGAGATTTTATACATCAAAAAAACTTTGTAACAACAATATACGATAAAAAAAAGAAAATCCCTTTTAAACGAAAGAAAAAAATTTAGATGGAAATGATAAATATAGAACGATAAAAAATAATAAAAGTAGAAGTGGCTCAATTAGACCTGACAAGCATTTTCAGGGAAATAGAGGAGGCGGTACTTTGACCTCAACTGTTTGCGTGGAAATGACCTCGAGGGTCTAGCCGCTGTAGCTAGAAAGAATAAAAGCGGAAGTGGCTCGATTAGACCCGACAAGCATTTTCGAGGAAACAGAGGAGGTCGTACTTTGACCTCAACTGTTTGCGCGGAAATGACCTCGAGGGTCTAGCCACTGTAGCTAGAAAGGATGCTAATATGAGAGCTAGTAATAAAGGATTAATGAGTTCAGATGGAGCAAACCAATTATTTGGTGTAGATTTCCACCATTTTTTAGAAAGAGAAAAAGATGCGTACAATGCGGAGTTAGCTTCTGAGTTTGGCTTAACATTAAAAGACGTAAGATTACTGAAAAAGAAGATGGAGCGTTCTTAAGGGTTTATACATTCAAAAAATATTGCAAGGGAATTTTTTTGAAACCTCTTGACATCAACTTTTGGCATACGTATCATTATATAAATAAAATAACATTTAAAAACCAGTGACAGAGCATAGTAGCTAAATTTTTCACGTGAAAAGAGAGGAAATGTCTTAGGCTGAAAGCATTTCTACATTGTGTCTTAGTGAACGAACACTCTTAAGGTTTCTCTCTGAAAGAATTTACTTTTTAGTAGGAGATGAGCGTAACTAGGCGTTAACTAGCTAAGTGGAAGCAAAGTAAATGCTTCAATTAGGGTGGCACCACGGGAATAAAAGCTCTCGTCCCTTGTTTATTCAAGGGACTCGGGGGCTTTTTTTATTTTTACATAAAATAAGGAATTATTATCAACAGTTGCTTTTGTTTATCTCGCACTGGTGAACTAGCAAGTCAATGGAATGAAATAGGATGAACCCGTGACCAACCTCCTATTATTAGAGGAATAAAATTATAATTATGTTTTTGAAAAGGAGGCTATTTTATGTCTATTCAAATTCCAAGAGGAACACAGGACATTTTGCCTGGAACAGTAGAAAAATGGCAATATATTGAGGAAAAAGCAAAAGAGATTTGTACAAATTATCAATATAAAGAAATTCGCACACCGGTTTTTGAGTCAAGTGAATTATTTACCAGAGGTGTAGGCGATACAACCGATATTGTTCAAAAGGAAATGTATATTTTCGAAGATCGAGGTGGCCGAAATCTTGCATTAAGACCGGAGGGGACAGCCTCTGTCGTCCGCTCGTTTGTGGAAAATAAAATGTTTGGTAATCCTAATCAGCCGACAAAATTATTCTATAGTGGACCAATGTTTCGCTATGAACGACCACAGGCGGGACGATACCGCCAATTTGTCCAATTCGGTGTAGAAGCATTAGGAAGTGAGGATCCTGCTATCGATGCTGAAGTTATTTCCCTAGCAATGGCAATTTATCAAAAAATTGGTTTGAAGAATTTGAAACTTGTTATAAACAGTCTAGGTGATTCGCAGAGTCGGCTGGCCCATAGAGAAGCATTGATTAATCATTTTAAGCCGAGCATAGGAGAGTTCTGTAGCGATTGTCAAAGTCGGCTAGAGAAAAATCCATTAAGGATTCTCGACTGTAAAAAAGATCGAGATCACGAGCTGATGGGTACAGCTCCTTCAATTTTGGATTTTTTAAATGAAGAATCGAAAGTGTATTTTGATAAAGTTCAAACGTATTTATCTTCAATGAATATCGAATTTGAAGTAGATCCGACATTAGTGCGAGGCCTAGATTATTATAACCATACTGCATTTGAGATAATGAGTAACGCAGAAGGATTTGGAGCCATTACAACACTATGTGGTGGCGGTCGTTATAACGGACTTGTTGAAATGATTGGTGGTCCATCGACACCTGGCATCGGTTTTGCTCTTAGTATTGAAAGATTAATTGCTGCTCTTGATGCAGAGAAGGTTGATCTTCCTATTAATGAACAAATTGACTGTTACTTAGTATCTTTAGGAGAAGAAGCAAAAGATTATACTGTTAAGCTTCTGCATGAACTCCGGGACAATGGATTTTCTGCTGAAAGGGATTATCAGGATAGAAAGATTAAGGCACAATTTAAAGCAGCGGATCGTCATAAAGCCAAATTCGTTGCAGTACTTGGAGAAGATGAATTAAAAGCAAATAAAATAAATGTAAAAGATATGACGACGGGAGAACAAGAAGAAATCTCGCTTGATCAATTTATTAGTCATTTTCAACAAAAGTTAAGATAGGGAAATAAAGGAGGAGAAAAGGATGACGACAAGAACATCGTATTGTGGTGAGGTAACAGAAAGTTTTATTGGTCAAGAAGTGACATTAAAAGGGTGGGTTGGAAAGCGAAGAGACTTAGGTGGATTAATTTTCGTTGACTTACGTGATCGTACTGGAATCGTACAAGTAGTTTTTAATCCTGACTTTTCACAAGAGGCACTTGCAACAGCGGAAAAAGTCCGCAATGAATATGTATTAAGTATTTCAGGAAAAGTTGTTGCTAGAGATGAAGGAACAGTAAACGAAAACCTGAAAACTGGAAAAATTGAAATACATGCTGAAAAGATAGAAATTATTAATGAAGCGAAAACACCGCCATTTACGATTAGTGATCAAACAGAAGTATCAGAAGATGTTCGTTTGAAATATCGTTACATCGATTTACGCAGACCGGACATGTTTCAAGCATTTAAAATGAGACATGATGTAACAGTTTCATTCCGCAAATTCTTAAATGAAAATGGCTTTCTTGATGTAGAAACACCTATTTTAACAAAGAGTACTCCTGAAGGTGCCCGTGACTATCTTGTACCAAGCCGTGTGCATTCAGGTGAATTTTATGCTTTACCACAATCACCACAAATTTTTAAACAATTGTTGATGGTATCTGGATTTGACCGCTATTACCAAATTGCCCGTTGCTTCCGTGATGAAGATTTACGTGCTGATCGTCAACCAGAGTTCACTCAAATTGATATGGAAATGAGTTTCATGAGTCAAGAAGAAATCATTGTCCTAGTAGAGAAAATGATGGCTCAGCTTATGCAAGAGGTGAAAGGATTAACAGTCGAAACTGCCTTCCCAAGACTATCTTATGACGAAGCAATAAGCCGCTATGGTTCTGATAAGCCTGATACTCGTTTTGAAATGGAATTAATTAACGTTTCTGAAATCGTAAAGGACTCAGGTTTTAAAGTATTTACAGGTGCTGTCGAAAATGGCGGACAAGTAAAACTGCTTAATGTTAAAGGAGAAGCCGCGAATTATTCCCGTAAAGATATTGATGCATTAACAGAATTCGTTGCGCGCTATGGTGCAAAAGGTCTTGCGTGGCTTAAAGTAGAAGAGGAAGGGCTAAAAGGACCAATTGTAAAATTCCTTTCAGAGGAGGAGCAGGCTGGAATTATTTCCACTGCTGGTGCTGAAACAGGGGACTTACTTTTATTTGTGGCAGACAAGACTTCTGTTGTCGCTGATGCGTTAGGTGCACTCCGAATAAAATTAGGAAAAGAATTAAAACTGATTGATGAGTCTAAATTTAACTTCCTATGGGTAACAGACTGGCCACTTTTAGAATACGACGAAGAAGATGGTCGCTATTATGCTGCACATCATCCATTTACGATGCCTGTAAGAGAGGACTTGGAGCTTCTGAATTCTTCTCCGGAAAAAGTTCGTGCTCAAGCATATGACCTTGTCCTAAATGGATATGAACTCGGTGGAGGGTCACTACGTATTTACGAACGTGATATTCAAGAAAAAATGTTTGAGGTGCTTGGATTCTCACCAGAAGAAGCGAAAGAGCAATTCGGTTTCTTAATGGAGGCGTTTGAATATGGTACACCGCCACATGGTGGAATTGCTCTAGGACTTGACCGTTTTGTAATGTTACTTGCCGGTCGTACGAATCTAAGAGACACAATTGCTTTCCCGAAAACAGCAAGTGCTAGTGACTTACTGACAAATGCACCAAGTGAGGTAAGCAACGTACAATTAGATGACTTATCTTTGTCATTAAATGTAGAAAAAAGTAAGTAATTTCCATTGTCGGCTACATTGAAAAATAGAGAAGTACATGATATGATAGTAACAATATTAAAAGAGTCCTGATGTGTACGTTGTTTTACCTATCAGTTTTGACCGAACAATTTTTCCTTTGGGAGCCTGGAGTTTCTGAATGGAGTACATGCCTCTGGCTTTGAGGACTTACAAAATTCAGAACAAGGCACCCACCTGCCAAGAGCGGGTTCAAAACGAAGGAATTTGAGCGACGGCACGATTGGGACTCTTTCCTTAATTAAAATTCCTTATATGAGTATAAATAAAGAGTCAGTATCTTTGGATGCTGGCTTTTTTGCTTTTTACATAAACTCTAAACTTGTAGTTCGTTTAGTAATTTGTATTCTTGTATATTAAATTATGGTTTAATTTTTCCATTTAACTCCTTTCTTGAATGTGCATCAGTGTAAAAAGGTGAAAAACAGGGTAATTTATGTATATATTGTTGCTTTTCACTACTTTTTGCTTTATTCTAATGCAGGGAAAAATGTAGATGTATAGTTTTAGCGGCCAACTCCTGAAGGTGAAATATGAATCCCGAGAAGAGGTTAATGGTAAAGGTAAACCTTTTCCCGAGCTCGTCATTTACTTGTCAAGGCTGTTTAAGCTGCTTCTACTATTCTTTAAATAATTATTTTATGGAGTTGATAATGTTGCTTCACCAGTTTTCTCGTAATGAATTAGCCATTGGTAAAGAAGGCTTAGCTATTTTAAAAAACAGCACCGTTGCTGTATTAGGGGTAGGCGGTGTTGGTTCTTTTGCTGCAGAGGCATTAGCCCGATCAGGTGTAGGACGTCTTATATTGGTAGATAAAGATGATGTAGATATCACTAATGTAAATAGACAATTACATGCACTGCTCTCTACAATTGGACAACCAAAAGTAGATTTAATGGAAGCGCGTATCCGTGATATTAATCCTGACTGTGAAGTGGTTTCATTAAAGATGTTCTATACTGAAGAAACCTATGAAAAGTTCTTTGAACAAGGATTAGATTATGTGATAGACGCTTCTGATACGATTGTTTATAAAATTCACCTGGCAAAGGAATGTTTAAACAGGAAGATTCCATTAATATCTAGTATGGGTGCAGCAAACAAGACGGACCCAACTCGTTTTCAAATTGCAGATATCTCCAAAACACATACAGATCCGATGGCGAAGGTAATGCGGACACGTCTTAGGAAAGAAGGAATTAGAAAGGGATTTGCGACAATCTTTTCCGATGAAAGTCCAATTGTGATCAGGGAGGACATCCGAAAAGAAGTTGGTAAGGATGACGCTAAAATAAGAAAAGCTCAAATGCCTCCTTCTTCGAATGCCTATTGCCCTTCTGTTGTAGGTCTAATCGCAGCAAGTCATGTTGTAAACGAACTAGTAAAGGATATTGAAATAAAAAGAGTGAAAGATAAATAAGTGGAAAAGAATAGTGTTGCAAAGAAGACCATTTTATATAGAATTTGGTCTTCTTTTTCATTTAAAAGGCTTTTTTCTCATATCTGTGTCCATTAAGTTCGGATGTTTGTCTGGAAGATTTGATAAAGTGTGTCTAGTAAGTCCCTCAAAAGCATCCAGAATTTCTAAATTGCTTGTCGCCTCTGCTCAAGCCGCTTCCGCTTTTTGTTTTGTCTAGCGCCAGCGGCTAGCTCGCTGTGAAAAAGATAAAATTGCCAAAAGGCAAAGGGCGCCTTTCGACAATTTTCCTATTTTCTTCACGAGCTGAACAAGCCGCTTTCGCTTTTTATTTTGTCTAGCGCCAGCGGCTAGCTCGCTGTGAAAAAGATAAAATTGCCAAAAGGCAAAGGGCGCCTTTCGGCAATTTTCCTATTTTCTTCACGAGCTGAACAAGCCGCTTCCGCTTTTTGTTTTGTCTAGCGCCAGCGGCTAGCTCGCTGTGAAAAAGATAAAATTGCCAAAAGGCAAAGGGCGCCTTTCGGCAATTCTCCTATTTTCTTCACGAGCTGAACAGGCCGCTTCTGCTTTTTGTTTAGTGCACTGATTTCGAGATTTTGTTTGTATTGAAGTTTAGTTCTTCTGCTTCTTTTAGTATTGCTAACATTTGCTTCATTTTTATCTCCTTTTCCTTTAAATTTTTTAACTTCGTTTTTAATCGTTTTTGTTCAAGTAAAAGATTGTCTTTTTCTATTTGGAGTTTCTTTATTTCTCTGTCGTTAGCCGAATCCTTTAAGTTCTCCAGAAAAACAATACATTTTTCTATGCTTAATTTGGGAGAGTCTTCATGTAATACATCTTGAGGTTGCTCATTTTTTTGTAATTGTTTTTCTTTTAATACTTTATTCCAGCGATAAGCACAGGCTGCTTCTGTACGACCTAGTTTATCGGAAACTTCCAAAAATGCCGCTTTCTTTGTTTTATTTTTAGAAATGAATTGTTGCACCGTAGAAGATAAAATTTTATCTTCACCTTCAGACCACTGTTCTTTACGACTCATATACTTCCCTCCTCTCTAAAAGGATTATTACTATCTTTTCACGGTATAAAAGAACTATCCTTTTTATCAGGAGGAAATGAGTATCCAAGGGCTGTTAAAACATCTATAGACCGTCAATAATCGTCAAAAATAACGGCCTAGATATTTCCACTTTTATGGAAAAAACCTATTGACTTTCGTGTTTGTTCTAGTGTACTATTTGACTAGAACACTAAAACAGTTGAAAGGAGCTAGTGCATGAAAGCATTCAGCGGTCTTTTGTGGAAAGACTTTAATATATCTAAAGTGTGGTTCTTTGGCTGGATTACCATTGTATTTGTTATATATTTACTTGCTTTTGGTTTAGGGGAATATTTTAATGAGCCAGCCGTTGTATTACCTTTTGTAGTAATGCTTGGTTTTTTCCACTTTGCATTTATTCCTGTACTTATTTATTCCATGTTGCGTGTAGAAGGAAAAACACAGCTATGGTTACATTCCCCTCATAGCGGAGTAAAACTACTGCTTTCAAAAATGATTATTGCTTTCCTCTACTCAAGTGTTTCTTTATTAATTGTCGATGGACTGGGGTTATTGAGCTTAAGTTGGCAAAAGGAAGTACTACCATACTTGCCATGGAAAGAAGGGATCTTTTTTAACCTTGGGGTAATGTCTAGTTCTATTTATTTAGGATGCTGGTTAATCTTTTATTGGACCTTCTACCATTTTCTTGGTAAATTTCCACAGGTGAAAAACTTTCGCTGGCTTCTATTAGTGGGAATTTTTATAGGTTATCAATTTTTATCGGCATTAATGATAAAAGTAAAGTGGTTTATGGATATCTATGAAGGATGGACAATAAACGTAAGTCGAGGATTTTTCCTTTCAGGTGATCCTGGTAATTCGAACTTTGAAATTTCTTCTGAAGCAATTAACATCCCAATCATCCCTTTTATTAGTTACTTTATAGTGATGGTTTCTGTTTTTTATTTATCTAGTTGGCTACTAGATCGCAAGGTTGAGGTGTAGCAAATGACTGAAGAGTATACAGCTTCCAAACCAATATATATGCAAATTGCCGACAAAGTTATTTATCGTATCGTTCGAAAAGATTTACTACCGGGAGATAAACTTCCTTCAGTCAGAGAAATGGCAATACAGTCTGGTGTAAATCCGAATACCATTCAGCGAACTTATAGTGAGTTAGAGAGGATGGAGATTGTGGAAACACGGAGAGGTCAAGGAACATTTGTCACGGAAGAAAGAAACACATTAAATGTTTTAAATGAAAAGGTGCAGTATGAGGTAATTGAAGGCTTTGTGAAAACCATGAAGGATTTAGGCATTACAAAAGAAGAAATGATAAGAGGAATTGAGAAATATTTTTCTGAAGAGGAGGGGATGATGTGACGATTATCTTTGACTCTGTTACAAAGAAGTATGGCAACGGCTTTGCACTTGAAAATGTCTCTTTTCAGTTTGAAAAAGGCAAGATTTATGGATTACTAGGACCGAATGGAAGCGGTAAGTCAACGACGCTTAAAATGGTGGCAGGACTTGTCCTCCCTACTAAAGGTACGGTATCTGTGAAAGAGAAAAAAGTAACAAGAAAAATTGCAAGTGAGGTTTCCTATTTAACGGAGCTAGACATGTTTTATGATGCTTTTACTGTGGCGGGAATGATTCAATTTTATGAATCTCAATTTCCCGATTTTAAAAAAGAAAGAGCATGGGAATTAGTATCGTTTATGGATCTTGATCCAAACAAAAAGATTAAGCAACTCTCTAAAGGTAACAGAGGTCGTTTAAAGCTTGTGTTGACACTGTCAAGGGAAACAGATGTCCTTCTTCTCGATGAACCATTTTCTGGCCTTGATCCAATGGTTCGGGATTCGATTGTAAAAGGATTAATATCTTACATTGATTTCGGAAACCAAACCGTTATTATTGCTACTCACGAAATTGATGAAATAGAGACCATTTTGGATGAAGCTTATATTATTCATGATGGTAAGGTAAAAGGACATTGTAATGTAGAAGAACTACGTGAAAATGAAGGACTGTCTGTACTAAATTGGTTAAAAAAATTAACGACTATAGAAGGGAAGACAATAATATGAATTCCGTTATTCAATTAAAAGGCGTATCAAAAGTCATTAAAGGAAAAAAGATTATTGATTCATTAAGCTTCGATGTTTATGAAGGGGAAGTATTTGGATTTTTAGGACCAAACGGAGCTGGTAAAACGACGACAATTCGAATGATTGTTGGATTAATGCGTATTACAGAGGGAGATGTTGTCATTTCTGGAAAAAGCATTAAAAGTGATTTTGAAAATGCAGTAAAAGAAGTTGGAGCAATTGTAGAAAATCCAGAGCTTTATAAATTTATGTCTGGCTACCAAAATCTTAAACATTTTGCGAGAATGCAAAAAGGTATCTCTGAAGCCCGTTTAAAAGAAGTAATTGAGCTAGTCGGTTTAACAGATCGAATTCATGATAAAGTCAAAACGTACTCGCTTGGTATGAGACAGAGACTTGGGTTAGCACAATGCTTATTGCATAAGCCCAAACTGCTCATTCTTGATGAACCTACGAATGGACTTGACCCTGCTGGCATAAGAGAAATCCGCGACTATATCCGTCGTTTGGCACAAGAAGAAGGAATGGCGGTTATCGTTTCGAGTCACCTTCTTTCTGAAATGGAAATGATGTGTGATCGTATTGGGATTATCCAAAAAGGAAAGCTTGTTGATATTCAAACAGTTCGAGACTTTGTAGAGGACAGTGAACAAATTTACCAATTTGAGGTAAATGATGGTGTCAGAGTAGAAGAAATTCTAAGCAGTTATACAGGGGATTTCCAATTTGAAATAAAAGAAAACCAAATTCAGATCGGTCTGCCGAAAGAAAAAGTTCCTGAGGTTGTGAAATTTTTAGTAGAAAAAGAAATTGAGATTTATAGTGTTATGCCAGTTGCTAAAACATTAGAAGATAGATTCTTAGAAATTACGAATAAAGAGGGGGTAGCCATCCATGGTTAGTTTGATTAGAAATGAATGGATGAAAATTTTTAAACGAGTTGGAACATATGTGATGATAGGGTTGTTAATTTTAGTAGTAGGTGGATCAGGGGCAATTACTAAATATTTGGACGGCCAGAGTCAGAAACAAGACCAAGGGGATTGGAAGCAGGAGTTAACAGAAGAAGTAGCGGCGGATAAGCAACACTTAGAACAAGGTGGTATGGATAAATTCTCAAAAAGTATGATAGAGGAAAGAGTTGCGATTAGTGAGTATCGCTTAGAGCATAATATTGCACCTAATACAGAAGAAACAGTATGGACATTTGTTGAGTCAAATGCTGGTGTGGTAACATTTGTTGGTCTCTTTACCATCATTGTGGCAGCAGGAATTGTAGCAAGTGAATTTTCTTGGGGTACGATAAAACTGTTATTAATCCGTCCGATATCTCGAACGAAAATTCTTTTGTCAAAATATTTAACAGTCTTACTATTTGGTGCTTCCATGTTAGTTATTCTTTTTATTTTTTCTATTCTCCTAGGGCTAATATTATTTGGTGTAGGCGATCAATCTCCACACTTAACTTATGTGAGCGGAGAAGTACAAGAACAGAGTATTGTAGTTTATTTAATAAAAACTTATTTATTGAAAACAATTGATGTGCTGATGATGGCAACAATGGCGTTTATGATTTCGGCTGTGTTCAGAAGTAGTTCATTAGCAATCGGGATCTCATTATTCCTATTGTTCATGGGTGCAAATGCTACTGCACTTGTTGCAATGAAGTTTGATTGGGCAAAGTATAGCTTATTTGCAAATACTGACTTAACTCAGTATACCGGGGAAATGCAGCCGCTGGTAGAAGGGATGACAATGAGCTTTTCTATTATCATGCTTTTAATTTACTTTGCTATTTTCCTCTTCCTTGCATTCTTCGTTTTCAATAAACGTGATGTAGCGGCATAAAATAGGTAAAGGAGCTGTCAGATAGTTTATCCGACAGCTCCTTTTTAATAGAATTATTTTTCAAACTGAGACAGGTAATGAAAATTCAACCTAGTTACTTGCTGCAAAAGATAAGCCGATTTTTTTGCCTCCTTTTTTCTTAGTGTATTGAGTGCTTCTATCATTTCTTCTTTTGTACCGATTCCGATTCCGTGGCCAAAATATTGTCCCTCACCAAGATATACTGCATTCTCTCCCATCCAAATCGGTGTCTCATAATCTGGATTATAAAAATACACAACATCACCTGGTATGGAATCATAACCGCTGAATGTAACCATTCCTAAATCTTTATCAAAGTGATGATTCCACACAAGTAATGGTCGAAATAGTTCATTAAAGTAGTTTTTGTGGATGGAGTCTAATACCGCTTTATAATAAATCAACACAATTGATGTCACACATTCAAACCCATACTTATTACTATTGATAAAAACATCCTCTATCGCTGTGGAAGGAAGCTGATTAGGTTTTAATAAGTATCCATTTGAAGTCTTTCTCCAATAGGTAGAATTAAAAGAAGAGTCTTGGAATGAAGAAAATACGGCATCACTTTCAAACATTCGTTTAGCAGCATGGATAATTTTTTCCCGTAATTTCAATTCGAATTTTAATTCTTTAATTGTTGGATAGACATAGCGTGTGGTGCTTTTTTCTAGTGCGTTATATATTTGCTGTTGAAGAGATGATAAATTGTTTGGCTTTGAATGAAGAGGATTATACTCAATTGTTATCATTTCATCACCTTCCCCTTTTTTATAATTTATGAAAGATGAAGATGAATGTCATAAAAAAAGCCGAATCAAATAGAAAAGCGGAAGCGGCTCGACCAGCTCGCGAAGAAAAAAGGGATTTGCCTTCAGAAGGCACTTTTTGCCTTTAGAGGGAAATCCTCTTTTTCACAGCGAGCTAGCCGCAGGAGCTGGACAATGATTCGGCTAGTAGTTTATTTAGATTGTTTTTGGATTTTATTATAAATAGTAGATAAAGCTTGTTCAAATTTCCCAGTCGTTTTAGGTTCATAATAGCGAGCGTGTTTCAGTTTATTAGGTAGGTACTGCTGCGGCACCCAGCCTGACTCATAGCTATGTGGATATTTGTAATCAATACCTCTTCCTAATTCCTTTGCCCCTTTGTAATGGGCGTCTTTTAAATGGTCAGGAACTTCCCCGCTTTTACCACTACGGATATCTGCAAGTGCAGCATCAATAGCAGATATTGCACTATTTGACTTCGGCGATAGACAAAGCTCAATAATTGCATTTGCAAGGGGGATCCTTGCTTCGGGAAACCCAATTTTCTCCGCTGTCTCTACTGCAGCCAATGTTCGGGCTCCTGCTTGAGGGCTTGCTAATCCAATGTCTTCATAAGCAATTACAAGAAGCCGTCTTGAAATGCTTGGTAAGTCACCAGCTTCTGCTAATCTTCCAAGGTAATGTAATGCTGCATTCACATCACTGCCTCTTATCGACTTTTGAAAGGCACTTAATACATCATAATGACCGTCGCCATCTTTATCATGACTAAAGCTTTTTTTCTGTAAGCACTCTTCTGCTATTTCAATTGTTATAACAATTGTACCTTCATCATTTTTCTCCGTTGATAAAACCGCAAGCTCTAATGCATTTAGTGCACTACGTACATCGCCATTACTGCTGTTTGCAAAATGGCTGACAGCTTCATCTGTTATCTCAATAGCATGCCGTCCCAATCCTCTTTCTTTATCTTTGAGAGCACGTAAAACTGCTGTTTTCATTTCATCTTGTGTCAAAGGTTTCAACTCAAAGATTTGACAGCGACTTCGGATAGCTGGATTAATAGCATGATAAGGGTTGCTAGTAGTAGCGCCGATTAAGGTAATCATTCCGTTTTCTAAATAAGGAAGCAGGAAATCTTGTTTTGCCTTATCTAAACGATGCACCTCATCTAGAAGCAGTATTACACTACCAGACATCTTTGCTTCTTCCGCAACAATTTGAATATCTTTCTTATTATTTGTAACAGCATTTAATGTGCGAAAAGCATATTTTGTACTACCTGCAATGGCACTGGCAATGGACGTCTTTCCAATTCCGGGAGGTCCATAAAGAATCATTGATGACAGCTGTTTTGCTTTAACCATTCTGTTAATGATCTTGCCTTCCGCGACAAGATGTAGCTGCCCAATAATCTCTTCGATTGTTCTAGGTCTCATTCGGTAAGCTAATGGTTTCTTCGTCATCTCTATCTCTCCAAACTGATGTTCTGTGTTATTCTACTTTATCCCGCGTTAATGGGCAGTAAACCCCACTTTAAGGCTTCGAAGAAGTTTAGGTGGGGGTAACTGCCCATTAACGCCCGATTGGTTCAACTAACAATCAGTGGAGATGGAAGAAGTCCCCACTGATTAAAGTTTCACTTTATCATAGTCATGCGGAATAGAAAACAAATAGAGGTGGCAAAGATACTGAGACAATTTATTAAATGTCGCATTGTATGCCAACAAAGATTCCTTTTAACAGTAGTAATACGTTATGCTATAATAGCAAAAGTCAATAGAAATAATAGGATTAATATTATTAAAGGTAAATAACATCATTTATATAGTTATAGAGGTGCGAGACGATGAAAATATCAACTAAAGGTCGTTATGGTTTAACAATTATGATTGAATTAGCGAAGCGGCACGGAGAGGGACCAACTTCACTTAAAACAATTGCAGGAACTCATTCGTTATCAGAACATTATTTAGAACAGCTAATTGCACCATTGCGCAATGCAGGATTTGTAAAAAGTATTCGCGGTGCATATGGTGGGTATATTTTAGGACATGAACCTGCAAAAATTACTGCAGGAGATATAATAAGAATTTTGGAAGGCCCAATCACGCCTGTCGAAGGAATTGAAGAGGAAGAACCGGCAAAACGAGAGCTTTGGATAAGAATTCGTGATGCGATAAAAGATGTACTGGATAACACGACTATTGAAGACTTGGCAAACCATACGGATGAGGGAGAATCCGATGCTTATATGTTTTATATTTAAAATAGAAAGAAGGAGTAAGACCATATGCAAAAAGTATATTTAGATCACGCTGCAACATCCCCAATGCATCCCAGTGTTATTGACAAACAAGTTTCCGTTATGAATAACACATTTGGCAATCCCTCCAGCATTCATTCTTATGGAAGAGAAGCCCGTCATTTGCTTGATGAATCCCGCACAATTATCGCTGATAGCTTAAACGCTGACTTTAACGAAATTATTTTTACAAGCGGTGGAACAGAAGCGGATAATATGGCTATTATGGGTGTTGCTGAAGCTAGAAAAAATAAGGGAAAGCATATTATTACAACACAAATTGAGCATCATGCTGTTCTTCATGTGTGTAATCATTTAGAGGAGAAAGGATTCGAGGTAACGTATCTACCTGTTGATAAGGAGGGACGCATTTCTCTGGAGGAGTTAAAAAATGAATTGAGAGAAGATACGATTTTAGTTACAATCATGTTCGGTAATAATGAAGTAGGGACAGTTCAGCCTATACAAGAAATCGGTGAGTTAGTAAAAGACCATCCTGCATACTTTCATACAGATGCTGTTCAAGCTTATGGGCTTACAAAAATTGATGTAAAAGCATTGCATATTGATTTGCTTTCCGTTTCAGCTCACAAAATTAATGGACCTAAAGGAATTGGTTTCTTGTATAGTCAAAACGATGTACCGTTAACTCCAAGTTTGTTTGGCGGGGAACAAGAAAGAAAGCGAAGAGCCGGCACAGAAAATGTGGCGTCAATAGCAGCCTTTGCTGAAGCAGTAACTATAGCACAAGCAACTAGGACTGAAAAGCTTTCCGAATACGAAAAGTTTGCGAATACGTTAATTGGAAAATTAACGGAGTCACCGGTAGAATTTTCTCGAAACGGTTCTCTTGAGCATTATTTACCCCATGTGGTAAACTTAAGCTTTCCTGGCACTGATGTAGAGTCGCTGCTAGTAAATTTAGATATGTCAGGTATTGCTGTATCGAGTGGTTCCGCATGCACAGCAGGTTCAATAGAGCCATCACATGTATTAGTAGCAATGTTCGGCAAAGAATCAGATAAAATTCGAAACTCGATTCGGTTCAGTTTCGGTCTTCATAATACGACAGACCAAGTGGACTATGTAGTAGAAGAACTTATTAAAATAGTCACTCGGTTAACACGGTAATATATTTCTGGTGCTGGGTAACATAGCTCGCACCGAGTAACAAGGAGGTGGAGGTTTTGGAAAAATCACCACAAGAAACGAGAGTAGTAGTCGGAATGTCTGGAGGAGTAGATTCATCTGTTGCTGCTTTGCTTTTGAAAGAGCAAGGTTATGATGTCATCGGCATTTTTATGAAAAACTGGGACGACACAGATGAAAATGGTGTTTGCACAGCTACAGAAGACTACAATGATGTAATAAGAGTTTGTAATCAAATTGGTATCCCGTATTACGCAGTCAATTTTGAGAAGCAATATTGGGATAAAGTATTTACTTATTTTCTCGATGAGTACAAAGCGGGTAGAACGCCAAATCCTGATGTGATGTGTAATAAAGAAATTAAGTTTAAAGCATTTTTAGAGCACGCTATGAAGCTTGGAGCGGATTATTTGGCAACAGGTCACTATGCAAGAGTTGAATACCGTGAAGGTGAGTATAAAATGCTTCGAGGTGTCGATGAAAATAAAGACCAAACATACTTCTTAAATCAATTGGGACAAGAACAATTAGAAAGAGTCATGTTCCCGCTTGGTTCCATAGACAAAAAAGAAGTAAGGGAAATTGCGAAAAAAGCCGGACTTGCTACTGCGACTAAGAAAGACAGTACTGGTATTTGCTTTATCGGTGAACGTAATTTTAAAGAGTTTTTAAGTAATTACTTACCTGCACAACCAGGGCGGATGGAAACACTTGACGGAAAAGTAATGGGAAAACATGAGGGCTTAATGTATCATACAATAGGCCAAAGACATGGCTTAGGAATCGGTGGAGCCGGTGACCCATGGTTTGCTGTTGGAAAAGATTTAAAAAAGAACATTCTTTATGTTGAGCAAGGATTCGATAACCCAGCATTATTTTCTGATAGTATTCTGGCCACAAATGTTCACTGGACATCGTCAGAAAAGCCAAGTAGTGAATTTAGCTGTACGGCAAAATTTCGTTATCGTCAGCCTGATAATGGTGTCACTGTTATTCCACTTGAAGATGGAAAGGTAAAAGTAGTGTTCGATGAACCAATCCGTGCGATTACACCTGGACAAGCAGTAGTCTTTTACAACGGTGACGAATGTTTAGGTGGAGGAACGATTGATGAAGTATTTAAAAAGGATAGCAAATTAACTTATGTAGGTTAAAGCTTATATAATTTGAAAGGAGACTGTACATGCAGTCTCTTTTTTCATAAGGCAATTTGACTCCTCTATACGGGATAAACTATGGTCTTGTGTTATACTTAAGGCATTACATAACCTAAATAAATTATTGATAGTATTCTCTTCAAATTTTACTATATTGGTTATACATATAGTATAAAGCTTGTTCTCTAGAAAATTTGTTGCTATTAACACAAAATTGAAAAAGAATTTGAAAGCACAGAGCAGCCTAAATACACGTAGACTTCTGTGGGAACAGTGACGAAAGTGAAGTGTATTCAGACTGCGGATTCGATCACAACCAATCTTTACGATAAGAGTTAAAATAAAACAACAATGAGGTGCTACATATGGATAAAAATGCAAAAGGAATTGAATTATTGCAGCAAGGAAAAATGGAAGAAGCAGTGAAATATTTTACAGAAGCAATTGAAGAAAACCCTAAAGAACCTGTTGCCTATATTAACTTTGGAAATGTTCTTATGTCCGTTGGAGACAATGAAAAAGCGAAGAAGTTTTTTGAACGTGCTATTTCAGTTGATGAAAATGCAGCAGCTGCCTATTACGCATTAGGAAATTTACACTTTAATGAAGAAGGATTTGATGAAGCAAAAAGTCAATTTGAAAAAGCAATTGCAAAAGGCATGGAAAATTCCGATGTTTATTTTATGCTGGGAGTAAGTTTAATTCAATTAGAACAGCCTAAGTTTGCACTTCCTTACTTACAACGAAGTGTAGAGCTCGATGAAAGTGATGTGGAAGCGAGATTTCAGTTTGGGTTATGTTTGGCAAAAGTAGAAGCATATGAGGAAGCAATTGAACAGCTTTCTGTAGTAGTGGAAAAAGATCCAAGTCATGCAGATGCTTACTACAACCTAGGTGTTGCATATGCCGGGCATAAAGATGATGCTGATCTAGCGTTAAATTATTTTAATAAAGCATTAGAGGTTCAACCAGATCATATGCTAGCGGGGTACGGAAAAAAAATGATCGAAAAACTGAAAAACGAAAAGAACGATTAGTTAGGGGGGTTCTCTAAGTGGGCCAGCAGGACTCATTAAGGCTGTTTGGAGAAGAAGAGGTTTTTGTAAAAGGCCGTCACCTTGTTACTATTTTTCATAATGAAGAAAACCTTTATACAGTAGTAAGGATTCGCGTAGATGAAACAAATGATACATATGATGAGAAAGAAGCGGTTGTAACAGGGAATTTCCCAAGGATACATGAGGAAGAAACCTATACTTTTTATGGGAAATTCCAAGAACATCCTAAGTTTGGTCTCCAATTTCATGCAAAGCATTTTAAAAAGGAAATCCCGCAAACAAAACAGGGAATTGTCCATTATTTGTCGAGTGATCTTTTCAAGGGAATAGGCAGAAAAACAGCTGAAAAAATTGTGGACCACCTTGGAGAAAATGCAATATCTCTCATTCTTGAAAACCCTACTGCACTTGATGATGTCGAAAATCTTCCACCAGATAAGGCGAAAACAATTCATGATACGTTAACAGAGCATCAAGGCTTAGAAAAAGTTATGATTGCATTGAATGATTTAGGATTCGGTCCGCAAATTTCAATGAAAATATATCAAGAGTACAAAGAGCAAGCATTAGAAATTATGCAAAAAAACCCTTATAAATTGGTAGAGGCTATTGAAGGTATCGGTTTTACAAGAGCAGATGAATTAGGTGCAAAATTAGGCATTACAGGCAACCATCCTGACCGTATTAAAGCTGGTTGCCTTTATACACTTGAGCAAACATGTATCCAAGAAGGGCATGTCTATTTGGAGGCTGAAGAATTAATTACAAGTGTAAAAGCACTTCTTGAAAAAAGCCAAAACATTCCGATTGAGTATAGTGACATTTCTAGTCAAGTCATTTCACTTGAGGAGGAAGGTAAGATTATTGGGGAGGGCACGAAGGCGTACATTCCATCCCTATATTTTTCGGAAAAGGGAATAGTGACAAACATCGAAAAAATGCTACAACAAGATCAATACGAGGATCAATTTCCTCAATCAGAATTTTTGCTCGCCCTTGGTGCGCTTGAGGAAAGACTCGAAGTTCAGTATGCTCCCTCCCAAAGACAAGCAATTGAAACAGCGTTAATGTCTCCGATGCTTCTGTTGACGGGAGGACCAGGTACAGGGAAAACAACGGTTATTAAAGGAATTGTCGAGCTGTATGCCGAGCTTCACGGTTGTTCATTAGACCCAAAAGACTATAGAGACGAGCCCTTCCCAGTGTTACTTACAGCCCCAACAGGAAGAGCAGCAAAGAGAATGACCGAATCGACTGGTCTGCCAGCGATGACAATTCATCGAATGTTAGGCTGGAATGGGCAAAGTGGATTTCAAACAGACGAAGAAAAATCGATAGAAGGAAAATTGTTAATTGTTGACGAAATGTCGATGGTTGATACATGGTTAGCACATCAACTTTTCAAATCATTGCCGGATGATATCCAAGTAATACTTGTAGGTGATGAAGATCAGTTACCTTCTGTTGGGCCTGGCCAAGTGTTGAAAGATTTGCTTGCGTCTGAAGCAGTACCTACTGTCAGGTTGACGGATATTTACCGTCAAGAGGAGGGCTCTTCAATAATCGAATTAGCACATCATATGAAAAAAGGGAATATCCCAGACGATATTACAAAGCCGCAAAAAGATCGTTCCTTTATACCCTGTCGGTCGGGACAAATCCCGGAAGTAGTAAAAAAGGTTGTGGAAAATGCAAAGAAAAAGGGGTACAGTGCACGGGATGTTCAAGTACTTGCTCCAATGTATAGGGGACCGGCTGGAATTAATGCTCTCAATGAACTTTTGCAGGAGATTTTTAATAGCAATCCAGACGGAACTCGAAAAGAAATTACTTTTGGGGATATAAAATACAGGATTGGCGATAAAGTATTGCAGCTTGTAAATCAACCTGAAAATAATGTTTTCAATGGAGACATTGGAGAAGTAGTGTCGATTTTTTATGCAAAAGAGAACACGGAAAAGCAAGACATGGTCATCGTATCATATGAAGGAAATGAAGTAACCTACACGCGTCAAGACTTAAATCAACTAACACATGCATATTGTTGCTCTATTCACAAATCACAAGGAAGCGAATTTCCTATCGTAATATTACCGGTAGTAAAAAGTTATTACCGGATGCTTAGAAGGAATCTGTTATATACAGCAATAACAAGAAGTAAGCAATCGTTAATACTTTGCGGAGAAGTAGAAGCTTTTCAATTAGGGGTTAGAAGAGAAGATGATGTCAAGCGAAAAACAACGCTAATTGAAAATCTAACAACTATCCATAGAAAAAGTGAACCTGTTGAAACAACAAAAAATGTACCAATTGAAGAAGAACTAATGAATGTCGACCCCATGATCGGAATGGAAAACGTTACTCCTTATGATTTTATGAAAGATGCGTAAAATAGCTATGAACAACTTTTTCGTTTTAAAGGTGTTCTGAGTTGTTTTTCTTCGTCATAAGTATAAGGCTTCCACCTTTTGGACAGGATGGTAAGGACCCTAAAGAAAGATTAGTTAAGTAGAGGTGGACCTTACATATGAATTGTCCAAATTGTCAAAGCAAGGATATTGGGAAAATTGGAA
This sequence comes from Bacillus seohaeanensis, assembly GCF_042684945.1. Taxonomy (NCBI): domain Bacteria; kingdom Bacillati; phylum Bacillota; class Bacilli; order Caryophanales; family Bacillaceae; genus Bacillus; species Bacillus seohaeanensis. The sequence goes on along the minus strand of NZ_JBHUMF010000030.1, from coordinate 9,459 downwards.
TCAACCAATATTATTGCTGGAGTTGTTTTATTGAGTTATCTGTAAATAAGGGAGTTATTAACACTCATCAGGTGGAAGAAGATGGGAGCTTAAGCTCGTTAGATGACTTATTTGATGAAGAAAAACGCCGACTAAGTTAGAAAGAGGTGTCTTTCTTTGAATAAAACATTGTTATCGGTTCTTGGATTTGGAGCTGGAGTAGCAGCAACTATGTATTCTTCAAAATCAGATATGTTAAATAAAAGACAAATGAAAAAATTAAGAAGACAAGTGAAAAGAATATTTTAAACTTAAAAGATCTTCAGGGAGTACCTCCCTGAAGATCTTTTTTTGTAAAGCATTTGAGGCACTATGCTAGACGAAGGCTTTCTATGTATCGGTTGAAAATAACAAGTAATAGGTAGATTTCTCTAAGTTGGTGATTGCTTCCATTTCCACTCTTGTATAAACCAACCGTTTTTCCTAAAAATAAAAGGGATAGAAGGAGGAAGTGAAATGGATACAAGGAACTATGCTAAATGGCTATACAGGCTTTCCCTAACTCTTGTTGGAGTGATCCTACTATATGTTATTTTTCTGTTAAAGCCTGTATGGCAGCCAATTTTACAAGTAGTGCTTATTGCTTCCCTTCCTTTTTTACTTGGAGCATTTATTGCTTACCTTTTACATCCATTAGTTGAAAAGCTTAACGAAGCAGGAATTCACCGAGCAATTGCTATTTTACTTATATACATTTTGTTTTTTGGGGGAATAGGCTATGGAATATACAAAGGGACTCCTCTCCTTATTCATCAATTAAAGGACTTGTCAGAAAATGCTCCAGTATTCACGAAGCAGTATAGGAAGTGGCTTCATATAATTAACCATGAAACTTCGACTTGGCCTGATGGCATTCAAACACAATTGAAAACCAGAATTGATGGAATGGAAGAATGGCTTACCAATTTAGTTGCTACCCTGTTATCAGGCTTTATGAAATTTATGAATAGTTTAATTTACTTTGCGATTGTACCTTTTATTTCTTTTTATTTATTAAAAGATATCCATAAGGTTAAAAGCTTTTTCTGGCATTTAATCCCACATAAATGGAGGTATAGTGCTAGGCTATTTTCTAGAGATTTGGATAAGTCATTAGGAGGATATATTAGAGGACAGCTCTTAGTTTGTACTTTTATCGGGGGATTGGCTGCCATTACTTTCTGGTTTTTAGATATGAAATATCCTTTGATTTTGAGCCTTATTATCGGTATAACTAACGTGATTCCTTACTTTGGTCCTGTTATTGGAGCAATTCCGGCAGTAATTGTAGCGGGCACCATTTCAAATAACATGATTATTTATGTTGTTATTTTAGTTTTTGTTCTGCAATTTATTGAAGGAAATATCCTGTCTCCTCTTATTGTCGGAAAGAGTTTGCATATGCACCCACTATTTATTATGGGGGCACTTATTGTAGGAGGAGAGGTAGGAGGAATAGTTGGATTAATTATCGCTGTACCTTTACTTGCTATGGTAAAAGTTGCTCTACTGCACGCAAGAACACATTTTATCAAAACATCGAGAGAAAAGTTTAAAACATAATGACTAGTTGACAAATGACTTTTATATTTTTATAATCCACATATAAAGTGAAACTTCAATTAGTAAGGTTTTACTACGGATAAACATTTGTACAAATAGGAAATCAAAGAAAGATCGAGTATGTTATAGACCATCTATCGTAGTGAACTACGGTCAGAGAGGAATTCCCTTGGCTGGAAGGAATTCTAGGTGAAGAATAACAGAACGCTAATCTGGAGTGCAGTTAAAACCTGTCGTTGAACCGCGTTAAGGTGTTCGAGGGATGAACAGTAATTCTGTTCATAACCAGGGTGGTACCGCGAGAAGAGCTCTCGTCCCTGTTATGGGATGAGGGCTTTTTTGTATTCTTTTTTATCTATCTTTAAGCTTTAAAACATTACTTAATGCATGTTGATGTACATAATAAAGGAGGAAAATAAATGAATAAGTTAACAGGAGCAGACATTCGTCAAAAGTTTTTGGATTTCTTTCAAGAAAAAGGACATGGGGTAGAACCAAGTGCATCACTTGTTCCACATGAAGACCCATCCCTTTTATGGATTAACAGTGGTGTAGCTACATTGAAGAAATATTTTGATGGAAGGGTAGTACCTGAAAATCCACGTATCGTAAACGCACAAAAGTCAATTCGTACAAATGATATTGAAAATGTAGGAAAGACAGCTCGCCACCATACGTTCTTTGAAATGTTAGGGAACTTTTCTATAGGTGATTATTTTAAAGAAGAATCGATTATCTGGGCATGGGAATTCCTAACAGATAAGAAGTGGATTGGATTTGATCCAGAAAAATTATCTGTCACGATTCATCCTGAAGACCATGAAGCGCATGCTATTTGGCGTGAAAAGGTTGGGGTGCCGGAAGAAAGAATTATTCGTATAGAAGGGAATTTCTGGGATATTGGTGAAGGCCCAAGCGGACCGAATACAGAAATTTTTTATGATAGAGGCGAACAATACGGCAATGATGCAAACGATCCAGAACTATATCCTGGTGGAGAAAATGACCGCTATCTTGAAGTATGGAATCTTGTATTTTCACAATTCAACCATAATCCTGATGGGACATATACACCGCTTCCAAAGAAAAATATTGATACTGGCATGGGCTTAGAGAGAATGGCTTGTGTGGTGCAAGACGTGCCAACTAATTTTGAAACTGATTTATTTATGCCGATTATTCGTGAAACAGAAAAGGTTTCAGGTGAGGTGTATGGTGAAAGTAATGAAAAAGATACAGCGTTTAAAGTCATCGCAGACCATATAAGAACGGTGTCATTTGCAATTGGTGATGGTGCGCTACCGTCTAATGAAGGACGAGGATATGTATTGCGTCGTCTACTACGCCGGGCAGTTCGATTTGCAAAACAAATTAATATCAACCGACCATTTATGTATGATCTTGTTCCTGTTGTAGCAGAAATCATGGTCGATTTCTATCCAGAGGTAAAAGCAAAAACGGAATTCATTCAAAAAGTAGTAAAGAATGAGGAGGAACGCTTCCATGAAACGTTAAATGAAGGCCTATCAATTCTTTCTACTATTATTAAAAAACAGAAGGCTGCTGGAAACGATGAAATTCCAGGGGCGGATGTTTTCCGTCTCTATGACACGTATGGTTTTCCTGCTGAGTTAACAGAAGAATACGCAGAAGAAGAAGGAATGAAAGTCGATCATGAAGGCTTTGAAAAAGAAATGGAAGGCCAACGTGAACGTGCACGATCAGCTCGCCAAGATACAGGAAGTATGCAAGTGCAAGGTGGAGTGTTAGGGGATATTACGGTAGAAAGCAATTTCGTTGGTTATGATGATCTTGAGACACAGTCAACTGTATCCGTCTTAGTACTAAATAACGAAATAGTTGAAGCGGTTGAAAAAGGTAATGAATTTCAATTTATTTTAGATACGACACCATTCTATGCAGAAAGCGGTGGACAAATTGGCGACCAAGGTGTACTAGAAGGTGACGGAGTAAAAGTAGTTGTTAAAGAAGTGAAGAAAGCTCCGAATGGACAAAATCTTCACACTGCTGTTGTAGAGGAAGGCACATTAAGAACAAGCGCAGTCGTAAAAGCAATCGTTTCTTCTGATAGTCGTCAAAAGGTAGAGAAGAACCATACAGCAACACATTTACTACATCGAGCTTTAAAGGATGTACTAGGGGAGCATGTTAATCAAGCAGGGTCTCTTGTAGAACCAGACCGCCTACGCTTTGACTTTTCTCATTTTGGATCTGTTTCTGAAGAGGAAATCGAGAAAATTGAAAGTATTGTAAATGAAAAAGTATGGCAAGGCTTGAATGTTATGACGCAAAACAAATCATTAAGTGATGCTAAAGCTATGGGAGCAATGGCATTGTTTGGAGAAAAATACGGTGAAAATGTAAGGGTAGTTTCAATTGGAAGTTTCAGTCTCGAATTATGCGGCGGATGCCATGTTTCCAATACATCGGAAATTGGGTTGTTCAAAATTGTATCGGAAAGTGGAATTGGTGCAGGAACGAGACGAATGGAAGCCGTTACCGGAGAAAATGCTTATCGTTTGTTAAATGATCAAGTACTTCTTTTAAAACAAGTTTCCCAAAAACTAAAATCAAACCCAAGAGATGTTAATGGGCGAGTAGATGGTCTCCTTACAGAAATAAAAGAATTACAGCGTGAAAATGAATCATTAAGTGCAAAGTTGTCTAATATAGAAGCAGGAAGCTTAACGGATAGAGTAAAAGACGTAGATGGAATAAAAGTCCTTACAGCAAATGTATCAGGACAGGATATGAACGGACTACGTAACATGATGGATGACCTAAAACAAAAACTTGAATCAGGTATTATTGTATTAGGTACGGCACAAGGAGAAAAAGTAAATGTAATCGCAGGCGTTACAAAGGACCTTGTTGAAAAAGGCTACCATGCAGGTAAGTTAATTAAAGAAGTGGCTTCTCGCTGTGGCGGAGGCGGAGGAGGCCGCCCTGACATGGCACAAGCAGGTGGAAAAGACCCGGAAAAACTTGACGAGGCACTTCAATTTGTAGAAGAATGGGTTAAATCCGTTTAATTCCCTTTCAATGTGGTGTACAATGTAAATAATGATTGACATTCCGGTAGTCAAAATAGACAAGCCTAAAGAGAGGTGCTAATGATGAGCTCTTTTGACAAAACGATGAGATTTGACTTTTCTGAGGAGTTTGAACATGATGTTAAGGAAGTACTTTTCCAAGTTCACTATGCCCTGCAGGAAAAGGGATATAATCCAATAAACCAAATTGTAGGGTACCTATTATCTGGAGATCCAGCTTACATTCCAAGACATAAAGATGCTAGAAATATTATTCGTAGATTAGAGCGAGATGAAATTATTGAAGAGCTGGTAAAATCATATTTGAAGCAGCATAAAGAGGGATAAACATGCGTGTAATGGGTTTAGACGTTGGGTCAAAAACGGTCGGTGTTGCCATTAGTGATGAACTTGGATGGACAGCTCAAGGAATAGAAACAATCTCCATTAATGAAGAGCAAAAAGTCTTTGGAATCGACAGAGTTTCAGAGCTTGTTAGTGAGTATTCTGTAGACAAGATTGTCGTTGGATTTCCTAAAAATATGAACAATACAATTGGTCCTCGTGGGGAAGCATCAAAAGCTTATGGCAGTATGCTAGAAAAGCGATTGAACATTCCTATCATACTTTGGGATGAGCGTTTAAGTACTATGGCAGCTGAACGAGTTTTATTAGAGGCTGACGTCAGTCGGAAAAAGAGAAAAAAAGTAATAGATAAAATGGCTGCTTCTATGATACTTCAAGGGTATCTTGACAGCCAAAAATAATGAGGTGACGAAAAGAATGGAACACGGAGAAAAACAAATCACAGTAGTAGATGATCAAGGAAATGAACAATTATGTGAAGTACTTTTCACATTTGAATCCGAACAATTTAATAAATCTTATGTGCTTTATTATCCTTTAGGTGCAGAGGAGAGCGAGGAAGAGGAGATTGAAATTCACGCTTCCGCATTCTCAGCAGCAGAAGATGGTCAAGAAGGAGAACTTCAACCAATTGAAACAGAAGAAGAATGGGAAATGATTGAAGAAATGCTAAACACTTTCCTAGATGAGGAAGAAGCGGAGTAAATAGAAAAGTGTAAGTGGCTCGGTCTGCTCGTGAAGAAAATAGGAAGTTCCCTCTAAAGGCGCTCTTTGCCTTTAGAGGGAACTTATCTTTTTCACAGCGAGCTAGCCACTGGAACTAGACAAATAGAAAAGTGTAAGTGGCTCGACCAGCCCCGACAAGCATAAGCTGAACATCCCGGAAAGGCGCTCTTTGCCTTTTGGGGATGGTTAGCTTATGACCTCGAGGGGCTAGCCACTGGAACTAGACAAAACGATAATGTCCAAAGTAATCTGTTATTTTTACAGGGACTGGCAGGAAAAAAGTCGGAAAACCGTCTTTTCTGTCGGTCCCTGTTTTACTTTGCGCAAAATATTGTATAATAGGGGTTATGATGTCGAATAAGATATCCCACTTTTGCTCTATTCGAGGGGGGAGAAATAGTGAAAAAAGATAAACACGCAAAAAAAGAGATACTTTTAGACAAGCTTCAGGAAAGAAAAGCAGAGGCAAAAGTAATTAGAAAAATAGTAGGATATGTCATACTAGCATTACTAATCATCGTTATTGGTACAGGTGTTGGAGGCTATCTGTACGTGAATTCTGCTTTGAAACCGATGGATCCAGACGATGATAAACCAGTTAAAGTGGAAATACCTATTGGTTCGGGTGTTACTACAATAGGGGAAGAACTTGAAAACAGTGGAATAGTTAAAAATGCTACTGTGTTTAAATATTATGTTAAATTCAATAATGAATCAGGTTTCCAGGCAGGATCATATGACTTAACACCTTCAATGACATTAAATGAAATTGTTAATAGTTTGAAAAACGGTAAAGTAATGAAAGATGCAGAATTCAAAATTACGATACCGGAAGGATTGCAACTTGAGCAAATTGCTGAAATTATTGCTAAAGAGTCACCATATAAACTGGACGAGATCAAAAGTAAATTAAATGATAAAAAGTGGTTGGAACAATTAAAAGGAAAATATCCTAAACTGCTAACAGATGAAATCCTAAAAAAAGATGTTAAATATTCTTTAGAGGGTTATTTATATCCTGCTACGTATTCCTACTTTGAGAAAAAGCCTTCTCTTGAGGGGATACTAGAAAAAATGATTGCACAAACAGAAGAAGTTTTAGCGCAATTTGAAATCTCTCGCATTGAAAGTGATTTGACTGTTCATGAGCTTTTAACATTAGCTTCTCTAATTGAAGAGGAAGCAACAAAAAAAGCCGACAGAGGTAAAATTTCTAGTGTTTTTTACAACCGAATTAAGGAAGAGATGCCATTGCAAACAGATCCAACGGTATTATATGCGCTTGGTGAACATAAATCGAGAACCGTTTACAAAGATTTAGAAGTGGATTCTCCTTACAATACGTATAAAGTAAAAGGGCTTCCACCTGGACCAATTGCGAACGCAGGAGTATCTTCTATAAAAGCAGCACTAAATCCGAAAGATACAGAGTACCTATACTTCCTTGCATCGAAAGAAGGAAAGGTATATTACTCTGAAACATTAGAGAAACATAACGAATATAAAGAAAAGTATATTACAAATGCAAAAGAGTAAGGATACCTACGATGAACGCAGTTCTTGGAATAGGAGAGGAGTAGATTGTTTTATAGAGTAGGTATCGACCTACAAACAATCCTATTATTTTTCATACCAATGGAAAAATCCAAGAATAGCTTTCACCTTTTCTATATGTTAAAATGATACAGGTATTTTTAAACGAGCAGCAGTAATCACAATATACAAAAAAGTAGAAAGCTCCTTGGAGCTTTCTACTTTTCATGTTTGTCTTATTTTAGAGGGCGTTTAGTATAGTTGTATGTGCTCTTTTTTCATGTTATTAAAAATTTGGCCTAGGTTTTTGGAGCATCCTCTTAAGGTAAAAGAAAACTGTGTCTATCTTACTATAAGCGAGGCTTTAACTAATGAATGATGAAATTAACCAGTATATAGAGTCATTAATTCCTAAGCGTTCGTCCTTGCTGATGGAAATGGAAGAGTATGCCGTACAGCATAATGTTCCAATAATGGAATTAGTGGGAATTGAAACATTGCTTGGCACAATGAACATCCAACAGCCAACAAACATACTTGAAATAGGAACAGCCATTGGATATTCTGCGTTAAGGATGGCAGAAGCGTTACCGAAAACCAACATTGTTACAATTGAACGGGAAACAGAACGGTTTCAACAGGCTAAGAAGTTTCTTTCCCAATCACCCGATGAAAAGGAAAGAATACAACTTGTTTTTGGTGATGCATTAGAAGTAGTGGATGAAATTAGGGAATATGGTCCGTATGATGCCATTTTTATTGATGCAGCAAAAGGACAATATAAAAAATTCTTTGAAATATACACAGAAATGTTGACTCCAAACGGTATCGTTTATTCTGATAATGTACTGTTTAAAGGCTTAGTTGCACAGGAAACCATTGACCAAAAAAGAATCCGTTCTATGGTGAAGAAACTTCAAAGCTATAATCAATGGCTAATGAACCATGAAACCTTTGATACGTACATTCTTCCTGTTGGCGATGGGATTGCAATTAGTAAAAGACGAGGTGAGGTTAGATGAAGAAACCTGAACTACTCGTAACACCTACATCAGTTCAAGACATAGAGCCATTAGTAGATGCTGGAGCAGATGCGTTTATTATTGGCGAACAACGATATGGTCTGCGACTTTCTGGCGAATTTTCTAGAAAAGATGTGAAGTCAGCAATTGAAATTGCTCATCAACGTAACCGCAAAGTATATGTCGCGATGAATGCAATATTTCACAATGATAAGGTGCAAGAACTTACCGATTATATCAAATTTTTAGATGAGGCTTGTGCGGATGCTATTGTTTTTGGTGACCCAGCTGTCCTCATGACTGTACGAGAAGTAGCACCAAATATGAAGCTGCACTGGAGTACAGAAACAACAGCTACAAATTGGTATACTTGTAATTACTGGGGGCGTAAAGGAGCTGCACGAGCTGTTTTAGCACGAGAACTCAGTATGGATGCAATGATTGAGATGAAGGAAAATGCAGAAGTAGAAATTGAGGTTGGAGTACACGGGATGTCTTGCATGTTCCAATCAAAACGCTCCCTACTAGGTAACTATTTTGAATATCAAGGGAAAGTAATGGAAGTGGAAAATAGACGCCATAAGCAAAATATGTTTTTACATGATAAGGAACGCTCCAATAAATACCCAATTTTTGAAGATGAAAACGGCACACATATCATGAGTCCAAATGATGTATGCATTATTGATGAACTTCAAGAAATGATAGAGGCTGGTATCGATTCATTTAAAATAGAAGGGATATTAAAATCTCCTCAGTATATAGTGGAAGTTACAAAACTTTATCGGAAAGCAATCGATTTATGCTTAGAAGATGCAGAAAAATATGATGAAATAAAAGATCAGTTATTAGAAGAAGCAGAGGCGCTTCAACCTACAAATAGACCTCTCGATACAGGATTTTTCTTTAAAGAAACGGTTTATTAATTATTTTAAAATAAGGCTGGTTATGTAAAGTTTGTTGTTTCTCAACGGAAAACTAAGTGTAACCGGCTGAGTTGATTGGAACGAAAGGTATTTGACTCCTGTTGCGGAAGAGAGGAAAGGGAAAGACCTCAGACCCACAGGGGAAGCGGATTGTCTAGCTCCAGCGGCTAGCTCGCTTTGAAAAAGATAAAATCCCCAAAAGGCCAAGGACGCCTTTAGGGAATTTTCCTATTTTCTTCGCGAGCTAAACGA